>JBKKBZ010000068.1:0-32598 GCA_046713235.1 Actinomycetota bacterium | reverse complement strand
CGGCGGGAGCGGTGGGTGCGTCCGGGGGTGTGAGCCGACCTCCCACCCGGCCGCCGCGAGCGCCGCCACCTCGTCCCACGACAGCGGCGTCAGCTCGCGCTCGTAGGGACCGCCGAGCCAGCGGTCGATGCGGGGCCAGCGCATCGGCTCGCCGGACCCGACAAAGGCGGTGGGTACGAAGAGCGTCGCCACTAGACCGAGGTCCGAGAGGATCGGCAAGGCGCCGTCTAGAACGGACCGGAACCCGTCGTCGAAGGTCACGGCAACTCGCTTGCCCGAATCCGGGGTGGCGACCGCGTCGGCGAACGTGACGCCACGGTATCCTCGCTGCAGCAGCCGTTCGAGTTGCGACCGCAGCGCGCGAGGGGTCACCGAAAGCGGTGCCGGCCACCGCTCGCTCACTGCGTGGTAGCAGAGGACAAGAACGTCTGCGTTTTCTCTGGCGGCGAAGCTCAGCACGACGAGCGCGCCCGGGCCGTAGAACCTGCGTGACCCGGCGCGGACAACCGTCCGGACGCGCCCGCCGCCTCCCCGGCCAGCGCCCGATCGAACGCATGGACGAGGCCCAGTACCAGCGCCGCCACGGCGGCGCCCGGGAGGATGAGCGCGGGCTGGAAGATCGAGTGGGGAATCCGTAAGCCGTCAACGGCGGCCAGCAACAAAGCGGTGGCCACGAGCGCCCCGATCGTCAAGTTAATGGCGCGCCAGGGCAGCAGGCACTGCGCCTGCACGCGAGCGCGGCGGCCGAGGGCGAGCGCGCCTGCGATCGCGGTCGCCAGCAGGACGCCGCCGACCACATCGTGGGGTGATGCCCGGCGTCCGCCAGGATCGCCCAGCCCACCATGGCGGGCCAGACGCCCGCCGCCAGGAGCAGCGCTCGGGTGCGGAGGCGAGGCGGCGAGACGAGGAGCGCCGCAAGACCGAGCGACATCGCCGCGGCGGCGTGTCCGCTCGGGTACCAACCCGGACCCAGAGCGCGCGCTTTCTCGACCCCGATCGGGTCCAGTGTCTTGAGCGCCTCCTCGACCAGGCGTGAAAGCACCAAGGTAGCAGCGACCAGGACGACCGCTCGCAGTGCGTCGGCGGGCCGGCGGTCGCGAAGCGCGATCCAACACAGCCCGAGGACGGCCAGGACTATAAGCGGCGGCCAGACGGTCGTCGCCAGGGCCCGCGCCGGCCACTCCCAGGTCCAATCGAGGTCGCGGTAAAGCACCTCGGCGTCGGCTCGCCGGCCCGGGGACGTACCGGCGAAGAGCGCATAGACGGCGACCGAGCCCGCCAGGGCGATGATCGAGAGCCGGCCTGCCGGATGGCCGGGGTCATCGTCCCCCGACCGGGCTTCCCGTCCCACCGAGCCGGTGCTTCCCACAGCGCCATTATCGCAAATGACGTCGGGAACGTGGGCCTAAGCACTGCATCACGGTTCCCTGCTACCAGCGGTACGGCCTGAAGTCGGCGACCCGGACGGTTCCCTGCCGCCCGCCCAGCTATCCGACTTTGACGGCTTTCATCGCCCTGGCGTATCCTTACACCGTAGATGTCTTCTATAGGGGGAGGTAGGCCGATGCGAAGGATCGCCTTGCTGGTGCTACTCGTGCTCGTTCTGGGAGTGGTCGGCGTTGCCTCAGGCGACGCATGCCCCCCGAAATCGCAAAACCCCGGCGGCACTCCTCCAAGCTGCGGCAAGCAGAAGCCAAATCCATGCCCCGAGTCGGGAGTTGTTTCGGGCACGGTTCGGACGAACGTCGAACCCCTTGACCCGACCGGCGGGCACGCGAACCGTCCGGACGAGGGCGGAGTCGTCCACCGGGTCAACTGCACGATCGTGCAGGGCCTGCTCAATCTTTGATCATCTGAGACCAAGCGGCGGACCGGGCTTTTAAAGGCCGGTGGGGTGAGGCTCGCTAGGCGCCTACGGTGCCGTCGAGTGTCTCGCGGATGATGTCGATGTGGCCGTTGTGGCGCGCGGTTTCCTCCAGCATGTGCAGCATGATCCAGCGAAGTGTGACCGGCTCGCCTTTCCTTACGTACACGGATAGATCATCCAGATCGCTGGAAGTTGCGATCGCCCGGCTACGTCGGCACTGCTCCTCGTAAGCGTCGAGCAGGACCGGCATCGGCTCGTCAACGGCGATACGAAACTCGCGGTCGGGGTCCTCGTCCGTCCAGGGGCCCCGGTCCTCTTCGCCGAGAAACCTCGTTTCGAACCACGAATGCTCCACCCACCGCAGGTGATTAACGATTCCCTTCAACGTCATCAGCGGTGAGTTGGGAAGCAGGGCCGCACGGGCGTCCGCGTCGGAGAGGCCGGCGCACTTCCTGTGGACGGTGGACCTGGCGTAGTCCAAAACTGTTGTCAGCGTCGAACGCTCGTCCCAGTCCGATGGCATGTCGGACGGCTCGTTCATCTTGGTGCTAACGGCGTCTTGGATTTCTTGCCGGCGCCTTCTCCGGCGAAGGCCTCCCCGGCCATGCCGCCGATACCTTTGAGGAGCCCCGTGAACTCGAGGGGAACGACGAATTTGGTGGACGGTGAAGCACCAAGAGCCTTCAGGGCCTCGAGGTACTGCAATCCCATGGTCTTCGCGTCGACGCCCTGCGCGGCCTCGAAGACGGTCTTCAGAGCGAGAGCGAAGCCCTCCGAGCGAAGGATTGCAGCCTGTCGTTCACCTTCCGCCTTGAGAATGTTTGCCTGCTTGTCTCCCTGCGCTACGGCGATCGACGCTTCGCGATGACCGTCGGCCTCGGTGACCACGGCGCGGCGCGTTCGTTCTGCCGACATCTGACGGGTCATCGCCTCTTGGACACCGGGTGGTGGGCTGATCTCGCGAATCTCGACGTTGGTGACCTTGACTCCCCAGCGCTCGGTGATCTCATCGAGCTTTGCGCGCAGGACTTGGTTGATCTCATCGCGTTTCGCCAGGACGTCGTCCAAGGGAATGTCCCCGATCACGGCCCGGAGAGTTGTGGCCGCGATGTTGCGTGCCGCACCCTCGAAGTCGGCGACTTGGACGACGCTCGACACCGGATCGAGAACCTTGGAGAAGATGATGAAGTCGATTGCGACGGGCGCGTTGTCCTTGGTGATCGAATCCTGTCGCGGAATCTCGAGAAAGAACTCGCGAAGGTCCGTCCATACCGGACGATCGACGAGGGGGATCAGGAACACGAGCCCAGGTCCACGCTGCCCGATACACCGCCCGAGCCGGAAGACCACGAGTCGCTGGTACTCCCGCACGATCTTGATCGAGAGCGGCAAGACGACGAACACCAAGAAAAAGAGCAGCGCGCCGAACACGATGATCGCGGTCACAAGTTCCCTCCTACGTTTCGATGCTCGACCGGTCCGTGTCCTCGATCCTTTCTACCTCGAGCGTGAGACCGTCGACGCCGGTCACGCGAACGCGCGCGCCGGACACTATCGGATCTCCGGCGGCTCGTGCAGACCACGACTCGTTACGTGCGCGGACGATCCCGGCTGGGTCAAGGGTGCGCTCCACGACGCCATCGATGCCGATCAGATTCTGCATCGTCGCTGATTCGGGCGGGTGCGTCCGGGCTCGCATCAGGGCGCGCACCACCGTAAGAAAGAACGCCATGGTTGCCAGTGCGATGGCGATCAGGAGGCCTTTCGAAACCTGCGCCCCCGGAATCGACGCGTCGAAGAGGAAGAGACCCCCAAGGACGAGCGCCGTGAGTCCCGCCGCGCCCGCGATGCCACCCGGAAGGTAAACCTCGGCAACCATCAGCCCAAGGCCTGCCAAGATCAGAAGCACGCCGGCGAGATTCACCGGCAACATACCGAGGATCAAGAGTGCCGCCAGCAGCGAGAGGCCGCCGAAGATGCCGCCGACGGTGATTCCAGGGTGGAGGACCTCGGACACGAGGCCGAGCAGGCCGACGATCAAGAGAATGAACGCGAGGTTGGGATCGACTGCGTCGTGGAGCAGCCCTTCGACGAAGGACATGTGTGCCCGTGTGATCGTGAGTGTTGCGCCGGGGCCGCCCAATGCAGCCGCGTCGAGCGCGGCCGCCTCGTCACTCGCAATTGCATCGATGATTCCTCGCGTTTGAGCATCGCCTGCGGAGAGACTGAGCGACTCGCGCACCATTCGCTCCGCGATCTCCGGATCGCGGCCGCGTTCCTGGGCAAGCGACCGGGCGTACGCGGCCGCGTCGTTGGTGATCTTCTCGGCGAGGACTTCTCCCGTCAGTCCCACCGGGTGAGCCGCTCCGATGTTCGTTCCGGGCGCCATGGAGGAGAACGGACACCCGAGCATGACGATCGCGCCGGCCGATGCGGCGCGTGCACCCGACGGGCCGACCCAGCAAATGACGGGAATCCCCGCTTGGTGGATGCTCCGGATGATCGTTCTCATGGAGGAGTCGAGCCCGCCCGGGGTATCGATCCGAACGAGCACCCCCGCTGCCCCGCGATCCCGGGCAGCCCGGATGTTCCGCTCGACGTAGCGAGCCGCAAGCGGGTCGACGACTCCATCGAGGGATATCCCGACGACCTCGTCAACGCCGGCGAGCGACGGCGTGGAGATGAGCAGAGTCAGCCCCGACGTCAGCAGGGTTATCGAGATCACCAGGCGGCGCATCAAACCCTCAGTCGGTCGGCGAGCGCTTGAGAGCGCGTTCCCGGACCTTCCGATCAAGCAGGCGCTTGCGCACCCGCAACGACTCGGGCGTGACCTCGACAAGCTCGTCGGCGGCGAGGAACTCGAGTGCCGTCTCGACCGTAAGTTCACGGGGCGGCTCCAGCTTGATCGCTTCATCGGACGCATGTGTTCGGATGTTCGTTTTTTGCTTCTCTCGCGTTACGTTGACCACCAGCTCATCCGGCCGGGTGTGTTCGCCGACGACCATGCCCTCATAAACCTCCGTCCCGGGCGGGATGAGAAGGATGCCCCGCGGCTGCAGCGAATCGAGAGCGTAGGCGGTCGCACGACCGATGCGGTCGGCCACCATGGCGCCGCCGGAGCGATGCGGGAGCTCGCCTGCCCACCGCATCCACCCCGCAGCGGTCAGGTGAAGAAGGGCCGTCCCGCTCGTCGCCTGGAGCAGCAGAGTTCTGAAGCCGAGCAAACCGCGCGCAGGAGCCTCGAACGTCACGATGGATCTCCCGGCATCCCCGGGTCGAATGTCGAGCACTCTGCCCTTTCGTGGGGCGAGTGCCTGTGACACCGTTCCGACCTGATCCCCGGGTACATCGACGATGCCGCGCTCGACCGGCTCGTGCACGTGTCCATCGAACTCTCGCGTGATCACTTCAGGCCGCGACACCTGAAACTCGTACCCCTCGCGACGCATCGTCTCGATGAGCACGGCGAGCTGCAGCTCCCCGCGGCCGGCAACCTCCATCACTTCAGGTGAATCGGTGTCGCGTACGCGAACCGAGACGTTTCCAAGCACCTCGCGCGCCAGTCGTTCGCGCAAATGACGGCTCGTCAGGAACCGGCCTTCACGTCCCGAGAGCGGAGAGGTCGACACGCCGAAAGTCATCCGAAGCACGGGCTCGTCCACGATGAGGCGGGCCAGCGCCACCGGCTCATCGGAATCCGCCAGCGTGTCTCCGATCTCGACGTCCGCGATTCCCGCAGCTACGAAGAGATTGCCGGCTCCGATTTGATCCGTTCGAACGCGCTCGAGGCCGTGGAACGTCAACAGCGCGCTGAGCTTGCGGCGCTCGCTCGAACCGTCGTCCCTGCAAAGCGTCACGACATCGTCCGTCTTCAAGGTGCCCTCAACGACCCGCCCGATCGCCAGGCGGCCGAGATAGTCAGAGGCATCGAGGTTCGTCACGAGGGCTTGCAGGGGTGCGGCGGGGTTGCCTTCCGGCGCAGGAATGGCCGAGATCACGGTGTCGAGCAGGGGATCGAGCGTTGCATCCGGACCGGGGACGCCCACGTCGCGCATCGTCCGTCCCTCGCGAGCGATGGCGGAGATCACCGGAAAGTCAATGTGATGATCCTGCGCCTCGAGATCGAAAAACAATTGGTACACGTCGTCGAGGACCTCGGCTGTGCGTGCATCCCGCCGGTCGACCTTGTTCAACACCACGATGGACGGAAGGCCCCGGTGGAGCGCCTTTCCGAGGACGTAACGCGTTTGCGGCAGCGGTCCCTCCGACGCATCGACGATCAGGATAATGCCGTCGACCATTGCGAGGGCCCGCTCCACCTCGCCGCCGAAATCGGCGTGCCCCGGTGTATCGACGAGGTTGATCGTGTGTTGCTTCCAGGGAATCTGCGCGGCCTTCGCAAAGATCGTGATCCCCTTCTCGCGCTCCAGGACGCCGGAGTCCATGATTCGATCCTGCGCCGGTGCCCCGGCGCGGATGACCCCGGACGCGCGCAACATTGCGTCTACGAGGGTCGTCTTCCCATGGTCGACATGGGCGACGAGCGCTACGTTCCGGATTGTCTGAGGAGAGTCGGGCATCGCTTGCGCCAGCCTAGCAGCGCCACCCTCGCCGGTCGTGCGTCGTTCACCAGCGTTCGCGATGGATCACGTCAGTTCGGCGGCCTCGTCGCAGCGAGGGTGAGGGAACATCGGCAGCCGGGTAGCCGATCGCGATCGCACCGATCGGCGTGTACTCCTCCGGCACGCCGAAGGCCTCTCGCAATGCGCCCGCGTTGGGGACGCCGATGAACACCGCCGCCAGGCCTGCGTCGACGGCCGTCAGCAGCATCAGCAACGAGGCGAATCCCGTGTCGATGTGCCAGTAGGGGACGGGCCAGTGGGACTCCGATCGATCGGCCCATCCCTTGTCGGGCTCGGCATACCGGTCGAGGTAAGCCTGCTTGTGCGAGAACGGCACGACGATCACCGGAGCGCGTTCTATGCCCGCGTACGCCCCGGTGCGAACCTGCGGAGACGCGGCCGTATTCCAGAACCGTTGGCGGGCGTCGGGCTCGGCGAGGACCAGGAATCCCCAGCCCTGGCTGAATCCGGCCGACGGAGCGCGCTGGGCGTTCGCGAGAATGCGTTCGACGGCATCTATCGGCACCGGCCGCTCGTCGAAGTTGCGCACCATTCGCCTGCGCCGGACGACCTCTTGGAATTCCACGAGCACTCCTCGCATGCCGGTGACCCGACCACAGCCGTCGATCTTGATCGGATCCTATCCGCCGGGCAGCCCACATCGTTCTCGAGGCCGGGAGGGGGCAGGCTGAATGTTCACCCGGTACATTCGTGTCAACCGTCCAAGCGAGAGGGGAGGCATCGATGGCCTGGCGGCGCTACGTCGCTATCGGTGACAGCTCTACGGAGGGGCTCGACGATCCGGACGGCGAGGGTCGCTATCGGGGATGGGCCGACCGGCTTGCTCTAGCGATCGCACAGGCTCAGGGTGGACTCGAGTACGCGAATCTTGCCGTTCGAGGGCGCTCGGCCCGAGAGATCAAACAGCAGCAATTGCCCGTCGCGCTCGGCCTGCAGCCCGACCTGGCAACGGTCGTGGCGGGAATGAACGACTTGTTGCGGCCGTCGTTCGATCTCCGGGCGGTCATGGCAGATATCGGCGCCATGAAAAAGGCTCTTGTGGAATCGGGAGCCACGGTCGTTACCTTCACCCTGCCGGCACCCGGTCCTGGGATGCCGATCGGGCGTCTCATTGCGCCGCGGGTTGCCAGATTCAATCGAGCACTCCGCCGCTCGGCCCAAAGCCTCGGCACACTCGTCCTCGATCTGGAGGCGCACGCGGTCGCCTCCGATCCTCGGCTGTGGAGTGAGGATCGCCTTCACGCCAACAGCGACGGTCACGCGCGGATCGCGGCGGGATTGGCTCAGACGCTTGGTCTTCCGGGGTCCGACGCCGGCTGGTCGCGTCCACTCCCGCCATTGCCTCGCCGCATGCCCTGGGAGGCGCTCCGAGCAGACCTTGGTTGGGCGCGGATACACCTGGCTCCGTGGATCCTCAGACACCTGAGCGGTGCATCGTCCGGGGACGGCTCGGAGCCGAAACGCCCACTTCCCTTGCCGGTGGTTCTAGAAGACCGATCGTGAGCAGTCTAGGGCAAGACCTCCTCTGGACTGCCGTGCCGGCGCCTTGTCGCGATCTTGCCCCCGACTCCGGACCAGAGTGATAATCATTTTCAAGTATGGGAGGAAACCGGAGACCCCGCGTGCGAGCGTTCGCCGGGATCCTTCTCTGCCTCGCCGGTGGAGCCGGCTGCAGCAACCCGACGTCCGGCTCGTCGGAGAACGTTAACGTGGTTGCAGCCTTCTACCCGCTTGCCTGGGCCGCGGAGCGGATCGGCGGCCGGCATGTTCGCGTGACGGACCTCACGCCTCTGGGCGGCGAGGCCCACGACCTTTCGATCACCGCCCGTCAGAGAGTGGCCGTTCAGGACGCGACGCTTGTACTGCTGCTCGGGAGAGGATTTCAACCGGAGATCGAACGTGCGGCCGGCGATGCGAGCGGCAAGGTCGTGGATCTCCTGGACGGCCAAGATCTTCTTCCAACGAAGGAGAAAGGTCTCGGAGCAGATCCTCACGTGTGGCTGGATCCCGCCGCCATGGAGAAGATCGCCGCAAGGATCGGGCAAGAGCTCGGTGCGGTCGATCCGGCGCGGCGCCGTGCGTACTCGGCGGCCGCATCACAGCTGAGGGCGAGTTTGAAGATGCTCGACGACGCCTTCCGGAGCGGGCTCAAGGGATGCGAGCTGAGACGCATTGCGACCACGCACCAGGCATTCGATTACCTGGCGAAGCGCTACGGCATGACGCAAATTGCGCTGACGGGTCAGACTCCCGAAGCCGCGCCGTCGGCGGCCAGCATCCAAGCCGTGCGCGACGCGGTTGCGCGAGGAGAAATCGGCGCGATGTTTTACGAGGCGACTGAAGAGGGCCGGAGGACCGGCGAGAGCGTCGCGCGGGACGCCGGCTTGCCCGCCCTGCCGCTGCACACGCTGGAGTCCGATCCGGCACCACACGATTACGAGAGTCAGATGAGACAGAACCTCGGGCGGCTGCGAAGGGGTCTGCGGTGCCGGTGATAGTCGAGTTTGATGATGTGGGATTCTCCTACGGCGCAGTCCCCGTCCTTGTGGGGGCCGATCTGGCGATCTCGAGCGGTGAGCTTGTCGTCCTCGCCGGGCCGAACGGCAGCGGCAAGTCGACCATCCTGAAGTTGTGCGTAGGGCTGTTGCGGCCGCGATCGGGAGCCGTTCGAATTCTCGGATCCACTCCTCAGGATCGCGCCGTTCTCCGTCACATCGGGTATGCACCTCAAGGGTTGCGGGCCGTGACCTCGCTTCCCGTCTCCGTGGGGGAAGTCGTGATCGCGGGTCTCGCGGCCGGCCGGCAGGCAGGGGGGGAGGATGCGCGCGTGCACGCGGCTCTCTCCGCCGTCGCCCTCCAGGATCTCGCGCAAGAATGTCTATTCGAGCTTTCGGGCGGGCAGCAGCAGCGGGCGATTCTGGCTCGCGCCCTCGTCTCCGACCCTCCTCTCCTTCTGCTGGACGAACCGACGACGGGTATCGACCAGGAGCTGCGCCCGCGGCTGGCGGAGGAGCTTCGCCGGCGTGCCGACGCGGGCTCGACGGTAGTGCTCGTGTCACACGATCCCGACGATTTCCATGCGGTGCTTGACCGGATTCTCGTCGTTAACGAAGGGCGGATGCGAGAGGTTTCGCACGCCGACTTCCATCGGCATTTCGAGATCCGATGAGCATCTTTCGAGCGCCTTTTGCGATCCGGGCCTATCTTGCGGTTGGGGTGATCGGGATGACCGCTCCCGTGATCGGCGCGTTTCTCGTCCAGCGGCGATTGGCGCTCATCGGGGACGGTATCGGGCATCTTGCTTTTGCCGGCGTGGCGCTCGGACTTGCGCTCGGCATCGCCCCGCTGTGGGGAGCCTTGATCGTCGCCGGCTTGGGTGCTTTGGTGCTCGAGAAGCTCCGTGCCGGTGGCCGTATCTCCGGAGATCTGTCGCTGGCGCTGATCTTCTTCGCCGGCATCTCCGCCGGCGCGATCGGCCTATCAGCCTTGAATCGCTTCGATTCTGCCGCCGTCGGCGTGTTGTTCGGAAGCGTGCTGACGGCCTCGTGGGCCGATGTGCTCGGAATGATTGGGCTGTCTGCAGTGGTTCTTGGGATCGTTGCCGCCCGGTACCGGCAATTGCTTGCCGTCGCGCTCGACGAGGAAACCGCCCGGGCATCCGGCATGCCGGTGCAGGCGCTGAACCTTCTGGTCGTGTTGCTGACCGCGTTTCTTGTCGCAGCAGGCATGCGTGCTGTGGGCCTCTTGCTGATATCTGCGCTTCTCGTCGTGCCGGTGGCGGCGGGTGCGCGCCTCTCGCATTCATTCCGCGCGACGATCATTTGGGGATCGGCTCTCGGCCTTGTGTCGGCGCTCGGGGGTCTGCTTTTTGCCATCGGTCAAGGAACGATTGCCCCCGGGGGGGCAATCGTCATGACGTCGCTGATTGCGTTCGTTATCGCGAGCGTTGTGGGGCGACGGGCGGCGCGCCGGCATCCGAGGGGATCAGCATGAAAGACAAGAGCTCCATTGCGGCGACCACCGGCATCCGGCCGACGCGTCAGCGCCGCGCGATTCTCGAAGCCGTCGCCACCGAAGAGCGCCCGGTCACGGCTCAGGACCTGCATGCGAGGCTGCGAGGCACAGCCGGAGGCCCGGGGCTCGCGACCGTTTACCGCACCTTGCAGGCGCTTACGGATGCGGGCGTGCTGCGGACCTTTCAAAACGCTGCGGGAGAGCTCGCCTACAAAGTGTGTGAGCCGGGCCATCATCATCACTTGATCTGCACGGGGTGCGGCCGGGTTGAGGAGATTCCTTCATGCGAAGTGGAGGGCTGGGCTCGCTCGGTTGCCCGGCGGCGGGGTTTCACGGTGTCGGCTCATCAAGCCGACATCTTGGGAACATGCCGGTCGTGCCGGCGTAGAAGGGCGACGCGCCGGCGGACGAGCGACTGACGAGAGGACCAAGGATGGAAGACGATCGCCCAGGGTTCCGGGCCGAGCCCGAGACGACGAGGGAACTCTTCGCATCGTTCTTCGACGACGCTGCGCTGTTTCCGCCGGCCGAGCTTCCCATGGGCGAGGCGCTATCTGCTCATCTCGAGCACCGGAGATCCTGGTATCACGCGATGGTCGGACCGTTCGTCTGTACGCACCGGCGGATCGAGGAGCTGAAGCAGTCGAAAGCCGGGGACCCCGGGGCCCCGCTGGTCGTGTCGGTGATCGTCTCAGGCGGGGCAGCGGCAATCGCCGGAGCCATCTCGTCGGTGGCGGAGGGTGAGGGACTCCGTCTGGCGGCCGTGGAGGCGGCTGTGCAGTCGGCGTCGGAAGCGAAGGAGGTTGTTCTGGCCTTCCGCCGGTACCTCCCCGAGGGGGTGCAGGCCTGCGTGGAGGTTCCGCGCAACAAGGAGCAGGCGCCGACGCTGGACGTGCTCCACGGGTATTCCTGCCGAGCGAAGCTTCGAATGGGAGGTACCGAAGCGGCCGCGTTTACGACCGCGGCCGAGGTCGCGTCGTTTCTCTTCGGGTGCATCACGCGAGACCTGGTCTTCAAGTGCACCGCCGGGCTCCACCACGCCGTTCGCACGATCGCGCCCGACTCGGGATTCCGGCATCACGGTTTCCTGAATCTCCTCGCAGCGGTGGACGCTTTGCTCGAGGGAGGCGGGCCGGACTCCGCCGCCGGCCTGCTCGCCGACGGTGCCGGGCTGACGGTTGCCGAGGCGGTTCGGCACATGTCCACCGACCGGATCTCGGCGATCCGGAAGAGATTCGTCTCGGTGGGAACATGCAGCATCTCCGAACCGGTCGCCGATCTTGTGGCCTTGGGGCTGGTTTCCAAGCGATGAGCGACCGGACGTGGGTGCCGGTACCCGAAGGGTCCGGATTCTCGATGGAGAACCTCCCCTACGGTGTTTTCTCCCGGCCTGGAGAGACGCCTCGAGTGGGGACAAGGATCGGTGACCAGGTCCTCGATCTCGCGGCGCTGGCCGCAGACGAGGGTCTCGACGTCGCCGCGCATTTGCGCACACCCACGCTGAACGCGTTCATGGCGAGAGGCCCAGGGTCCTGGCGCGGGCTCCGCCGCTTGATCGCGGCGCGTCTCACCGACGACGGGGCGCGGCACGATGTGCAGCGGCATCTCCATCCGGTGGACGAGGTATCTATGCATCTGCCGTTCGCCGTGGGCGACTACGTGGACTTCTACGCGTCGGAGCATCACGCGGCCAATCTCGGCCGGATCTTCCGGCCGGATCAAGAGCCCCTGCTGCCCAATTGGAAGCACATGCCGGTCGCGTATCACGGACGCTCGGGCACGATCGTGCCGTCGGGCACTCCGGTCGTCCGGCCCTGCGGACAGGCGAAGCCCTCCGGCGAAGCCTTGCCGGTTTTCGGTCCGACGCATGGGCTGGACTTAGAAGCCGAGGTGGGTTTTGTCGTCGGCGTTGCCTCACGCCTCGGAACACCCGTTTCCATCGCGGCGTTTCGCGATCACGTCTTCGGGGTCTGCCTCGTCAACGATTGGTCGGCGCGGGACATCCAATCGTGGGAATACGTTCCCCTCGGGCCGTTCCTCGGCAAGTCGTTCTGCACGTCCATCTCGACATGGGTCGTCCCCCTCGAGGCGCTGGACCACGCGCACGTCGCCCCTCCTCCGCGTGATCCTCCGCTTCTGCCTTATCTCGACGACACATCGGAGGAGCCGTGGGGGCTCGACATCCGGCTCGAGGTGCGGCTGAACGGCACGGTCCTGTCGCGACCCCCGTTCAGGCTCATGTACTGGACGGCCGCGCAGGAGCTTGCGCACATGACTGTCAACGGGGCGTCGGTGCGCTGCGGCGATCTTTACGCGTCGGGAACGGTGAGTGGCCCCGAAGAAGGTCAGTACGGCTCGCTGATCGAGCTGTCCTGGGGAGGAAGTCGGCCGGTGGCGTTGCCCGACGGCTCGACCCGCACCTTCCTCGGAGACGGCGATGAGGTGGTCATCACCGGGACCGCTCCGGGCCCGAACGGCTCTTCGATCTCGTTCGGGGAGGTGGCGGGCCGCGTCGAGCCGGCCGTAGCCCTTTATCGCGACCAGCGTCGATCCCGGTAATAGCCTCCATTGCGGCAGAAGAGGGTCGCGCGCCCGCCCGAACGCGGTTATCGTGCTGGGTTGACCATGTTTCCGCGATTTGGGGGGGTTGCGATGAGAATGCGGGCCGGAGTTCTTCTTCTCGCTGCAGCGGTCGTGGTCCCCTCCGGGCCGGTTTACGGCCGATCCTCGGTCGGGCCCAGGGACACCCCCGAGATCGCCGACGGCATGGTCGACGTCCGGTTCCCGGCTGCCGATGCTCGCGCTCCCGAGGCCGAAGCGGCCGTGGTGCGTTTGAGCGCTCGCGTTCCCGATCTCCACGTCGTTTGGAACGGCATGATGGGCACGGTGCGGTCGGTGGAGTCGCGGCAGGGCTACCTCACCCGCTCCAGCCTCGATCCGACCGAGGTGATCGCTCGCACGTGGTTGCACGAGCACCGAGCTCTGTTCGCGCTGTCGGCTGAGGCCGTTCGCACGCTAAAGACGACCCGGGACGCCACCCTTCCCGGCACCGGTACGCACGCGCTGGTGTTTCGCAGCGTCTATGGGGACATCCCGACGTTCGCCGGCGGCACACTGGGCGTGAACGTGAACCGCGACGGTCGCATCCTGAACGTCTGGGCAAACACCGGTCCGACGGGCAGTCTCGACACGCATCCGGGGCTCTCGGCAGCGGATGCGCTTCGCGCGGTTGCGCGGCGCGAGGGAATCAAGATCCAACCCCGCTCCGCCGGGCGCCGCGATCGCGGCGATCGCCTTGAGATTTTCGACGCCGGCGGATTGCTCGGCCCGCACAACGCGCGGCTCGTTGCGTTTCCGACGGCCGGCGGACCGCGGCTTGCGTGGCGCGTGTTCCTGGCCAAGGACGGCGACGAGATGCTGTCGACGGCCGTGGACGCGCAGACCGGTGTTCTGCTGTTCCGGTCGAACCAGATCGATCACGCGGAGGGCGACGAAGGCCGGGTGTTCCGGAACTACCCGGGCGCGCCCCGCGGCGGCCTAGGCGAGCTGGTGTCGTTCGAAGGCGATCCCGAAGCGTCCCCGGACGGATGGGTCGGCCAGGCGCCGACCACGGCCGGCAACAACATCGTCGCGTTCACCGACCTGCTGTGGCCCAAGCTCGCCCCCGGCGGGGCGATCCTAGCCTTGTCGCAGGTGAACCCGATTCCCGACGGCATGCCGGTGGCTCCGACGCGGAGCTTCGACTTCGCGTGGGACAACAACTGGGGCGGTGCCTGCAAGCCGGAAGTACTCCCCGACGGCAGTGAGGTCGAGAACCCGAGCTACCTCGACGATCGCGACCCGTCGGTGACGAACATCTTCTACTTCGGCAACGCGATTCACGACTTCGCGTACAAGCTCGGCTTCGACGAGGAGATGGGCAACTTCCAGGTGGACAACTTCGACAAGGGCGGCAAGGGCCTCGACCCCGTGCGGTTCATGTCGATGTCGGGGATCCTGAACGGCAACATCGACAACGCGTTCATGTTCACCCCGGCCGACGGAGGGGAGCCGACGGCGCTCATCGACGATGAGAATCTCACCAACACTCCGGCAAAGATCGCCAACCACTACCCGCCCTTCTCGGGGATGTTCCTGTTCCGTCCGGTTCCCGGGTTCGAGGCTCGGTGCTCCGACAGCAGTCAGGACGCCAGCATCGCTTACCACGAATACACGCACGGCGTCACGAATCGCGTGACCGGCGGGCCGGACGACGCCGACGCCCTCAACGCACCGCAGAGCGGAGCGATGGGTGAGGCCTGGAGCGACTGGTTCGCGTTGCACATCCTACACACGCTCGGACTCGAAGACCGCGCTGTGGCCGGCGGATACCCCGACAACAACTTCGACGTGGGGATTCGCAACTATGCCCTCGACAGGAACCCGATGACGTACGGAGACTACGGATACGGCAATCGCGGCCCCGAGGTCCACGACGACGGTGAAATTTGGTCGGCGACGTTGTGGGACATGCGAACGGCGCTGATCGCGAAGTACGGCCACACAGAGGGCGCGGCGCGGGCGGGACACCTCTTCTTCGACGGTCTCGTCTTCCAGGGCGCATTGCCCTCGTTCCTGGATGCTCGCGACGCCATCCTTCGGGCGGACAAGGAGAGGTACGCAGGCGCCGACACCGCCGCGCTGTGGGAGGTCTTCGCGAAGCGGGGGATGGGCGTGTCGGCGAAAACACGAAACGCCGTCGATACCGACCCAACGCCTGCCTTCGACGTGCCGGGAGGCCGCGGCAATGTCACGATCTCGGGGCGGATCACAGATGCAGACGGCGGGGCGCTGCGCGGTGTGCGGATCTACGTCGGGCTCGCGGAAGGTGCACCTTCCCCGGTGACGGTCACCGACAAGGATGGCAAGTTTTCGTTCCCCGCGGTGAGGGCTTCCTACACGATCTCGGCCGGAGCTCCCGGGTACGGGATCCGGCGCCTGGGTGGGATGGGTTCAGGGGGGGATTTCTGTTCGACGATCTGTCTACCAGTGTGTCCTCCGAGGTGCGCGGACGGGGACTTCCACGTCGAGGTCGCACTCACGAAGAATCTCGCCAGCGTCGGATACGGCGCCAAGGTGGTGAGCGGGCTCGACGGTGATCCCGGCATCTCGCTGATCGACGATCACGAGTTCTCCGGACAGCTCGTCGAGGTCGGAACGCCCGTGGTGATCGAGCTCGGTGGAGGCAAGCCGGCCACGATCACAACGGTTGTCGTAGCGCCGCGCCCGCAAGGCGGGAGTACGCTGCGAACGCCGGCCGACTACACCGTCGAGCTTTCCCTGGATGGGCAGTCCTGGCGGCCGGTAGCGCGGGGCGGCGTCGAGCGCTATATCCCGAGCGTGGGAACGACGCAGTTCGCGCGGCGAAGCCACCACTTGGCGGACGGGATGAAAGCACGATTCGTGCGACTCACCGTCAAGAAAACGCTTTACGACCTGCCGACTGCCCTGCTCGGCGGAATTGAAGTCCAGGGATCCCTGCCGGGGCTAAAGGCTGCCAAGCTCTCGCTCGGAGCGCCTTTCACCGAGGAAGCGGGGATCGGGGTAGCCAACGCCGGCGCCGGGGGCGACGGAGGGATCACGGAAACCGAGTTCGAAGCAACCTGTTCGAGGCCGCTGACGCAGGGCGTGGACGGCTGGGTTTCGACCTTCCCCGACGGGTTCGGCGACGGCGTTCATTCCTTCGCGACCAAAGGTGGCGATGAGGCCGCCCGCGACCTCGACGTGTTCTTCTATTCGGATAAGTGCGCGCTCACCGGCCGGATCGCGACCGGATCGGCGGATGAGGTTGGGTTCATTCCACCCGGAACCAAGCACGCCCTCATCGTGCTTTTTGCCGGCACGACCAACGGGTTCACGGTGAATTCCGCCAGCACGCTGGAGGCGGTCAATGCTCCGGCGTTCGTCCCGGAGCCCCGCCCGCCGGGCGACGACTTGCCGAGCACTGGGACGGCCGGCAGGGAGGCGATGGGCATCGCTCTTCTGGCGACGGCATGGGTGATCAGGCGGAGACTAGGCCGGCGTTACTCCTCCTGGGAGCCGAACGGCTAGATACTTCCAGCTTGCACCTGCAGTGCTAGGCTCACGGATCGTGAGAGCCCCCGCGCCGCCCGACCACGCTCACGAGATTGCGGAAACCGATCAGCTCCTTCGATCACACGGGCTGCGGCGCACACCGCAGCGTCAGGTGACACTGGAGGCCATCGCCGCTCTGGCCGGCCATGCCACGCCCGACCAGATCGTGGCGCGCGTCCGCCGCCGACTGCCGTCGATCAGTGCGTCTACCGTTTACCGCACGCTTGCCACACTCGAGGAAGTCGGTGTGGTCTGCCACGCGCATCTGGGTCATACCGCCAGTGTCTACCACGTGGGGACCGGCGGCATGCACCAGCACCTTGTCTGCGAGGGATGCGGGGCGCTTCAGGAGGTCGGCGACGCGCTGACACGACCGTTTGCCGAGAAGCTCGAGCGCCGGTTCGGCTTTCGCGCCAATTTCACGCACTTTGCCGTGCTCGGGCTGTGCGCGACCTGCGCAAGACCCACCCCCCGGAAATCGACTACGCCACGTCGTGCACCGCGACCTGCCCGGAAGGCATCCGGCGTGCCCGCGCGCCGCTGAATGCATACGCAAGGATAAAGAGCGCTGCCTCCGTAAGTACGATCGAAGCGCCGGAAGAGATGTCCAGATACCAGGATAGATACATCCCGACGAAACCACCGGCCGCTCCGACGACAATCGAAATGCCGAGCATCTTGCCGAACGCATTGGTCAGCAAGCGAGCGATGACCGGTGGGACGACGAGTGCGGCCGCCACCAGCGTCACCCCTAGGACATTCATTGTGGCGACGATCGTGGCGGCAAGCGTAAAGGCGAGCAGGGTATCCACCCGAGCAGTCCGGATGCCGGACGCCTCCGCGACCTCGGGGTCGAAGGTCGTGAACAGCAGCTTGCGATATCCGAAGAACACCATGCCGGCGGCAAACACCGTGACTCCGGCGACCACCCAAACGTCGTTGAGGGTTACTCCGAGCACGTTGCCGAACAGCGCCGCGTCGAAGTTTCGGGTAAAGCTTCGATAGCGTGAGATGAGAGCGAGCCCTACCGCGAAGGATGCGGTGGTCACGACTCCGATCGCGGCGTCGGCTCCAATCGTTCGCCGCCGCGCGACGCGATTCACCATTAGCGCCGCCACGAATCCCCAAACACCCGCTCCCAGATAGAAGTCGATCTTCATCACGTAACTGGCGACGGCGCCGCCGAAGATGGCATGGGACATTCCGTGCCCGATGTAGCTCATGCCCCGGAGCACGACGTAGACGCCCAGCAGCCCACAGAGCGCGCCGGCCAGCGTCGCCACGGCCAGCCCGTGGCGGAATAGTGCTAGGTCGAATGGCTCAAGGAGCGTGCTCATGATGTTCTCCCGGTGCCGGCAGCGCGTGGGGTGGGGGAGCAGGCTCGACGACGACCGGCATACCCCCGTGGCTCAAGACCTCCATCGGAGCCCCATATGTGCGTTCGAGGACGTCGGGGGTGAGCACCACCCGCGGCTCGCCGATCGCGACGACCTCTCGGTTCAGGCAAACGAGCTCGGGCAGGTGAGCGGCGATCCCGTTGAGGTCGTGGGTTGTGACCATGATTGAGAGGCCGTCGTGGTGTAGCTCATGCAGCAAATGAACAACCTCATGGCGGGTTCGCACATCGACACCGCTGGTGGGCTCATCCAGCAGGAGCAAGTCGGGGCGCTGTAGCAAGGCGCGCGCGATGAACACGCGTTGCTGCTGGCCTCCGGAAAGCTCGCGAATGTGGCGCGGCCCCAAGCCGGCCAAGCCGATACGCGCTAGAACATCCTCCGACTCGGCGACCTCTGCGGCCGAAGCCCACGGCAGCCGGCGTCCCTCAGCACGAGCCATGAGCACCGTTTCTCGCACCGTCACAGGGAAGTACCAGTTCACCGTCTCGACCTGCGGGACGTATCCGATACGTACCCGGCCGTGCGGGAATCTCAATGTCCCGGCCCAGGGTTTGAGCGTGCCGGTCAGCACACGAAGAAGCGTCGTCTTGCCGGATCCGCTGGGGCCCACGACGCCGACGAATGCACCAGCACGAATGGAAAGGGTCACATCCAGGAGGATCGGATCGCCGGAATACCTGCAAGTCACCCGGTCGAGTGCAATCAGTTCTCGTGCGGCGCCCAAGGCCTACTCCCGATACGTTGACGAGCTGTCGTCTACGACGTTCCGGGCGTCGAAGGTTTCGAATGGAGCGATGTTGCCCCCCAGCGCCTTCATGAATGTTCTGAAGTTGTGCACCATCAAGCCGACGAAGGAGTGGTTGCGGTCGCCGGCCTTTCCCGGCAGGTCGTCGTCCCGGAGGTCGTCGACGTATCTCGCTCCGCTCTCACGAGCGATCTGCGCCAGCACCGGGCTTGGAAAGACGTCCGAGCCGAAGATCGCGGGGATCCGCTCTCTGCGGATCTGCTCGACGAGCTCGGCGATCTCCCGGGGCGTCGGGTCGCTGAAGTCGGACGGCTGAACGGCACCGATGATCGTCCAGCCGTATGCGCGGGCGAAGTACGGAAAGGAATCGTGGTAGGTGAGCAGCTTTCGGTTGCCCGGCGGGACGGTCGCCGTTACGGTCCGCGCGGCAGCGTCGAGTGCGTCGATCTGCCTGATGAGTACCTCGGCATTGCCTCGAAAGGTTGGCGCGTCGTCGGGTCGTAGCTCCGTAAGCACATCGCGAACTATCTCGGCGTATCTTTTGGCGTAGGGGGGATTCGTCCACAGATGTGGGTTCGGATCACCCGCCTCCTTCGGGAAGCTGAAGTCGAAGATGTACTCGGATGGAGAGATGGTTCGCTCGCCGAGACGGACGACCTCCACCCCCTTGCGTACGCTCGATTCGGCTAGCCGGCGCGCCGGCTCCTCGAGATGGAGTCCGTTCATGAAGACGACGTCGCCCTCGGCGAGCAATCGCGCGTCCGATGGTGCCGGTTCGAACGTATGGCTGTTCGTTCCTTCGGGAACGATGCCGGTCAGCTCGACACGGTCACCCCCGACGTTCTGCACGATGTTGGTGATCGGGGACACGGTGGTGACGACCCTGAGGCGGCCCGAGGCTCGATCGCCGGATGTGCCTCCGCAGCCGGCGGCGCCGATCACCAGCGCGGTCAGGGCGAGGCGGAGGATCCAGGCAGACGTGCGTTCCGGCAGGACATTCACCCGACAGACGCTACCTCGCGCCGTTCCTTGTTGCAATCTGCACCCAAGTAGGAACGTCCCCGAGCTTCTCTCCACGTCGGGCCGCCGCACCTTGCCTACGCCGTGGAGGCACCGGATCGGGGAACATCGAGGCAGGCGGTATCGTTGGAAGGGGCGCAGTCGAGCGAAGGAGGATGAACCGTATGGCGAAGGCGACGTTCGCAGCCGGATGCTTTTGGGGAGTTGAGGCCGATTTCCGAAAGGTCGAGGGCGTGACCGCGACCCGGGTGGGCTATACCGGAGGGACCAAGGATTCGCCGACCTACGAGCAGGTCTGCCGTCATAAGACGGGACACGCCGAGGCCGTCGAGGTGGAGTTCGATCCCGCCCGCGTCTCCTACGAAGACCTGCTCGAGGTGTTTTGGAACGGGCACGATCCCACCCAGCTGAACCGGCAGGGTCCCGACGTCGGGTCCCAGTACCGGTCCGCGATCTTCGTGCAGGACGGCGATCAGGAGGTCGCCGCGAGAGCGTCGCTGGCCCGCGAGCAGGCCCGGCAGCCGCGCCCGATCGTCACCGAGATCGTCCAGGCGCCGGCGTTCTATCCGGCGGAGGACTACCACCAGCGCTATCTCGAGAAGCGCGGCATGGCGAGTTGCGCGATCACGGTTCGCGCCGACGGCTAGCCCGCATCGGTCCGAATGCGTCGGGTGCTCCCTTGTGTCCGGGACGTTCGAAATGTAGCATCCTGCCTCGTCCACCGGCCGTGCCCCGCGGTCGTCGGTCGGGCAGCGGTTTCGGGGCCTGATGACGAAGGAGGGACCGCATGGTCCGCCGTTCCGTCGTTCGCGCGGCACTCGCCGCCACCGTCGCCCTGTTGCTGCTTCCCGGGATGACCGGGACCGGCATCGCGGCACCGATCCCCAGCTCGATGAGCGCGCTCGGGGATTCCATCACGCGGGCGTTCAACGCGTGCGGCTTCTTCGCCGATTGCACGAGCCGCTCGTGGTCCGCCGGCTCGTACTCGAGTGTGAACAGCCACTACCTCCGGATCAAAGCGAAGAACTCAGCCATCACGAACCAGAATTTCAACGACGCCGTTTCCGGCGCGGAGATGATCGACCTCAACGGCCAGTCGCAGACGGCGGTGAGCCGCGGCGTGCAGTACGTGACGGTCCTCATGGGCGCCAACGACGTGTGCGCGTCATCCGAGGCTGGGATGACGCCGGTAGCGACTTTCCAGTCGCAGTTTCAGCAGGCCATGACCACGCTGACGAGCGGGCTTCCGAACGCAAGCCTCTTCGTGTCCAGCATCCCGCGGATCAAGCGGCTGTGGGAGGTTGGCAAGGACAACTCGTCGGCCCGCTCGGCGTGGAGCGGCTTTAAGATCTGCCAGTCGATGCTCGCCAACCCGCTGTCGACCGCGCAGGCCGACGTGGACCGCCGGAACCGCGTGGACCAGCGAAACATCGACTACAACACAGTATTGGCGACGGTGTGCGGTCAGTACGCCAACTGCAAGTTCGACGGCAACGCGGTGTTCAACTATCCGTTCCTGCTCAGCCACATGAGCACGTGGGACTACTTCCACCCGAACACCTCGGGTCAAACGGTCCTGGCATCGGTGAGCTACACGGCCGGGTTCAACTGGTAATCGGCCGTTAGCCGTTGCTTTGGAGGCCGGGGCATTTGCCCCGGCCTCCAAGGTTGTTGCAACCTCCCCGCCCATCTGGGCGTCATTGAGGGCGATGAGGACGAGCCAGGACGATTTCCGAGCCTTCTTCGAGGCGGAGTACCGGCCGCTGAGGCGACTCGGGTACCTGCTAACCGGGGACTGGGTCGAGGCAGAGGACCTGGTCCAGGAAACGATGGTCCGCACCTACCGAGCCTGGAACCGGATCCGGGAGCGGGAACGTCCGGGCGCGTACGCCCGAAGCGTCCTGGTCAACCGAAGGAATTCCCTGCTCCGGCGCGCCATGGTGGAGGCCAAGCATGCCGTGGCGCGGCGCACACCGGACTCGGTGGTCGTGGACTTCGGCGAGGAGGGCATGGTGCTGTGGGACGCGCTGCGGGTGCTCCCGGCCAGGCAGCGGGACGCCATCGTCCTTCGCTACTACGAGGACCTTTCCGAGGCCGAGGTGGCGCTGATCATGAATCTGCCGCTCGGCACCGTGAAGTCGCTCGTTCACCGCGGCATCGGCCGGTTGCGTAAGCGGATCGGCGGCGAGGACTTGATTCCGAATGGAAGTGAGGCGTGATGAGGCTAGACGAGCATTTCAAGGACACCATGCGTCGCGCGGTGGCCAACGAGCCGCCGTTGGAGGATGCGTGGGCACGCTTCGAGCGCCGCGCAAAGCGCAGCAGGGTAACCCGGAGTCTGGTGGCGTTCTCCGGTGCCGCGGCCGTGATCGCGGCGGGGCTCGTGGTGGTTCCTCGCCTGCTGTCGAACGATGTGCGCCTCGGTCCCGACGACACCCCGACCGCCGAGCCCTCCGCTACACCAGTCGACGCCACGGCAGGCTGGCGCCCGTTCCTCAACGCGACCGACGGGTACGCGATCAAGCAGGCGCCGACTTGGAGGCGAGGCTGGTTCGAAGGCCACACCGAGTGGAACCCACCGGGTTTTCGGAGCGCGATCGTCGGTGAGCCGACCTTTGCGATCGAGGTGTGGCGCGATTTCACGAAGTACACGGACGTTCCCCCGCCCGGGTCGCCCAGCAGGAGATCGGAGGGAAGCCTGCCGGGAGGTGAGGCCTACGTGCGGTTCGAACAGGATCGTCGTGTCACGTATCACATCAACTGGCGTGTGCCAGATCCCAAACCGTGCTCGGCCCCCCCAGGAGCTGACTGCACGCAGGGGCTTCCGCTCAAGATCGCCACGGTGTTCGTCGACATCGTGGGGATCGCGGGCGACGACCGGTGGCCCGTGTTCCGCGAGAATGCCGAGAGGATGGCTCGCTCGCTCGATCGCTTCGAAATTGTCCTCACGCCCGGATATACGGCCGAGGGCGTGCAAGAGGACGGCTTCACCAGAGTGCTAGGGGCCTTTCTGCAGGCTCGAGGCGGCTTGTCGGGCGCGGAGCGTTTCCTGACTGCCGCCGCCCGTGATGCCTACACGACCCGCAAACTTTTGCTGTACTCGGCCGACTCGAACACTTCGAGCTACGGTTCTTTCAAGATTCTCAAGCGCATCGAGGATCCCGAGGACGCACAACACCCGACGTTCATCATCGCGCTCGATGAGAACTCGGGTCGGGGTGACCGCATTCGCACAATCTACGAGCGAATCGCAATGGGAGCGGGCCTCAATGCGGCCGGGGAGGAGTTCGGCGGGCCGTACGAGGGACTCGTGACCGGAGCCTCGATCTGCGACGAAAGCTGCCGCAGCGACAACGGCGTCTCTCCCTAGCCGGGGGTTTCGCCGCCGGCAGATCTCGCAATCGCCGGCCTTTCATGCACGACCAATTGCGCAGTCGCGTCATCGATGTCCGGAATGACCCGACGACTAAGGTCTGTTCGGCCTGCATCATCGCGGGTGATACTGAAGCCGGCACCCCCCGACGCCGAGAGGACCAGCATGTACGATTTTTTCCGCGAGCAACTGCCGGACCCTTACCCCGAAGACACCGAGGAGTGGATCGACGCCCTAGACGACGTGATCGAGAAGCAGGGAAAGGCTCGCGGGCGCTACCTCCTCCACCAGATCCTGCTTCACGCGCAGACCCGGCAGATCGGCCTTCCCGCGCTCGTCCAGACCGACTACATCAACACGATTCCCCCCGACCAGGAGCCGTACTTCCCAGGCGACGAGAACCTCGAGAAACGAATCCGCCGACTCATTCGCTGGAACGCCGCCGTCATGGTGCTCCGCGCGAACAAGCTCTTCACCGGCATCGGCGGACACCTCGCGACCTACGCCAGCGCCGCCAGCCTCTACGAGGTCGGCTTCAACCATTTCTTCCGCGGCAAGGATCACCAGGGCGGCGGAGACCAGATCTTCTTCCAGGGCCATGCCGCACCCGGCATCTATGCGCGCGCCTTCCTCGAAGGACGCCTCAGCGCCGCACAGCTCGAGCACTTCCGCCGCGAAGCCTTCTGGACCGGCCTCTCGTCGTACCCGCACCCGCGTCTCATGCCGGAGTTCTGGGAGTTCCCCACGGTGTCGATGGGCCTGGGCGCGATCAACGCGATCTACCAAGCGCGATTCAACCGCTACCTCGACAACCGCGGAATCAAGGACACCACGGAACAGCGTGTCTGGGCATTCCTCGGCGACGGCGAGATGGACGAGCCGGAGTCGGTCGGTGCGCTGCACCTCGCCGCGCGGGAGCGCCTCGACAATCTGATCTTCGTGGTCAACTGCAACCTGCAGCGGCTCGACGGGCCGGTACGGGGCAACGGCAAGATCATTCAGGAGCTGGAATCGCTCTTCCGCGGCGCCGGCTGGCACGTGATCAAGGTCGTGTGGGGGCGCGAGTGGGACGATCTCTTGGCGCGTGACCACGACGGCATCCTTGTAAACAAGATGAACACGACCGTCGACGGTGAGTTCCAGCGGTATTCGGTCGAGTCCGGCGCCTACATTCGCGAGCATTTCTTCGGGCCGGACCCGCGCCTGCGGCGGATGGCCGCGCATCTCACCGACGCCGACCTCTGGCACCTCCGGCGCGGTGGGCACGACTACCGAAAGCTCTACGCCGCCTACCAGGTCGCGACGGAGCTGAAGGGCGCGCCGGTCGTCATCCTGGCGAAGACGGTGAAGGGCTGGGCGCTCGGCACCGAGTTCGAGGCCCGCAACGCGACCCATCAGATCAAGAAGATGGGCGAGGAAGAGCTGCGGCTGTTTGCCGAGCGGCTCGAGCTACCGATCGCGGAGAAGCAGCTCTCCGGGGAGGAGCCGCCCTTCTACCGCCCCGACCAGAACTCCGACGAGATCCAGTACCTGCTGTCGCGGCGCAAGGGCCTCGGCGGTTTCCTGCCCGAGCGGCGCGTCAAACCGCGCAAGATCGCGCTGCCCGACACGAAGGTCTATTCGGTGTTCGACGCCGGCTCCGAAGAACGCAAGCAGGCGGCTTCGACCACGATGGCGTTCGTCCGGCTGTTGCGGGATTTCATGCGCGACCCCGCGTTCGGCCCCCGCGTCGTGCCGATCATCCCCGACGAGGCCCGGACGTTCGGCATGGAGTCACTCTTCAAGAGCTTCCGGATCTACTCTTCTGTGGGCCAGCTCTACGAACCGGTGGACGCCTCCATGCTTCTCTCTTACACCGAGGCGAAGAACGGCCAGATACTCGAAGAAGGCATCACCGAAGCCGGAAGCATGGCCGACGCAACGGCCGCCGGGACGGCATATGCGACGCACGGGGAGCCGATGATCCCCTTCTTCATGTTCTATTCCATGTTCGGCTTCCAGCGCATCGGCGATCTGATTTGGTCCTTCGCCGATTCCCGAGGGCGCGGGTTCCTGCTCGGTTGCACCGCCGGCCGGACGACGCTGAACGGCGAGGGACTGCAGCACGAGGACGGCCATTCGCACGTGCTCGCCAGCGCCGTGCCGAACTGCAAAGCCTACGACCCAGCGTTCGCGTTCGAGACCGCCGCGATCGTGCGCGACGGGCTCAAGCGAATGGTGACCGGCGGTGAAGACATCTTCTACTACCTGACTCTTTACAACGAGAGCTACGTCATGCCGGCACGGCCTCCCGGCGTGGACGATGAGGCCATCTGCCGCGGTCTGTATCTGTTCCGTCCGGCAACCGAGCAGCGTCACCAGCGCGCCCAGCTCGTCGGGAGCGGGTCGATCCTGGCGACGCAGGTGCTGCGCGCACAGGAGATGCTCTCCGCCGACCACGACGTGGCCGCGGACGTCTGGAGCGCTCCGTCGTTCAAGCTGCTGCGCGAGGAAGCGCTGGAGACCGAGCGCTGGAACCGGCTTCATCCCGAGGACGAGCAGCAAGTCCCCGTCGTCGTGGAGATGCTCGAGCACGCGGCCGGGCCCGTGATCGCGGCCACCGACTGGATGAAGGCTGTGCCCGATCAGATCGCACGCTGGGTCGCCGACTACACCGTGCTCGGGACCGATGGTTTCGGACGGAGCGACACGCGCGAAGCGCTGCGCCGCCACTTCGAAGTCGACGCCGAGCACGTCGTCGTCGCCACATTGGCGGCACTCGCCCGCCGTGGTGAGATCAAGCCGGAGGCCGTCACCGAGGCGATCGAGCGCTACGGCATCGACCCGGATCGCGACGATCCCCGCGTCCTCTAATACAAGGGTGTCAGACGAGTTCAGCGATCTCCGGCAGCACGTCGCCGATCCTGTCTCGGATCACCGCCTGCGCCACCGCGTCGAACGGCGTTGCTTCCGCGTTTACGATGACCAGTTGCGCGCCGTTCGATCGCGCGATCTCCGGAAGAAACGCAACCGGATAAACCTGGAGCGACGTGCCGATTGCCAGGAAGAGGTCGGCATTTCCTGCCATCTGCTGAGCCCGGGCCAGGTCGTTCCGATCCAGAGCTTGACCGAAGGAGATCGTGGCCGACTTGAGAATGCCGCCGCAGGAGCGGCAGGGGGGATCGGCCTCTCCCGCCCGCACCCGGTCCAGCGCAAGTTGCATCGGCGCTCGTTCTGCGCACCCCATGCAGACGACATCGTGAATCGTTCCGTGGATCTCCACGAGCCGGTCGGGCGACGACCCGGCCCGTTGGTGGAGCCCGTCTACGTTCTGGGTGACGAGCCCGTCGAGCTTGCCCTTGCGCTCCAGGGTTGCCAGCGCGTGGTGGCCCGAGTTGGGCTCCGCGGTCCACGCCGGGTGCACGAGCCGAGCTTGCCACGCCTCTTCGCGCACCGATGGATCGCTCATGTAGTAGCGGATGTCGGACAGCCGTTCGGCCCGGGGGTTTGTCGTCCAGAGCCCGTTGGGCCCCCGAAAATCCATGATTCCCGAATCGGTGGAGATCCCCGCGCCGGTCAGCGCCAGGATCGTCCGCGCTTCGCGGATCCACTCCGCGACGCGCCCGGGGGTCGTCGCTCTGGGGCTCACGGTCGCGGAGTGTAATGCGAATGGCCGCTCCGTCCCGGGCAATACGCTAAATTGACGACGAACCCGAGCCGACAAATGCGATGATAAGGCTTCGTGCAGCAGCCAGCCTCCGGACCCGCTTGGTCCTGCTGGTTGTCGTAGCACTTCTCCCGGCGATCGGGCTTGTTCTCTATACCGGCTTTGACCGGCGCGCCGACGCCGAACGTCGGGCAACCACCGATCTGGCGCGAGGCGCGGCCGGGGCGGCTGCGACGAGCGGGCAACTCGTCGACGGGGCGCGTCAAATGCTCATCACGCTGGCGGCCCTCCCCGAGGTTCGAAGCTTTCGGTCTCCGGCATGCAGCACGTTGCTGGCCCGTCTGCGGGATCCTTCGGGTGCTTATGCAAACCTCGGGGTCGCCGGCAACAACGGAAGCATCGAATGCAGCGCCCTTCCGTTCACGCGGCCGTTGTCTGTGAGCGATCGCAGCTGGTTTCGCGAGACCGTCCGGACCCGAAAATTCTCAACCGGCGAGTACCAGATCGGCCGCATCACCAAGCGTGCGACGATCAACCTCGGCTACCCGCTTCTTCTCGGGGACAAGCTCGACGGCGTCATCTTCGCCGCCTTTGATTTGACGTGGCTCGAGCGGGAGATGGCCGGTGCCGCTCTCCCGAAATCTTCGGCGTTGCTGGTGGTCGATCGAAACGGCGTGGTCCTTACTCGCCGGCCCAACGCCGCGGCGTGGGTCGGGCGCAAGATTCCAAGCGATCCCCTCGTCCGCCGGATGATCGGGGGCGGCGACGGCGCGGCGCGGCTAAAGGGTCCCGACGGCGTCGCCCGTCTCTACGCGTTCCGGGCCTTGCGCAGTGACGGCGGGACCTCGGCCTATCTCAGTCTCGGCATTCCGGCCGCGACGGTCTTCGCCGATGCGAACCGCGCTTTCGGACGGGGTTTGACCTTGCTTGTGGTGGTAGGGGCACTCGCCGTCGCAACGGCGTGGCTCGTGGGCCACCAGCTCGTCACGCGGCCGATCAAATCGATCGTGGCTGCGGCCAAGCGTGTAGAGGCCGGCGATCTGACCGCGCGCGCCGGTATTCAGAAAGCGGGCGGAGAGATCGCATTGCTGGCGGCTGCTTTCGATGCGATGACTGCCTCTTTGCAGGACTGGGAGGCGAGGCTGGTCGACGCTGAGCGCAAGGCGGTGGAAGAGCGTTTCCGCGGACTTCTCGACATCGCCGCCGACGCGATCATCAGCGTCGATGAGTCGGGAAGGATCGTTCTGTTCAACAAGGGCGCCGAGGAGCTTTTCGGGTACCGGGCCGACGAGATTCTGGGAAGCAGTCTCAATGATGTGATGCCGGCTCGGTTCGCCAATACTTACAGCCAGCAGATTCGTGGGTTCGCCCATGCGCCGGCAGGTGTGCGACCGATCATCGAACGCCGCGAGATCGAAGCCCGGCGGCGGGACGGCACGACCTTCGCCGCGGAGGCAACACTGTCGAAGTCCTCTTCCAACGGCGTCGCGACGTTTACCCTCATCCTGCGAGACGTGAGCGAGCGACGCCGGGCCGAGCAGGCACTGCGCGAAAGCGAACGCCGCTACGCCGAGGCCTACGAAACCGAACGAACCGCTGCGGAACATCTTCGCGCGCTCGACCGGCTGAAGACCGAGTTCGTGGGGATGGTGGCGCACGACATTCGGTCGCCGATGGCGGTCATCTCGGGGTTTGCCGACCTCATGGATTTCCAGTGGACGCAGCTGGACGACGATCGCAAACGAGAGATGCTCGACGTCATCTCCAGGAATGCGCGCTCGGTTGCGGCTATGGTCGAGGATGTGCTCCAGGTGGCAAAGATCGAGACCGGAGAGATGCATTACGACTTAGTTCCGCTCGACCTGGGTGAGATGGTGCGGCACACAGTCGGGGAACTGCAGTCGGTCGAGCCGACACGCAGGCTGGAGCTTCACGTCGCGCCGGACCTTCCGCCGGTCCTCGGCGACGAGGGCAAGTTGTTGCGGGTGCAAACGAACCTGCTGGTGAATGCCCTGAAATTCTCGCCTCCCGATCGCCCGGTCACCGTGGGAGTGGATCGTCGCGGGCAATATCTCGCAGTCTCGGTGCGGGACGAGGGAATCGGCATCCGCCCGGAGGACATCGACAAGCTGTTCCAGAAGTTCTCGCGAGTCGAGCAGCCGGGCGACGGCCCCAAGGCGGGAGGAAGCGGGCTCGGCCTGTTCGTTTGCCGGTCGATCGTCGAGGATCTCGGCGGAGCGATCCGTGTCGAAAGCGCGCCCGGGAAGGGCTCCGTGTTCACCTACACAGTTCCGGTGGCCGAATTCCAGCCCGTCCCGGGGGCTTCGTGAGTCTCGAAGGCAGCCGAACCGTTCCGCTCTTCCTATTCGGCACGCTGATGCCGGGTGAGTTGTACTACTCCCGGATCGCCTACGCGGTCGCTTGGTACGAGCCGGCCGCGACTCGCGGGATTCTCTACGACACCGGGGTGGGGTATCCGGCCGCGCTCTTTGGGGGCCAGGAGACGATCCGGGGGTTCGTCGTCCACCTGCGGCAATCCCTGTCCGACGAGGTACTCGCCGAGATCGACAAGCTCGAAGACGAGGGCAACGAAACCCGGCGGGTGCGGGTGCGGGTTCTCGACGGCCTCGAGGTGTTTGCTTACGAATGGAACAAACCGGTCGAGGGCCTGCGGGAGCTCGCCGAAGGCTGGCGGTCGGAGTAGCCCCCGGCAGGGAATCAGGGCAGGCGGGCCGAATCCTTGGAGGTCCGAACAGAGGGAGGGCTGTCTAATGCGCACACGTGTCGTCTCGTTCGTCCTCACGGCTGCCTGCGTGGCCGGAGTGCTCGGTCTGACCCCCACCCAGGCTTCCTCCCGCTGTACCGGTGACGGGACTCCGATCTCCACGGCGTCCATCCTGGAAGGTCGCTCGGGGCTGTACGCGTTGCCGTCCGCGCGGGCCAAGTCGCTGGTGGTCTTCGCGCACGGGTACGGCAACTCGTCTGAGTCGTGGCGCGTCCACCTCGAGAGCGCGGCCCGGGATCACGGAGCGATCGCGGTGGCGATGGACTACACCGGTCTGGGACCGGCGCCCGACTATCGCGGCTGGCCGGCTCGGCTGGGCGCTCGCGACCTCCGCGACGCCGCCCTGTTCTTCTTGAAGAGTTGTCCGGGGATCCGCAAGACGGCCATCCTCGGTATCAGCATGGGCGGAAACATGTCCGGGCTCGCCGTGGCCGAGGCTGCGAAGCGCTCAGGCGGCCGGCCGCTGTTCGACTATTGGGTCGACGTCGAAGGCGCCACGAACTTGAGCGAGACGTTCCTGGAGGCGACCGCGGTCTCGCCGGTGAACGCATTCGCTGCGCGGGCTGCGGAAGACATCCGAAAGGAAAACGGGGGCACGCTGTGGGAGAAGCCCGACGAGTACCGGCGCCGGACCATCGTGCTGCGGGCCGCCGACATCGCGGCATCGGCCGTGCGCGGGGTGACCGTCGTGCACGGAGTTGACGACGGGCTCGTGCCGTTCAACCAGGGGCGAGAGATGGCCGCAGCGCTGGCGGCGGTCGGGGTTCCGACCGACATGTTCAACGTCGTGCGGCGTGCTGCGGACGAGAACGATCCGGAGGGTCACCAGCAGACCACGCTGTCCACGAACGTGACTGGTCCGGTCTGGTCGGCGCTCGGGCTCGGGCAATACCCGACCGCCGGTCACGGATGGGAGGGCAATCCCGACCATCCGGTGATCAAGGTGGGGTTCGACAGGCTGTGGGCGATCCTCGGCGGCGCCGCGCCGGGTCCCTACCGTGAGTTCGTCGTCGACGACGGCGCGATCATCCCCGCGCCGTAGGGCGCGGATAGCGAGGCGCACGTCCCGCCGCCTTGGCGGTCGATCATCATTTCGCTGGGAGGAGAATTACCCGAATAGAGGTCATAGGGGCGAGGACCCCGAATCTGAGAGGTCGACCGGCCACCTTACCGGTCACACGCTCGAAAAGGGGGAAGTCATGGGGTCGAGGAACAGCAGTACGCGCGCCGGCTGGATCGTAGCGTCGATCGCCTCTCTGGCCTTGGCATCGACGATGGGTTCGGGGCATGCCGCAGGTCCGCACGTCTCGTTCACGACGCGCCTCACCGGTCAGACTCCGTTCGCCGACAACTGTGGTGATCCCGGGACGGCGATCGCCGACTCCGAGGTTGAATCCTCGCTGGCCGTCGACCCGCGTGACGCCGATCACCTCGTCGTCGCGTGGCAGCAGGACCGATACACGAGCGGCGGTGGAGCGCGTAGCAACATCTCCGCTCGTTCACTCGACGGTGGCGCGACGTGGACGAAGTCGTTCGTCCCCGGTATCTCGACTTGTACCGCACCGGGGCATGTGTACACACGCGCGACTGATCCTAGAGTGGCCATCGGCCCGGACGGAACCTCATATCTTTTGTCGCTCGCGTTCAACTCCGAACTACCGTCGAACGGGATCGATTGGCCCGGTGCGCAATACGTGTCTACCTCGACCGGTGGTGCTCACGTGTGGAACGCACCCGTCGCGGTCGAGAAGGAGCAGCTGTACGAGGAACAACCACAAATCGCCGTTGATCCGGTGACACCTGGTCGCGCGTACATGATTTGGGAGCGCCTCGTCTGGCCGGGCGTGGACGGACACACTCGTTTCGCCCGCACCGACGATGGCGGGAAGACCTGGACGGAACCGATCACCGTCGCTCCCGACATCATCGGGCAGGACGAGGCTCCATTTGGTGGGCTGATCGCGGCGCCGCGTCCAGACGGAAGCGTTTCGCTCGTGCTCATCGTCGCGTCACAGTCGGGCTTTCGGCGGACACAACTCTTTGCCGGTCCGTACGCGTACTACTCCTTGCGTTCAGACGATCTCGGAGCCACATGGTCTTTGCCCACATTGATCGTGGCGAGCGCAGGAGCGGTGCCGTCAGGTGACGCGGAGACGCTGACGAAGTTCCGCGGGGGGGAAGGATTTCCGCACTCCGCGCTCTCGCCCGATGGAACGATCTACGTTGCGTGGGGCGCAGCCACGGTTGATGCGGGCAACGTGCTGGGCACCGATATCCATGTTGCGCGCTCCACGGATCTCGGCGCGACGTGGAAGGACGAAGTTGTGAAGCACGTTCCCAACCAAGCGTTCGACGTCGCGGTCGCGGTCGCGGGCGACGGAACGGTGGGGCTCACGTGGTACGACGCACGTAACGACGTGTTCAACGAGGGCGGGCTCACGACGGAGCTGTGGTTCGCCTCGTCCGCAACCGGGACCGCGCCCTGGGCGGAGTTGCGAGTTGCGGGACCGTTTGACCTGCGGCAGGGCCCGAAGACTGTAGGCTGGATGCTGGGCGATTATCACGGGATGGTCGGGTTCCCGAATGGGTTCGGCGTGTCGTATTCGGCGCCGCCGCCAATGGCGGTCACTGGGCCATCGGATCTGTTCTTCTCCAAGATTTCGCTCCGGGGCGGGAATGGCCGTCGCGGATCCAAGGCGCTGATACGTTATCCCCGACCCACCTCACCTGAGCCGCGGGGTGGGTCTGCCTCACTGCACTCTAGTCGCGGGGATTAGCCCGCGCGTTGACGGCCTGCATCCATGGGCTGTCGAGGGCTCTCCGTCTCGGCGACGACGTGCGAGGTGGCCGTGGTACTCTTCGGCGATCTCAATCGGGCATGTTCCAGTGTCGTCACAAACTTCTCCAGCGAAGTCAGCGACGCCGCAACGTCCCTGGGCAACCCTCTGGCGCGCAGAGGCGCGAAGAACATGCGGTTGAGGAACTGTTTCGGGT
>JBKKBZ010000067.1:0-2820 GCA_046713235.1 Actinomycetota bacterium | reverse complement strand
CGTCCGTCCTTGCCAAGGTTCGGCCGTTGCAGCCCTCGTCCCACGCCGTACCGTCGAGACTCACCTGACCCACGTTTTCGCAAAGCTCGGCCTTGCGTCCCGGGTTCAGTTGGCCGCTGAAGCCGTGCGCCGCTCCGGCCGGGGTGATGAGCTTCGGCCTCAGCGGCATTTTACTCTGCCTCGAACTCCTGGCTCGTGAACTTCAACGTCCTGCTGTTCTCCGTGACTGTACGTACGACGTGGTCGGGCGCGCCCGACGGGATCTCGGCTTCCACTTCAAGTGTCACCTGCACCTTGGCGCCGACGAGACCGGCGAGATGTGCAATCACCTCGTCTGCGATACGACTAGCGTCGCGGCCCACGAAGGAATCTCGTCTTCTTCAGGAACTTGGTCAGCGCATCTTGGATCGGGGTCTCATTGGCGCGTGTGGTCCTGTTCGGTTTCAGCAAGCCAGACATCATTCAATATCTCCCCGTCACAGCACTAATCCCAGGAGCCACAAGTTGGGAAGAGATCGAAGGCGAATGGAAAGCAGCAGGGTCGCCTCGCCCATGGAAGGATTGGCTGCGTGACAGCAAGTTCGCAAGACTGAGTATGCGTAAGTGGTCCCGCCCTCGTCAATCCCGTACCAGGATCTCGCCGCGCATCCCGTTGTGACGGTTACAGAAGTATGGATACGTTCCGGCCTTGTCGAAGGTGAAGGTGAAGCTCCGACCCTTCTCGTTCATCGTCCCATCGAACACGCCGGTGGGAAAACCAGGGCCCCCTGAGGTCGCGGTATGCAGGATTTCGTCTTGGTTCGTCCACGTCACGGTTTGACCCACGCTTACCGACAACGGCGACGGCTTGAACACGAACATCTTGATAGTGACAGTCGAATCGGCCGGTGCGATCGCACGCGTCTTGGGCGGGGATGAGGAGCACGCCCCTAACAGCACCCCTAGCGCGCATGCGGATATCAGGATCGCCTTCAGCCTCATGCGAGCACCTGGACGCGCCGCACGGTCCCGTCCTGATAGTTGGTGATCCACAACGAGTTGCCTTCGTAGGCGAGTTGCACAGCGATGGGATGGGAGCCGAGCTCTGCCGCGAACACTGTTGGCGGCCCTACGGCGTAGGTGGCGGGATCGATCGAGAGAATGGTCTTGTCGTGGTTGTTCGCGACCCAGATCTTCCGCGGCCCCGCCGTTACCGCGATCGGCCCCTGCCCGGGAAGAGAGACATCATCGACCGTCAACCGCCGCACGGTGTTCGTGCTCGGATCGATGACGTCGACGGTGCCCGCGCTGGCGCCGGCGACCCATACGCGTCCGAAACCCGTCGTGATACCGACCGCGCCGGCGCCAACGTCGATGGGATCGCCGACGAGGCGGCGGGTTCGGGGGTCGATGCGCACCACGGTTCGGTCCAAGGTATTCGCCACCCAGATCGCCTCGGCATCAGCCGCGATGCCGGTGGGTCCGTAGCCGACGGGGATGGTCGCGAGGATCTGTAGCGTTCGGGCGTCGACAAGCTGTGCGATGCCTCGAGAGATCGATGCGACCCAGATCCCGCCGGGACCGGAGACGACCGCGGTCGGTCCTGAGCCGATCGGCGTGCGCGTCATCGCGAGTGTCTTGGGATCGACGCGCACAAGCTCGTCGCGACTGAAGTCTGTGACCCAGACCGCTCCATGGCCGGTGGCAACACCTGAGGGTCCTTTCCCGACCGGCACCGAGCGCGTTGCACCTGTTGCCGGCTCCATCTCGGTTAGCGTGCCGAGCTGCCGGTCGGTGATCCAGAGCTTGCCGAAGCCTTCGGCGATCGCCGTAGGCAGTTCACCGACCTTGATCGCGGGAGCGTCTACACGCGGTCCTTGCAGCGGCCCGGGATCGATTCGTCCGTCGGAGATCCCGTGAAGATGCGAGTCGGCAGGGGCTCGATCGTGTTTCGACACCGCGTGCGCCGCGGGGGCGGTGTGATGGTTATCTAGACTCGCCGGGAACGCACCAACGGCTCCTCCGGCGAAAAGGCTGACACCGAGGAGGGCCGTTGCAGGTGCCCACGCCACGCGCCCGAGCCGGGGGCGAGCGCCCAGCAACGCAACAACGGAGCCGACGGCGATCGCTTCGAGCAAAGTGGTGGAAAGGTCGGCGACGCCCACGGGCTCGGAGGCTTCTCCGGGAAGACCCACCGTCCGAGACATCGTCCAGATGCCGATCACGGCGAGGTTGACGACGCCGATGAGACGAAGCAGGCGAGAGCCGGCGCCACGCATGACCTGGATCGCCCACACGCCTTGTGCGACCGCGATCAGCAAGAAGAACACGCCGTGTGATTCGGCTTCGCGAAGATGCTCCGGCGCCACGGCGAGATGGATCCCGGCGGCCGCCGCCAGAGCTGCTGCGCCGATCGCTCGTGGTGTCATCGAGGTCATGTGTGATCTCCTGTAAGGGGGCTTGTGGGAGATGGGGCGTCCCGGGGAAGGGACACCCCATCTCGCCAGATGATCGATTACGCGAACTTGTCGGGGAATTGCTTGGTGATCGCGCCGGCAAGGGTGTTGGCCAGTTCCGGGAGCTTGTCGGCGGCAGCCTTCAGCTTCGTGAACTGATCGCTCTTCTTGCCCACGACCGAGTCGATAGCGTCGAAGGTGGAGTCCACGTGCGGAACGAGCGCGTCGGCAACCGCGTCCTTCGTCAGGTTCGGGTTGGCGCTCGCGAGGAACGCTCCGAAGTCTGCCCGGTATCCATCGAGGCCCGACTTTGCCTTTGCCTGCGTCGACTTGTCGCCCTTCACGCCGCCGACGGTGTAGTCGACGAAGAAGCCGATGTGCTTGC
>JBKKBZ010000066.1:0-4421 GCA_046713235.1 Actinomycetota bacterium | reverse complement strand
TAGTTCGGATTGGGGTCTGCAACTCGACCCCATGAAGTTGGAGTCGCTAGTAATCGCAGATCAGCATGCTGCGGTGAATACGTTCCCGGGCCTTGTACACACCGCCCGTCACGTCCTGAAAGTGGGCAACACATGAAGCCGGTGGCCCAACCCGCAAGGGGGGGAGCCGTCGAGTGTGGGGTTCGCGATTGGGACGAAGTCGTAACAAGGTAGCCGTACCGGAAGGTGCGGCTGGATCACCTCCTTTCTAAGGAGCACAGCTCCTTAAAACCGCCGGCACCACTCGTCCTCGCTATGCCGTTCTAAGGCGCAAGCCTTGAGAGCGTCCGTTCGCGGGCGCTCTCTTTTTTGTGGCGCGCGACCGCGGCTCTACGACCGTGTGGTTGGAGCACTTCGCGGACGTCATTACAGCCCGCGAACCGAGAAGGCATACCTCCACTGGATCGGCCGGTTTCTCCGGTTCAATGGTGAGGTGCATCCACGCCGGCTCCGCGAGGAGAACGTCAACGCGTTCCTGTCGCACCTGGCAACAGGGCAGAACGTCTCCGCCTCGACGCAGAACCAGGCGCTCGCCGCGATCCTGTTCCTGTATTCGCACGTTCTGGAGGAGCCGCTGGATCGCGTTCACGGTGTCGTTCGCGCGGGGAAGCCGGCGCGCATCCCGGTCGTCATGTCGCGAGTCGAGACGGGGCGCGTGTTGTCGCGTCTCGAGGGCGTGCCCCGGCTGGTCTGCATGCTCCTCTACGGATCCGGCCTGCGCATCGGCGAGGGACTCGCCGTGCGCGTGAAGGATCTCGACTTCGATCGGCGTGAGGTGGTTGTACGCGACGGCAAAGGGGCCCGCGATCGGGTCACGATGTTGCCGGAAAGCCTGCGTGAGCCGCTGCGCGACCATCTGCATGCTCGACGTGCCGGGTACGAGCGGGATCGGGCGTCCGGGCTGGGCCGGGTCCCGCTCCCAGCTGCGCTCGGGCGGAAATACCCGAACGCCGACCGCGACTGGGCCTGGCAATGGGTCTTTCCGGCAGCGTCTCACTACACAGACCGTTCGACGGGGGATCCGGCACCGTTATCACGTGCATCCGACGGTCGTGCAGAAGGCCTTGCGAGCCGCCGTCGTGCAGGCCGGCATCGGCAAGCATGTCACGGCGCATTCGTTCCGGCACTCGTTTGCAACGCATCTGCTCGAGGACGGGTACGACATCAGGACGGTCCAGGAGCTCCTGGGTCACGAGAGCGTGCGGACGACGCAGATCTACACCCACGTCCTCAACCGCGGGGGGCTGGGGGGACGGAGCCCTCTTGACGGAGTCGTGGCGACTGGGACGGAGAGCGCGGCTTATACTGACCCAGGCACCCGCAGAACTCCCAAGGAGTGGCGCGATAGGTGGATGGAACCTGCTGGTCACGGCGTCGCCGAGACGCGTGCGGCAGGAGATGGGAACGGTCTTATGCAGACCGGGCCCGGCGATTAACCAGGGCCGTTCAAGTAAGAGTTAGGCGGGCTAGGCTTCCTGCGTGAAGGTTTCCGCGGTTATCCGATTAATCGAGGGGGATGGCTGGAAGCTTGCAAGAGCCCGCGGGAGTCATCGCCAGTTCAAGCACCCCAAAAAGCCAGGGCTTGTGACAATCGCCGGGAAACCTAGTGCAGAAATGCCAAGGGGTACCCTAAACTCAGTTCTCAAGCAGGCGGGCCTCAAGGAGAAGTGAACGATGCGGTACATGGTGATCTTGGAACATGGGGATGATGGATGGGGCGCGCACGTCCCCGACCTCCCCGGGTGCGTCGCCGCGGGCGAAACGCGAGACGAGATCCTCAGCCTCATCCGGGAAGCCATCGAGTTTCACCTTGATGGTCTTCGAGAAGAAGGCTTACCGATCCCCGAGCCTTCCAGCGAAGCGGAAGTCGTCGAGATCGGTGCCGCTTAACAAGCGGCTGGAACCGACGCTCGCCCTTCGGGCTCGCGCGGCTCAGCCGCCAAGCCGTTGTACGGACCAGAGGGGTTCACCTGAACTTGATTCTCCTACGGCGCGTCGACGCGCTAGCTGAGCTGTGACATCGCTCGGCGATTCGGTGTCGCCCACGCTCAAGAGTGCGGATGGGCGCCGTGAGTTCTCCTGCTTCCCTGCCGCGATCTTGGGGTTCATCTTCAACGATGCGGGAGAGGTTCTCCTGCTTTGTCACCCGGACACGCCCGAGCGTTGGCAGGTAATCAACGGAGCTATCGAGGTTGGGGAGAGCCCAGTCGCTGCGCTCTTCCGCGAAACGGCCGAGGAAGCAGGTTCAGCCATCCGTATTCGTCCAGTCGCGTGCGTGCACACGTTCCTCTTCAGATATGACGTCCAGGTCCGAGCAATGCTGTCCATCGCATACGCCGCCACTTACCTTGGCGGCGACGTCGTGCCCGGCTCAGACATGGCTGGAAGTGCCTTCCGTTGGGTCGGCCTCTCTGAGATTGAGAGCGGAACGGTTAGACCGATCGTCCCGATGCAGCTCTGGCTGTTCCGCCGAGCCGCTGCTATCCACTCCCTTCTGAAAGACAGTCATGTTGAGCTCGAGCCGTGGGAGGCTATGACGCCCACCGAGGTCACGACCGCTCTTCGCGAAGTGATCGGGGGCGACGATGGCCTCAGGTAGGTCGCACAACTCGCAGCAGGAGCGGACCGCTCGGCGCGGCGCTTCGCGCCGAGCCTCTTGGCCGCTCAGCTGCAGAAGTCGTTATACGGACCTAGTCTTCTCTGGTAGCGATACAATGAGTCCCATGGCAAAGCGACACGAAGCCGAGTCGGTAGTCCATAGCAACCCCAACATCATGGGCGGCGCACCCGTTTTCCGAGGGACCCGAGTCCCCGTTCAGGCCCTGTTTGACTACATCGAGGGCGGTGACCCGCTCGAGCGGTTTCTCGACGATTTCCCGACTGTGACGCGCGAACAGGCGGTTGCCGCGCTCGAAGAAGCCGCGACCCTGATGCAGCGTGCGGCTACTTCTTGACGAATCTGTCCCTCGTAGGCTCATGGCCTCTCTAGCGGGACACGAGATCAAAACCACCCAGGCCGAGGGATGGGGCGGAGTCGAAAACGGCGACCTTCTCCGCCGAGCCGCCGAAGCGGGTTACGACGCTGTCATCACGGTCGACGCCGGCTTTGAGTTTCAGCAGAACCTCTCCCGGCTTCCGGTTTCAGTGGTGTTGCTCAGGGCCAGAAGCAACCGAACACAAGATCTCCTTGCCCTTATTCCCGAAGCTCTGGATCGACTCAAGGAAGCCGCACCATGCACTTTTCTGAAAGTGCCGTAGAACTTGCGACTGCAACGGACGACGATCGCGCTGCCGCGCGACCCGCCGCCGCTGAGTCGCCAACCCGTTGAACGCACAGATGTCAACTCGTCAGGCACGGACTCCCGTGGCCGAGATAGTCTTGGCGTGTCTCGGAGTCTTCGTAGGCGTGGTCGCGTGGTGGGCGCTTCTCTACTGGACCACCTTTCTCGTCTCAACAATTACGGAGGAAGTTTGGTGGTCCCGTCTCGGTGTCGCGATCGTCAATGTTGGGACGATAGTCGGCACAGCTGTAATCGCCGCTCGAGAGCGCTCGGCCCGCGCCTTCCTAATCGGTATGTTGTTGGGCTTAGTCGGTTTTTGGGTGCTGGTCTTGGGCCTTCGAATGAGTTCTTAGATGCAGCACCGTTCAACTAGCGGCTGGAACCGACGGCGGTCGCGCCCAATCACCTCGGAGCCGACTCGTCCGCGTCGCGACGCCCCGCGGCTCAGCCGCCAACCCGTTGTGCGGACCAAGGCGCATTCGGTAGCGGTACAATCAGCCCATGACCGTTCGCTATAAGGTCGCACTCCATCGCTCCGATGAGGGCGTGGCCATCTCCGTACCAGGCCTTCCCGGCTGCTGGTCCCAAGGGGAAACCGAGGAAGAGGCGCTCGAGAACATTCGGGACGCAATCCAGGCGTATCTTTCGGTCACTGATGAGCAGCTCCAGGGTGCCGAGATCAGGGAGATTGAAGTCGCCCTCTGATGCCGAGCATCCCAGGGATCTCGCACAAGCGCGCAGTGCGAGCACTTCGCAAAGGCGGATTCGAAGTCGTACGCGAAGGAAAACACATCGTCATGACCGACGGCCGCCGAATCCTCACCATTCCGCGGGCCAATCCAATCAACGCTCTGACGATGGGCGGGATCGCCAAGGACGCAGGGCTTACCCCCGATGAATTTCGCAAACTCTTATAAGAGGACTCCGCACAACTTGCCACTGCAACGGACGACGATCGCGCTTCGCGCGATTCGTCGCCGCTGATTCGCCAAACCGTTGAACGGACTCTGTCGCTGTCCCGCGGTAAAATGGTTCTCATGAAGACCGAGTACAAGGCTGTCGTTAAGCAGGATGGCCCCTGGTGGGTCGGCTGGGTTGAGG
>JBKKBZ010000065.1:0-21461 GCA_046713235.1 Actinomycetota bacterium | reverse complement strand
TTGTTTATAAGACACAGACGCCGGGGTGCCGGGCAAGCACGCGCTCGATACGCGCCGCGCAGGAGGCGCAGGTCATTCCTTGGAGGTCGAGGTCGAGAGTGTCGGCGGTGGTCGTGGCGGTCTTCATGAACCCCACTATACCCCCTAGGGGTATAAGACGCCCACCCTTCCGGCTTCTCGTGAGGTACCTCTCGGGGTTCCGCGTTGCCGCCGGGTGCGCCCCCCGGTACCGTTCGCATTGGTGCGCATGCCTTGGCGAGAGAGGGGGACCTCGTGCGGCCGGAGACGAGTTCGCGCTTCTATCGGCTCGGCGCATGGACGGCCGGGAGACGCTGGGTAGTCGTTGCCCTTTGGATCATCGCGTTTCTTGCGGCCGGTCCGCTGCTCTCAAAGCTCACCGGGAGACTCTCGCAGGGAGGCTTCGAGGTGCCCGGGTCCCAATCGGACGTGGTCGCGAAGGCGATCGATCACGACTTCAAGGCCCAGTTCGACCTCACCGGGCTGATCGTCTTTCGCTCGGCAGCCCTGAAGGCGACAGACCCGGGGTATCGCGCCCTCGTGCGGCAGGTCGTCGAGGCGGTCGCCGATGGTCCCGGCGTTTCCGCGGTGTCCGATCCTTACGAGTTTCCACAGCGATCCATCTCCCAAAACGGGCGCGTGGCCACGGCGGTCATCGGGCTGACCGGCGACCAGGACGACGCCCTGCAGAACGCGCCGGAAATCGAAAGGATCGTCGAGCGTGCCTCCCGCGGCGCCGAAGTCGAGGCCCTCGTGACGGGGGCTCCCTCCTTCTACCGCGAGTTCCAGGAGATCACCCAGCACGATCTCGAGCGCGCGGAGAAGATCGCGCTTCCGATCAGCTTGCTGATCCTGGTCGTGGCGTTCGGTTCCTTGGTCGCGGCCGGCCTCCCGCTGGTTCTCGCGCTACTCGGCCTCGCGATCGCGTTCGGAATCATCTCGGCGATCGCCGCGGTCACTACGGTCAACATCTTCACCCAAAACATCGCCTCGATGATCGGCATAGGCGTCGGCATCGATTACTCGCTGTTCATCATCAACCGGTTCCGCGAGGAGCTGCGCCGAGGCGCGGCGGTGCCCCAAGCCATCGCTACGACGAGTGCCACCAGCGGCCGCGCGGTACTCGTGTCGGCGCTGACCGTCGTGGTTGCCCTTGCCGGGACACAGCTCGTGAACCTCCCGGCGTTCCGGAGCATGGGGCAGGGAGCGATGATTGCCGTCGCCGTCGCCGGACTGGCCGCCCTCACCCTGCTACCCGCGCTGCTCGCCCTTATCGGCAGGCGCATCGATGCAGTCCGGGTGGGGCGCCGCCGGGGCGTGGCCACCGGCGGCGGGCTTTGGCACCGCTGGGCGATGGCCGTCATGCGCCGGCCTTGGGTCGCGCTGGTCGCCTGCGCGGCCTTGCTGGTCTTACTCGCGTCACCGGTACGCAACCTCACGCTGGGCTCCGCCGGACCGTCGATCCTTCCGGAGGAATCCCGGCCGCGCATCGCCGCGGAGGTCGTCGCCGAAGCGTTCGGCGAGGGCCAGGTCGCGCCGGCGCAAGTGTTCATCGTTCACCCGGGCGGCGTCCTCCGCGAGGGTTTCACCACGGTCTACGAATTGTCGCGGCGCATCGCCCGCGATCCTGAGGTCGAGCGCGTCGACTCCATCGCCGATCTGGCGCCGGGAGCATCGCTCGAGCAGGCGCGCGCTACCGCCAACGCTCCCCGGTCCCGGCCGTTCGTCGAGCCGGTGCTCGCGCGCAACGGCACCGCGACCCTGCTGTCGGTTGTGACCGAGCACGGCGCGCAGTCGAAGGAATCCGACGCCTTCGTGAACCGGGTTCGGAGCATCCTCGCTACGTCGCTGCCGGCAGGGGCGACGGGCGCCGTCGGAGGCGATCCCGGGCTCAACGTCGACATCAACGCCGAGGTCCAGAACCAGCTGGGTCCGGTGGTGGGTCTGGTCATGCTGCTGTCGTTCCTCGTGCTGTTGCTGTTCTTCCGGAGCGTGTTCGTCGCGCTGAAGGCCATCCTGATGAACCTCGCGTCGGTGCTGGCCACCTACGGCATCCTCGTCTTCGTATTCCAGTACGGCCACGGCGAGTCGCTCCTCGGGTTCACGGCGCAAGGCCACGTCGAGTCGTTCCTGCCCCTGTTCTTGTTCTGCATCTTGTTCGGGCTGTCGATGGACTACGAGGTGTTCCTGCTGGCACGCATCCAGGAGGAGTACCGCCGCACCGGCGACAACACCGAAGCCGTCGGGTGGGGGCTGGAGCACACCGCGGGCATCATCACGAGCGCGGCTCTGATCATGGTAACGGTTTTCGGCGCTTTCGCGTTCGCCAGCCTGGTGCCGATCAAGGCCATGGGGTTCGGTCTGGCCGTGGCAGTGTTCCTCGACGCGACCCTCATCCGCGTGATCCTGGTGCCGGCGACGATGCGGCTTATGGGAACCTGGAACTGGTGGATTCCGAAGTGGCTCGACCGTATCCTGCCCAAGGTGTCGATCGAGGCCGCCCCGGAACCGGAGCCGGCGAAGGTCTAAGCAGATCTCGCCAGCAGCGCCGCGCCGACGAGGCCGGCGTCGTTTCCCAGAGCGGCCGCGATCACCTGCACATCGGGGCGCCAGCCCGCCCCGATCACGTGCTCCCGCATCGCGGCGCGCGCCGGCTCCAGAAGCAGGTCGCCGACGCCTTCGGTCACTCCTCCGCCCACGATTACGACCTCCGGGTCGAATACGTTGACGAACCCGGCGAGCCCGATCCCGAGCCAGCGTCCGGCCTCCCGCACGCATGCGATCGCGAACGCGTCGCCTGCCGCCGCCGCAGCGCCGACGGCCGCGCCGTCGATCTCGCCTAGATCCGTCAGCAACGATTCCGGGTGCTCCGCCAGACCCTCGTTCGCGATCCGGCCTATGGCAGTTCCCGACGCATGCGCTTCGAGGCACCCCCGGTTTCCGCATCCGCACACAGGCCCCGACGGACACACGACGACATGCCCGAGCTCGGCGCCTATCCCGTGGGCGCCGCGATAGATCCGGTCGCCGATGACGATCCCTCCGCCGACGCCGGTCCCGACCGTCACCATAATCTGGTCCCCGTGGCCGCGCCCGGCCCCGATCTTCGCCTCCGCCAGGGCCGCCACGTTCGCGTCGTTGTCGATGACGCACGGCAGCCCGCCCCGCTGCGCGACGAGCGATGCCAGCGGCAGGTTGCGATACGACAGGTTCGGCGCCCCGAGAATCACCCCGGCGCCGGAGTCCACCAGCCCGGCAGCGCCGATACCAACCGCTGTTGCCGCAGGCGCAACGGCGCGCATCTCGCGCACGACCTTGACCACGGCGGCAACGATCGCCGAAGGATCGCCGGATTCCGTCCGCAATTCCCGGCGGCCGACGATCGCGCCGTCCTCGGCCACAGCGCCGCCGGCGATCTTTGTACCGCCGACGTCGATGCCGATCGTGGGCGCGCTCACCGCTGTGCGATTCAGTGAATCGGGACGCGCTGGAGGGGCTCGGACCGATCGAGCTTCTCCGCCGCGCTCTCGACGAACACCTTTAGCGCAAGAAGCAGCTCCTGCCCGGCCTTCATGAGATGCTCCATGGCCTCCGGCTTGGTCCCGCGAAGCGCGAACGCTGCAAGGCCGAACGGGCACAGCATGCAGTCTTGCGTCGTCCCGGGCATGCCGAAGTTGAAACCTCGTCCCGCTCGGTCCTCGTCCATCAGACTCCTCCCTTTGCGGTTTCCTCGCTTCCGCGCATGAACGTGATGTTGAGCCGGTCGCCCTCGAACGCGGCATCGGTAATCTCCAGCCTGGTCAGTACCGACGGAAGCATGAGCGTCCGCTTGTAAGGCCCGACCCGGATGTACAGATCCTCGGCCTTTCGCATCAAGTCGAGATCGCTCTTGGTCGCGAACGGCAGCCGCACCGACATGACGTAGCCCTTCCCCCGTTTCTTAATGAGAACCGGATCCTCGTGGTGAAATACTTCAGAGGGATCACGGTCTCCATAGAGATCCGCACCGAGCCCGCTGAGGAGGTCGAGACCGATCATCTCCCGCTGGTACAGCGGCACGGTCATGATCGGCACCGGCTCGAACGACTCGCGAATTGTCTGCAAGTGTTCGGCCTGGACGGCCTTCCACTGGCTGAAGTATGGGTCGGTTACCTCTTCCGGCAACAGCCGGTTGCAGATGACGGCATCGACCCGGTAGCCGAACAAATTGAGATACGTGTACGTGCGGCGCGCTTCTGCGATGACCATCTTCTCAGCGTTCACGACCAGCCGCACCGTGCTGACCTCACGATCGAGCAACAGCTTGTGGACGCCGTCGAGACGGCCGTGCAAACGCTGAACCGCGGCAAAGATACGATCGTCGGCGATCGGCATGCTCGTCACTCGCGTGAGCACCGGACGCACGATCTTCATGACGCGGCGCTCGACGGGGAAGATCCGCTCGATGTACCAGTTGAGCGCGTCGGGAAGGCTCAGCAGCCGCAGCGTCTCCGCCGTCGGTGCGCAGTCGACGACGATGAGATCGTAGGCGCCCGCGTCGGCCGCTCGTTTCACGTCGGTCAGGCTGAAGATCTCGTCGAGACCGGGGATGATCGACAGCTCCTCCGCCGCGATCGGATCGACCCCACCCCAGTCCATGAGCGAGATGACGTACTCCTGGATCTCGCGCCAGCCCTCCTCAAGCCGCTTCTGTGCATCGATCTGCTGCCCCCACAAGGTCCCGGAGATGTACGTCGGCTCGTTTCCGAGCGGCAGGTCGAACGAATCGGCGAGCGAATGGGCGGGGTCGGTAGAGGTGATCAGCACGCGCAAGCCGCGCCCCGCGGCGCGTATTGCGGTCGCCGCTGCGACGGTCGTCTTGCCGACGCCGCCTTTGCCGGTGAACAGAAGGATACGCATGGCGATTAGGGGTGCGGGACCGGAGCATAGCCGCGTGCCGCGGAGGGCTACAAGGCGCGGCGGTCAGCCGCCGGACTCGACACGCTTTTTGAGGCCCTTCAGCGCGACATCGATCACACGCTTCTCGCCCTGTCGCTTGAGAAACCCCGGAAGGGGGATCGCCAGCTCCATCGTCATCCGGTAGACGACACGCGTTCCTTCTTCCACCGGGTCCAGCACGTACTCGCCGGACAGACCGCGAATCGCGCCTCGTCCCTCGACCCACTCCCACGACACGCCGGCGTTCTTCGTGCGATAGGCGTACGCGAGCGTGTAATCGGTCTTTCCGACAACGGGCGCCTCGACGGTGTACGCCACCCGCGTGCCGCGCATCTTGTCGTCCCGTTCCAGAATCTCAGCGCGCGTGATCTCCTTCGACCACTTGGTGTAGGACTCGAAGTCGGCTATCTCGGCCATGATGCGCGACTGCTCGGCGCCGATGACGATGGACCCTTCGGTTCGGTCGGGCACGGATCCTTCTTATCACGGAGCCGGGACCCCGTGGCGACTTACGTCAACGACGGCCGACAGCCGCCGCGATCAGGCCGACGAGCAGCGCGAACGTGAGCCCGGCGGAAAGCAAAGTCATCCACCGTCCCGACAACATCGGGGTGCGCTCCCCTTCGGCGTACCGCCCGGACTCGAGAAGTGCCAGCGTCCACACGCCGACGGCCGAGATCGCAAAGACAACCCCAATTGCCCGGACGACTCCCGGCGCGCCTTCCGGCGGCCGGAACAGAAGCAGCCACGAGATCAGGATGGTCCAGAGATACAGAAGCCCGCGGCTGGCGCCGGCCGGAGCCGCGCCCACATAAGCGTGGCCGAGCCCGGGAAGCACCACGGACAATCCCATAGCGGTTGCAACGGTTCGCTCGCGTTTCGGCTTCTGTGGCCTCTCCTCGGGCTCGGAGAACATGCGGGCCATCACCGTGCCGCAGATACGGCAGGTGTCTGCGTCGATGTCGTTGAGCGTCTCGCACGTGGGGCAGATCCACCGATCCTTTCCTCCTGCGGTGACGACTCGGACCGGCGTGTCCACCTCCGGAGGCGGAGGAAAAGTCGGGGGAGCCGGCGCGGGCGGAGGTGGTGTCGCCGGAGGCGGCTCGGGAGCGGGAAGGTCCGGCCGGGAGGCGGCCTGCTCGGCCTGCGTCTCGGGCTTGGCGGGTGCAAGCGGCGCGGCGGCCGGGCGCGCAGGTGCCGGTGCAAGCGGCGCGGCGGCCGGGCGCGCAGGTGCCGGCGGAGCAGGCACCATCGGAGTCACGGCGCCCTGCAGCAAAGACGGAGCCGGGCCGGGAACCTGGGGAGCCGGGGAGATCCGCGGCGGTGGCGGCGGATCGACAATCTCCCTCGATGCCTCCCGAGTCTCGGACCCGGCGGCCTGCGAAGTCTCCGCCGTGCGGCCGAGTGGCGCTACCGGGCGTTCGGCCACGAAGCTCTCCTCGCGTGCCGCCGGCTGCTCGATCTCTCGATCCTCCGGCGCCACTGATTCGGGGGCTTCCTCCACCTCTTCGGGCGCAGCGGGCACGGGAGCCTCGGGCTGCTGAGGTGGGAGGAGATTGCTCCGGGCGACCGGCTGCTGCGGAGGCGCCGTTCCTTCCTCGGTCGGCACCCGCCACGGGGGCGGAGTTACCGATCCCTCACCGATCTTGCGAAATCCCGGCGGCGTCGGTGTTGCCGCAGCGGCGGGAGCATCTCGTGATCCCTCCGGGTCGGGGTCGAAGCGGGTGAGGCAAAGCGTGCACCACTCGGCCGAGGCCGGGTTCTGAGCGCCGCAAGCCGCACACCGCCGCGTATCGGCCATCAGCGCGTTTCCAGGTGATCCTTCAACGCGTTCATGCCGCGACGGAACGCGACCCGGTGCTGCCGGAGCCGAGATGCCCAACGGCGGCGCGGGATGTGTCCGGAGGGCTCCGCCTCGAGAAACACGTGGACGATGGTCCCCGTCTTGTACGGCTCGAACCACCATTCGGCGTGCCCGAGAACCGCTCCACGCTCGAGGTTCCACACAATGCCCTCGCCGGGACGGATACCTGAGATGTGCCCATCGATCTTCACTGCGCGACCGGGTTTCCCCCAAGGAATCCGCGCGCTCAGCGACTCGCCGGAACGCTGGATCCGAGCGCCGGCCCACCACGCCGGACCGGATCCCAGATCCGCCACCGCCTCATCGACGGCGTGCGGAAGGGCGGCAACGAAAACCTCGTCGGACGTGCGCGAAGGTGCCACGCAAGCCAGTATATTCGCGGGCTCCTGCCGCTCCCTGCGACGGCCGCATACGATAAGAGCGTGGACGACGTACCGCGAGATCGCGACCCGCGCGGCCGGCCCAAGAACGCCCGCCCCCGCGACGCGTTCGGGCGACCCTTGCCGCGGGGATCTGCCGGTGCGCTGCCGGCCGACGACCAGGCCCCGGATCCGGAGACGGCGCTCGATCGTGGCATTGCCCACTTCAACGCCGGCGAGTACTTCCTCGCTCACGAAGTCTGGGAGGAAGGCTGGCACCCCGCCGAAGCCTCCGAACGAGACTTCTGGCAGGGCATCATTCAGATCGCCGTCGGACTGACGCACCGCCAGCGCAATAACCCGGTTGGTGCAGCGACCCTCCTCGAACGGGGCGCCCGGCGTTTGCGCGCCTACGGCGACTTCCACGCCGGGGTTCCCTGCTCGGTCCTCGCGAGCTTCGGCGAGCGCACGGCTGAGGTCATCCGGCGCGACGGGCTGGGTGCGGCGATCGAGGTTCCCCCTATAGAGCGCGCCTGAGCCCGGGTCAGCCCGCCGCCGCGCGATAGCCGAGGACTATCGCCAGCACAACGCCGGATGCCAGCGCGGAGCCGAGCGTAGAACCCAGCACGGCGAGATGCCGCTGCACGAGCAGGTGGTCCGCTCGAGCCGCGACCCACGCTGCGGCCAGCGGTACCGCCGCGGCCAGCCCGGCAAGACCGGCGGCCGGAACCCTTCCGGTGGCTACCAGTGCAGTGAGAGCGACGAAGGGCGCCACGCCGGCAGCCGCCGACACAACGAGGGCCCGCTCGACACCGAGGAGTCCAACGGTGGACCGAACCCCCGTCGCCCGGTCTCCGCGATAGCGCAAGAACTGACGGTTCAGCGCGACGAGCATCGCGAAGAGTGCCGGAACCGAACCGGCGAGGAGACCGGCATCGGCATCTCCGCCCTGCGACCGTGCGCCCGCCGTCGCAGCCAGCAGACCCCCGACAAGCGCACACACCTCACCGATCGCGGGAAAGCGCGCGGCGAGCGGAGCCGAGCCGGCGAGGACAACCGAGCCGGCCGCGATCCCCCAAGCGAGCGTCTCCACCGAACGCGCCGGGGCGAGCAGGATCGTCGCGGCGGCTGCGATGCCGCTCAGAATCGCCACGAGCCGGACGGCGTCCGCCCTCCCGACGATGCCCATGCCGATCGCGCCGGAGCCCGTCGCCACACTGGCACCATCCGCCCGGGCGGCAGCATCGGCGCCGGTAAGGTCGTCGACGAGATCCTGAAGGACGTTCGCCCCGAGGTGCGCCGCCGCCATGCCGACCGTTATGAGCAGGAACCCCGTCCACGACCAGCGGCCGGAATCGCTCCACCCGGCCAATGCGCCGACGAGGACCGGCAGTAGGAGAACAGGAAGCAGTCGCGCTCGGGTCAACGCAGCCAGACCGACGCGCCCGGCTTGCTCAGGCAAAGATGATTTCGGCCACCGGAGGCGACGCGTCCATGTCGGTGAACCGAATGCGATCCACACGGACGCGTACCGGGGACCAATCGATTCGTTCAAGGAAGGGGTCCACCGAGGTCGAGCACTCGCGTAGCCGGCGGCGAATCGCTTGGCCGTCGGTGGGATCGTCCACGATCGTGGCGTTGCCGGTCCCTTGGACCCAGCGATCGGGAAGGTCCCCGGCGATGACGAACGCAACCCTCGGACTGGAACGAAGCCCTTCGAAACGCCCGGGCGGCAGCATGAGCGCGCAACAGAGATCGAGCCGGCCGTGTGACTGCAAATCCCCGACGAAGAACACCTTTCCGGCCCACGGTTCGGCGTCGTGCACCGTAGCGAGCGTCATCGTGGCGTGCGCATCGAGGATGGCGCGGACGGCCTCCATTCGCTCCCCGAGGACCTGCTCGTCGGTGCCGGGCATCATCGCAAGACGAGGCTAGCGAGGCCGGCACCCGCGCCGCAAGCCGGTTCGATCCGTGGCTCCTAGACTGAGGGGCATGCCGAATCGACTGGCAAACGAAACCAGCCCGTATCTGCTCCAGCACGCGGACAACCCCGTGGACTGGCACCCCTGGGGAGCGGAGGCGCTCGAGCGCGCTGGATCCGAAGATAAGCCGATCCTTCTGTCGATCGGATACGCCGCGTGCCATTGGTGTCATGTGATGGAGAGAGAGTCGTTCTCCGATCCGGCGACGGCCCGGCTTATGAATCAATGGTTCGTGCCGGTGAAGGTTGACCGGGAGGAGCGGCCCGACCTCGACGCCGTCTACATGGACGCCGTGCAGGCGATGACCGGTCGCGGTGGCTGGCCGATGACGGTTTTCCTCACGCCCGAAGGCAAGCCGTTCTTCGGCGGAACCTACTACCCGCCCGAGCCCCGGCACGGCATGCCGTCCTTCACCACCGTGCTGGCAAAGGTCCGGGAGGCCTGGGACACAGAACGGGAGGCGGTCGCGACGCAGGCCGACAAGCTCACGGAGGCGATCACCCGGTCGGTTCTGCCGCCGCACGACCCGCACGAGCTGACCGAGGTTACGGTCCGGACCGCGCTCGAGGGATTACGGGACCGGTTCGAGCCGGAGTGGGGAGGATTCGGCGGGGCGCCGAAATTTCCCCAGTCGATGACGCTCGACTTCCTGCTCCGGCTTGCTGCGCGCCGTCAAGAGGACGCACGCACGATGGCACATCACACCATGCGACGCATGGCCCTCGGCGGGATTCGCGATCATCTCGGGGGCGGCTTTCACCGCTATTCCACCGACGAGCGGTGGCACGTCCCGCACTTCGAAAAGATGCTGTACGACAACGCGCTCCTGCTGCGGCTGTATACGCACGGGTGGCTGCAAGCCTCCGATCCCCTGTATCGCACCGTGGCCTCGACCACCGCGGAGTGGATGGTGGGCGAGATGCGGCATGCCTCGGGGGGGTTCTTCTCGTCTCAGGACGCGGATTCAGAGGGCGTCGAGGGCAAGTTCTACGTCTGGTCCGGTGAAGATTTCCGCACGGCAGCCGCCGAAGATGCCGACGCCGCGGCGGCGTTCTTCGATGTCTCCCCGGAAGGGAACTGGCCCTCCGAGCAAGTGAACGTTCTGCACAATCCTGCCGAGCCGTGGGCGATCGCTTCGCGCGCAGGAACCTCGGTTTCCGAACTGCTCGCGGCAGTGGAACGCGCGCGCGCCCGATTGCTCGACGCGCGAGGGCGCCGCGTACGTCCGGAAACCGACGACAAGGTTCTCGCCTCGTGGAACGGACTCGCGGCTTCGGCGCTCGTCGAGGCCGGACGCGTCCTCGGCAGGGATGAGTTCGTGGCTGCGGGCGTTGCCGCCGCTCGCTTCGTGCTCGATGAGCTGCGCGATGCAAAAGGGCGACTTCAGAGAGCATGGCGCGACGGACGAACGAGCGGGCCGGCGTTTCTCGACGACTACGCGGCGATGGCGTCGGCGTGTCTCAGCGTGTACGAGACCACCTTCAACCCCCGCTGGTTCGAGGACGCTCTGCGGCTCGCCGACGACGCGGTTCGGCTGTTCTCCGATCCGGCAGGCGGATTCTTCGACACGGGCACCGACATGCCATCGCTGGTCGTGCGCCCAAAGGAACTCACCGACAACGCCGTCCCCTCAGGAAACTCACTCATGTGCGAAACCCTGTTGCGCCTCGCGGCACACACCGGCGAAGCCTCCTATGAGGAACGTGCCCTGGCGCAACTTCGCAGCATCCAGCCGGCCTTGGCGTCGGCTCCGTCGTTCTTCGGGACCTGGCTGTCGGCCCTAGACCTGACGCTGGGGTCGGCCCCCGAGGTGGCCATCGCCGGCGATCCCGAATCGGGAGAGGTACGGGACCTCGCCGCGGTGGTCTGGCGAGCGTTTCCCCCCGCCAGGGCGCTGGCCGTCGGGTCCCCGGAGAGCTCACCCGCAGCCCTGTTGCGCGACCGCCCCCTGACGCAAGACCGGGCGACCGCCTACGTCTGCCGCAAGTTCGTGTGCCGGGCCCCCGTGACCACGACAGGCGATCTCCAGCGTCAGCTCGCCGTCTAGGGACCTGGAGAATTTTGCCAGAATCTGCCCGAATTTCCCTGATCCTACCCAGGGTTCGCGGAGGGACTTGCCGAATCATCGTATGATGGCGCCTGCAGGCGAACTGCGCCGGCGCCGTTCTAGCGTGTGTAAACCAGGCATATGAAACCTTCCGACCAGAGATCTTGAACGAGAGGGTCGCAGACATCGCCATCGCTCCAATCGACGACGACATCCCTCGCCCGACCGAGGAGCTTGATCTCGACGACGCAGAACTCCTGGCGGAAGCCGCCGAAGACGTCGAGACGCCCGAGGAGGAAGAGGCGCCTGCCCCTGTCCCCGTTGAGGAGGCCGATCGCCTCGTCGATCTCGACGCCCTCGGCACCTATCTGCGAGAGATCGGCCGTTACCCGCTCCTAAACGCCGCCCAGGAAGTCCACCTGGCCAAGCGCATCGAGGCCGGTGCCCGCTCGGCAAAGCGGCTGGCCGGTAGCGAGAAGCTCACGGTCGCCAAGCGCCGGGAGGTGGACCGGGTTCGCCGCGACGGCGAGGCCGCCAAGCACGACATGGTGCAGGCCAACCTCCGGCTCGTCGTGTCCATCGCCCGCCGATACCGCGCGACCGGCATTCCCCTTCTCGACCTCGTCCAGGAAGGAAACATCGGCCTCATGCGGGCCGTCGACAAGTTCGACTGGCGGAAGGGATTCAAGTTCTCCACCTATGCCACCTGGTGGATCCGCCAGGCAATCCAGCGCGGAATCGCCGACCGTGGCCGGGCGATCAGGCTGCCGGTCCACGTGCACGAGCTACTCGTGCGGGTTCGCCGCGCTCGTGCGGAGCTGGAGGCGCAGCACGGCCGTGAAGCGACCGACGACGAGGTAGCCCGCGCGGCACGCCTTCCTGTGGCGCGCGTCCGCGAGCTTCGCGGACTCGCCGCCAACCTGCTGTCGCTGGAAACGCCCGTCGGCGAGGCCGGAGAAGCCACGCTCGGGGAGTTCGTACCCGACGAGACGGCGGCAGGACAGTTCGACGAAGTCCTCTCCGGCATCGGCCGCGAAGAGCTGGAGAAAGTCTTGAACACGCTGACCGAACGTGAACGGACGATCCTCGCTTTGCGGTTCGGTCTCACCGGCGAGGAACCTCTGACGCTCGAAGAGGTAGGCAAGCGTTTCGGACTCACGCGTGAGCGGATCCGTCAGCTCGAGGCGAAGGCCCTGGCGAAGCTTCGTCACCCCTCCCGATCCGCTGCGCTGCGCACCGAGACGTAGCACTCAGCCGGGTTGGAACCACTCCACCGTCGCCTTTACGGCCGCCGTCCAGTCTGCGCGCGGCTTCCAGCCTAGAACCCGCTCCGCCGCCTCGATGTTCGCTTGGGTCCGGCGCACGTCTCCGGCACGGCGACCGGTGGTGCTGGGCTCGATCCAGGTCCCGACGGCATCCGACACCGCGCGCAACACAACATTGACGGTCTTTGCACGACCGTCACCGATGTTCAGCACGACGTCGTCCGCCTGCGGTCCGGCGGCGGCCGCACGAAGGTTCGCATCGACCACATCGTCGATGAAGGTGAAGTCGCGCGCCTGCTCTCCGTCCCAGTGCACCTCCGGCGCGCGGCCCTCCAAGAGCGCCGAGACGAAGGCCGGAAAGACCGCTGCATACGCGGACGTGGCCGGCTGGCCGGGCCCAAAGACGTTGAAGTACCGCAAGGCAACCCACGTCGGGCCGCCGGATCCTCGCAGCGCCCGGCAGTACAGCTCCCCGGCGAGCTTGCTGACGCCGTACGGTGAGATCGGACGCGGCGTCGTGTCCTCTTGCAGGGAGTCCGCCTCCACATCGCCGTACACGCTCGAGGAAGAGGCGTAAACGACGCGGCGAACCCCGGCGTCGCGGGCAGCCATCAAGATGTGGAGCGTTCCCCGCACGTTGACCTCGTCGGTCAGAACCGGATCGTCGACCGATCGGGGCACGCTACGGAGGGCGGCTTGGTGGAGCACGACCTCGACACCGGCCGTCGCCTCGCGCACGGCGGCGAGGTCCCGTAGGTCGCCCTCAACGAGATCGCAGGCGGAGGGAACAGCCTCGCGCCGGCCGGTCATGAAATTGTCGAGCCCGCGCACGGCATGGCCTTCGGCGAGCAGGGCCCGGGCAACGGCCGAGCCGATGAAGCCTCCGACGCCGGTAACAAGGACGTTCACGTCCAGCACGCTACGCTAGTCGGCGCCGTCTTCACAACCGCCGTTTGACACGATCCTCATCTTGATGGTGCTCAAGCCCGGCTGTAACTGTCCGCACTTCTAGGCGTTTGGCGGGCGGCGGCGATTAGGAGTTGGCTCGCGCGACGCACTCGAGCGCCTCGCGCCGGCCCTCTGCGCCGAGCGTCGCGAGTCCCAGCAACACCGCGGTTGCGCCGGTCTCCGCGAATGCCTGCAGACGATCGCGAATCCTCGATTCGTCACCGATGAGCGATACCTGATCGACGAGCTCGTCCGGGACGGCGGCGATCGCCGCCCGCTTGTCGCCGCCCAGGAAGAGGTTCTGGATCTGCTCGGCTTCCTCGACGTAGCCGTAGCGTCGGACGAGCTGGTTGTAGAAGTTCTTCTCCTTGGAGCCCATGCCGCCGATGTAGAAGCCGACGATCTGACGCAGGAAGTCGACGCCCACCTCGTACTTACCGACGAAGGCCGGCACGAACGGCGCGATCTCCAGGGTTCCCAGTTCGGGGGACCGCATCGCCTTTCCCGCCTCGAGCGATGGTCCAAACACCGCGCGGGCATGCTCGGTGGAAAAAAACGTCGGCAGCCACCCGTCGGCTACCTCGGCAGTCATCTCCACGTTCTTCGGTCCAAGCGAGGCAACGTAGACCGGCAAGTCCTTCCGGTAAACGGGGTTAAGCAGCTTCAGACTCTTCTTCATGCCCACCTTGTAGATGGCACCGTCGAAGCGAATCTTCTCCCCGGAGAGAACCTGCCGCACGATCGCGATGAGCTCACGCGTCCGTTGTACCGGCCGGTCGTAGGGGACCCCGTGCCACTCCTCGATGACTTGCGGTCCGCTGGCGCCGACCCCGAGCAGAAAGCGGCCGCCGGAAATCTGATCCAGTGACGCAGCCGTCGACGCGAGCAGCGCGGGCGTTCGGGAATACAGTTGCGCAATGTTCGTGCCCAGCTTGATGCGTTCGGTGTGACACGCCAAATGCGTAAGTGTGGTGAAGACATCGAAGGACCAAGCCTCCGACGCCCACACCGAATCGAAGCCGGCGGATTCGGCCTCACGCGCCGCTGCGATGAGGTCTTCGCGCTCGTGAACCTGCGCGTAGTTGAGCATCAGACCAAGTTTGAGTGCCATGAGTTGCTACTCTACCGGAAGGAACCGTCTATTCTGACCTCCCGTGCGTGTTCGAATGCTCCTGGCTGCTGCGCTCCTGCTCACCGGGTGCGCAGGAAGCACGAGAATGCAACCCCTCCCACTCGTGCACACCGGTCCGTCCGTCGGGTCGCCTCCGGGCGGCGACCGCGCCGTTGTCTCGCGCGTCGTCGACGGAGACACCCTCGAGGTGATGCGGAACGGACGTCGAACCCGAGTCCGTCTGATCGGAATGGATACACCGGAAACCGTGGACCCGCGGCGGCCGGACGGCTGCTTCGGTGCGGAGGCGACCAAGGAATTGCGCCGGCTGATGTCCGGGGGCGAGGTGCTGCTCCAATACGACGTCGATCGAGCGGACCGGTTCGGGCGCACATTGGCGTACGTGTTCCTCGCCGACGGTACGTTCGTGAATCTCGACCTCGTGCGGCGGGGCTTTGCGCGCGTTCTCACCGTTCCGCCCAACGTCGCCCATGCAGAAGAATTTCGTGCGGCCGAACGAGAGGCACGGCAGGCCAACACCGGACTCTGGAATCCGGAGGCGTGCCCCTAGAAAAGGCTCATGCCACGACGTCGATGGTTACCACGTCGGCAAGAACCGGATCGAGCATGCGATGGTCGCCGTCCCCGGCAACCACCCAGATGACGTGACGACCGGCCTCCAGCCCGGCCAGCGGCACCGACGTCGTTGCCGTGTGAACGACCCCCGCGGCGTCCTCCGCGATCCTCTCCCCCGGCGCCGGCGGGTCCGATCCGCTGAAATAGTGCAGGTGGCCTGTCTTCCCGGAGCGGTCGCCGTCCGCCTCCACGAGGCGCAGACCGTTTACCCGAACATCGATGGTCACCGGCTCACCTTCGGTAGAGGTAGCCGGGGCCGTGGCATCGAGCGCCGGAGCTCCGCTCACGGTGATCGTGAGTTCATCGGAGGCGGACCCTATTCGGTGATGCAGCCCATCGCCGAATACCACGACGATCCGATGTTTCCCGCCTTGAAGTCCGCCGACGAGGACCCGCCCGGACGACGCGTGCACGATGTCCGGCGCCGCGGGGATCAGCTCCCCCGAAGCAACAGGGTCCCTATCGATGAAGGCGTGAAGGTGGCCAAAAGTTCCGCTCGCATCGGCATCGGCGGGGCGCAGGGTTATCCCGGTGGTGCGCACATCTAGACTCACGCCGTTTCCACCCATCGATGCCCCGTCGGCCGGAGAGACAACGTCGATCGAAGGCGGCGAGGCGACCGGCGAGGAACTCGGCGTCGGGCCGGCTTTGCCGGTGTCGCGCGGGTCGGGGGCCAGCAACAACCCCGCGACGGCGAGGGCCGCGAGCGCCCATCGCCAGCGCGGGCCCACGCGCTAACGACGCTGCGATTCGATCCAGCGCTCCAGCGGCGGTCCACTCTCGAAGCTCACGATGAGCGCGTATCGCGGTTCCGGCCCCGGATGCCACACCGCATGCCAGAGGCGCTGAGAATCCACCACGAACTGCGCCCCGGCGGGTAGAGCAATGCGACTCTCGCTCGACGCGTCGTCCTTCGATTCGCGCACGACCATGTAGCTATCGGGGTTGTCGGTGAGCTGAAGCCACGCTCGAACGACCCACCCCTCCCCCTCTGGGTTCAGGCGGTTGTTGTCGTCCGGGTGCATGTTCTTCACTGCATCTTCGTACGTGTTCGGTTCGAGTTTGATGGTCCGCACCCTGCCGTACCGAACTCCAGGCGCCTCCGCCCACTCCACGAGCGTCGGGCAGACCTTGGCATTCGGCGTCCACACGCCATCCTTGTCGGGCTTCCCGTGATCCCAGAATCCGGCACACTCCAGATCACCGAAGGCCGAGGCAATGGGCGCGAAATTGGTATCGCCTCCGCTCTTCCAGTCCTGATACTCGAGAGAGAGGTACTCCTCCGGCGGCACCGGCTTATCGAAGTTGCGCATTTCGACGAAGCCGCGTTCATCGAGAACGGGCATCTTGACGTAGGTCATCGACTACCTCCTCGCCGGGTTGCTCGAGCAACTGGAATCTTACCCGAGGCCGGTGGCGAGAACCGCGCAGCCGGAGCGTGGGTTCAGGCTGTGCGCCGGTCGAGCTCGTAACACGACCCGTTGCACAGCTTGGCTTGGGACTTCATCTCCCCGGCGATCTCCGAAGCAAGGTGGCGGGACCGGATCGGACGGCTTGCCGTCGTCGCGATCCCGATCGAGATCGACATGGTGGAGAAGCGGTGCGGGGTGCCGTTTCGGTCCGAAGACTCGATGAAGCCTAGCTCGCGATCCTCCGGATCGTAAAGAAGAGGGGCCACGCGATCGAAGGACTCGACGATGTCGCAGGCGATCGCTTCGGCTTCCCCCGGACCGCACAGGATCATGAAATCGTCACCGCCGATGTGTCCGAGGAGGGAGGGCTCGCTCTCATGCGCAGCCAGCACATCGGCCAGCAAGCGAGATGTCATTCGGATGGCTTCGTCTCCGCGAATGAAACCGTATCGATCGTTGAACGCCTTGAAGTCATCGAGGTCGACGTGCAGAAGGGCGAACCTTGGAGTCGCCGCCGACGTCGCTGCCTCGAGTTCCCGGGTGATGTCGAAGTTCCCCGGCAGGCCGGTAAGCGGGGAAAGATCGCGCATCTGCTTGCTGCGGCGCATCGACGACCGCAGACGAGCCACCAGCTCGAGGGGATCGAAAGGCTTCGTGATGTAGTCGTCGGCGCCGGAGGTCAGTCCGGCCACCTTGTCCGCCGGCATCGCCCTGGCCGTGAGCATCAGGATGGAAGCCCGCGATGTCCGAGGATCGCGACGCAACTGACGGCATACGGTTTGACCATCAAGACCCGGCATCATGAGATCGAGAAGGATGACGTCCGGCATGACTTCGCGCGCTTTGGCCAGTCCCGCAATCCCATCCTTGGCCACATGGACGACGAATCCCTCCAGGACGAGGTTTATCTTGGTGCAGGCAACTACGTCGGGGTCGTCGTCCACAATGAGCACGATCGGTGCACCTTCCCGAGGGGCGTCCTCCGGGCGAGCTTGGGCGGGTATCGTGCGAGTACTCATCTACCCTGGCATCGGCCCCAGTGGAGGGCGACCATATAGCCCGAAGCAACTAGGCCGGGCACAGCTTTTGCGCAGGCAAGTCGTCGAGTCGGACTTAGCGGCGCGCGAGATCTGCCAGCCGCTCTCCCACCAGGGGCGCGAACTTGAATCCGTGACCGCTGCAAGGGGAACCCACCACGATCGATCCGTACCTCTCCAGCACAAATCGTTCGTCGGGTGTGTTCGTGTACAGGCACGTCTCCACCATGTGCGGGGCATCGCCGGCCCCTGGAAAGCGCTCGGCCACCCAACGGGTCACCTCCGCAATCGAGCCCGCGTCCGGGTCGCCGGTCGCGTCGGGATCGATTGTGGCGCCGGCGCGATGCCGGCCGGCCTTGATGCCGTAACCCGGCGTGGGGAGCGCATAGAACGCCGGCGTCTGCCAATCGATGACGATCGGGGGAATCTCTCCGGCGATCCGGAAATAGGCAACGCTTTCGCGTGTCGGGCGAACGTCGAGATAAATTCCTGCACCCTCGAGCAGCGAGCGCGCCCAGGCGCCCGCCGTCACCACAGCCACCGCGGCGTGCAGCCGTTCCCCACCATCGAGGTCGACGGCAACCGTGCCGGGTCCGGCACGCAAGGATCGCACGCGAACGTTCGATCGGAGATCGGCACCGGCCGCCGTCGCAGATGCGAGCAGCGCGCGATGCGCTCGATCGGCCGCAACCACGGCCGCATCTCGTTGCACGAGAACACTGCGTTCCGGGGAAAGGCGCACTCCCGGGTATCGGCCGCTGATCTCCTCCCCTCCGGCGATTTCGAACGCGGCGCCGCAGGCCGACAGCGCGGCGATGTGATCCGACAGGTCCTTGCCGGTATCGATGCCGTCGGCCGGAGCGAGCAGCTCCTCCCCTGCCTCCTCCTCGAGGGCGCGCCACAGCGGCAGGGCATCCATCGCCATGCGGACCAAATCCGGATCGGGATAGGAGAACCGAAAGATACGTGAGGGACCGTGACTCGATCCTCGCACGTGGCCGAACGCGAACTGCTCGAGCAGGATCACCGAGTGTCCATCACCGGCCAGGCTTCGCGCGGCCGCGGCGCCCATGACCCCGCCGCCGACGACGAGCACGTCGGGAGAAGGCATTAGCGCCACGATAGCGCGGCTATAATGCCCGGCGTGAGCGAGCAGCACCGCGAGAGCCGCCGGGAGTTCCTGCGTTTGATCGGCGTCGCCTCCCTGGGAGGATTCGCGGCGGCCTGCGCCGGGAGCAATCCCAGGCGAGGAGGCGGATCTCCCACACCCACCTCGGGCACATCGACTCCCTCGGCAACGGCTGCAGGCGGCTATGCGTGGCGCAGGCTTGCCGCGCGCGGACCGGCTCCGCGTCGCGACTATTCCTTCGCCGGGTCCGGCGACGGGCGAAAGGCTTTCTTATTCGGCGGTCGTGCGAACGGCAAGCCGCTCAACGATCTTTGGGAGTACGACGTTGCTGCGGAGCGCTGGACCCGCGTCGCTTCTGCCGGCCCTTCGGCGCGATTCGGGGCCTCGACGATCTTTGCCGGCGGGCGTCTCCTCGTCTTCGGTGGTCAAGCAGGCCCCGATGAATTCTTCAACGACCTGTGGGGCTTCGATCCGGCGACGAAAAGATGGAGCCGTGTCAACGTCTCTGGAGCGGTGCCGGCTCCGCGCTACGGCGCGGGAGGCGCGAACATCGACTCAACTCTTCTCCTGACACACGGCTTTACGAATTCCGGTCGCTTCGACGACACCTGGTCGTTCGACGGGTCGTGGCGCGATCGCAAGCCTTCCGGCCGGCCGATCAAGCGCTGTCTGCATCGGTTCACCTATGTGCCGGAGATAGGCAAGGCCGTGCTGTTCGCAGGACAGACCAACAGCGATCCCTTCCTCGACGACACATGGACCTTCGATCCGGCCGGTGCGCGGTGGTCCGAAGTCAAGACGCCGGCCCCGCCGGCGCGGACCATTTACGCGGCTGCCGGTTTGGGCAAGACGCTGCACGTGTTCGGCGGGCAGGGCGAGCGCGCACCTCTGAACGACCTGTGGAGCTTCGACGGAACCTCGTGGCGCGAAGAGTCCGCCTCCGGCACGTCGCCCGAGCCGCGGAGCGGAATCGAAGGCGCGCTGGCCGGAGATCGCATGCTCGTGTTCGGCGGCGCAGGAAGCTCCGGTGAGCTGAACGACCTTTGGGAGCTCACGCTTCCGGCCGGAGCCTGAAGCCGGTGGCCGGCGACCTCCCCGTCGAACACCCCGACCACGTGTGCGACCAATGCCGGCGCGCGGCGGCGATCTGCTACCGACGCAGCGGCGATCGGCTCGAGTTTCTGCTAGTTCGCACGAACGACGGCAGGCGCTGGACGTTCCCCAAGGGTCGTCTCGAGCCGGGCGAGCAGGCGGCCGAGGCCGCCCTACGCGAGGCTCTGGAAGAGGCCGGTGTGCAGGGCCGCGGGGAGGAGGTTCCGGTGACTCGGTACCGCAACCCTGGAGGGGCGCGGCCTGGGAGCCACTCGCAGGCCGTAGACGCATTTCTCCTCGAGGTATCGCCCGATGCCTCTCTGGGATCAGCAGAACCGGCTCGCGATCCGAGCTGGCTGGACGCGAAAGAAGCCCTCGAGCGGCTGGCTCTCGGCCGGCAGCCGGATGACGCCGCGTCGCACCAAGAGGCGCTTCGCGCTGCGCTCCGCAAGCTCCACGCGCCCGAGGTCCCGGACTGCTAGCCACTTTGCATTCAGATCTCTATTGAACTCATCGGAGTCAGTATCGCAAGTATCATCTTGGAAGATGCACTTGTTCCAAAGTTGCGAGGCTTCGATATATGAATCGACAGCCGACTCCACACTCGTGTTCAAGTCGCCGTAGCACCGCGGGCTTACTGCATCTTTGTTGATCGCGTCGAAGCTTACCTTGGCATCTTGGACGAGTTCGCTGTGCTGGCTGAAATTGAGCCCCACGTCGGTTTTCGATTCGAGCTCTTTCAACTTGGCTAGGACAGGACTGTAAGCGGCAAAACAGCTGTCATATTCTGCCTGTCTGGCGGCTCTTGCCTTTAGCGCGGCCTTGCGAGCTTGAAGCCGCCGTTCTTTCTCGGCGCTGTTCTGCTGAACTGTGTATGTGGCATAGATCGCACCGCCAAGGAGGAGCAAGGCGCCGGCGATCATGGAGGTCCCTTTCCATCGTGACCGCGCCACCAAAGAATTGCCAGGGGCGGACTCGTCAATGTCGCCGGGACCGGCAAGTGTCTGCCCTTCGCTGTTCGGTGGTGGTAGCGCGTAGTACCAATCGGAGTCCGCCTGCGGCGGCTCCTCGTGCTCAGCCGACGGTGGGTCGTGATCAGGCACGGCCAGAGACGATAGCATTGGGGTTCACCCGCGGTCGAGGATCCCAGTCAACGTGCGGCTCAGTCCCAGGTCAGGATTGTCCGCGAGGAGCGTTCGGCTCCTGGGGCAGCAAGACGCACTATCCGGCCGCAATGAGCTGAGGGGCAAGCTCAGCGCCGTCAGGGAGCGAGCAGGGCGCGGCTGACGCCATCATGATGAGAGCAGGCTCCTTGCCGGCCCCCGGACTTGCTGAACATCCCGTCTCGGCACTGAAGGACGTATCCCTTGCCCTCCCAGAAACTGTCGATGCAGTCGAAGTAGCTGCAGAACCATTTACGTCATCAAAGAATCATGCTAGGACTGGATCACCTCTCCGTAGCTCAGCCGCCTAACGCTGCCGAACCTTCTCGAAGGGGCTTCCAGATTTATGGCCTCCTGGCATTAATCAGGTGATGCTTTCGCAACAAACGGCTCGCATCGAGAATCTCTATTCCTACGAGCTTTCCGTCTCGATCCAAATCGAGATTTATCTCACGGAGCT
>JBKKBZ010000064.1:0-39232 GCA_046713235.1 Actinomycetota bacterium | reverse complement strand
GAGCGGCGCCGGGCCGCACTGCGACTGCGCGTGCTCGGATCGTACCTGCGGCTACTCCCGTCCGCGCTGCGGAAGCGTCGCGCGATCGCGCGATCCGCCAGCGTCGCGCGACGCGACCTCGAACGCTGGCTCGAACCCTGACCTGCGTCGCTCCGGAGATCGTTTAGACTGATGCCCAATGGCGGCCAACCGCGGCGTGCTCGAGGATCTCATCGCCTATGCCGGTCACGAGATCCACGTCGTCCGATCTCGAGAGGTCGGCACACTGTTTCGCTGGCTCGGGCGAAACCTGCGCGGCAAGCGCCTGCTCGACGTGGCCGGCGGGGACGGGTATTGGGCGGGAAAGGCCATCCGTTACGGCGCTATTGCGTACTGTCTCGACATCGCCCGCCACAAGCTCGAGCGCGGCCGGCACCTTCGGAACGCTCCCCACCTCATCCACGGTGACGCGTTGCGCTTGCCCTTTGCCGACGGTAGCTTCGACGCCGTCATGTCGGTCTGTGCCATCGAGCACTTTCCCGACGGCAAGGCGGCACTCGGGGAAATGGCCCGCGTGTTGCGCCGCGGAGGAAACCTCGTGATGTCGGCGGACACCCTGACGAACGGCGCTCTCTGGCCGGAGCTCGACGCCGGGCACCGCCGCCGGTATCACGTCGTTCGCACTTACGACCACGACGATCTCACAGCGATGCTGGAGGCGCTCGGGTTCGACGTCCTTGAGCACCGCTACCTGTTCCGCGGCGAGCGCAGCGAACGTCTCTATCTCCAACTCTCGCGCAACACGCTCGCGTGGAATGCCGCCGCCCCGCTGGCGCCTCTGGTCGCCATGGCCGACCGGCGATCGACGGCTCCCGGCGGCAGCATTGTGCTGCTACACGCGCGGCGCCGCTGAGCGATCCGGCCTTAGACCCGCCGCATCCAAAAGCTGCCGGGGAGATGGACGGCCGGGTCGTACCCCTTGATCGTCTCTCGCAGGGCCTCCGGATGGAGCCGGTGAAGATACGAGCCGGCGAGCAGCACCTCGTAGCCGCGATTGAACGCAAGGAACGCCTGCAAAATGTACTGCTCGTTCCAAAACCGATGTTCGGCCAGTACCCACTCCCGCGGATAGTCCGCCGGCAGAAAAATATCGTGGACGTGCACGACCACCCCCGGGCGAATGCGGGGCAGAATCTCCAAGAATTCGTACAGCACGTCGCTTCCGATCTTGCCGACGTGCGATGAATCGATGAAAAGGATGTCGCCCGGCGCAAGCTCGGTAAAGCGCTCAAGAGGAACCTGCTGCAACTGGGTCTCGTCGAGATGAATGCGGGGCGTCCGAGCGACGACGGCGCGGAAATATGGATAGGGATAGGGCTCGATGGCCGTGATCTCCCCGGCGTGGCCCTCTTGCTCGTTTACCTCCATCGCCTTTGACGCCACCATCGTCGACCAGCCGGATCCGATCTCGACGATCCGGCCCGGCTTCAAGAAACGCACCATCGCGTAGTACATCTCGGCGTCGCCGGGGCCGTACGCGCCGTTCTCGACGAAGAACTCCCCCGGTGCGGCGGTCGTGCGAGGCAACGCGTCGTACTCCGCCGCAAATTCGCTCGCCACCGTCTTGAGCAGGGCCAGCTGCTCGGCCTCGCGCATGTCGATCCCGGGCAGCTCCGACAGGGTCGAGAAAGTCTCGGGAGGAAGCGTTGCTAGCTCTGGAACCGGCGACGTGAAGTGGTTGGGCGTGACGTGGTAGCCGGCACGCTCCCAGGAGTGAAAGTCCACGTTTCCCTCGAGGCTGCGCACGAGCCAGATCGCCAGCCGGTCGCGATACGCGGGGGGCAAGCTGCGCAGTACCGACTGAACCGCTTGCTTTAGGCGATCATCCATGACGGTCCTCCCGACGCAGTCTAATGGGATCCGATGCCCCTATCGCGCGCCCATGCGATCCCGAGCCCAGGCGGCAAGCGACAGCGGTGCAAACCAAGACTCCAGCTCGAGTGGCGAGAGCCGCCGCAATCCTTGAACCTCGCGTCGCTTCAGCGCGACCGACCGCCGCCGCGACAGCAATCGTCGCGCGGCAGCCCACTGACCGGGGCGCCGGATCAGTCCGGCCGCCAGCATCGCCGTCGCCGCGTGGATCTTGGCCGTGGGTGCTGTGCCCGGGTCGTCGTTCTTGTCGATGGTGAACAGCCGGTGAGCGAAGGAATAGGCGCCGATGTCAGGAGCCCCCCTTCCGGTGGCCGACCCCCGATGATGGACGGCAACGGCATCCGGGACATACCGAGCTCGCCAGCCGGCCAAGCGCGCCCGCCAGGCGAGATCGATGTCCTCCCAGTAGAGAAAGTAGTCGGGGTCGAACACTGCTCCGCCGACTCGAATCTCGTCCAGCATCGACCGCCGGTAAAGGGCGGCGGCACCCGACGCGCCGAACACTTCGCCCGGACGGTCGAAGAGACCGTCGTCGGCCGTCCCGTGTCCGCGATCGGCGAATAGTCGGGGTCCGTATGCCTGAAGGCCGGTGGAATCGATCGTTCCTTCGGTCAGGAGAAGCTTTCCGCAGGCCGTTCCCGAACGCTCGTCGGCGCGGAGTGCATCGACGAGGGCGCCGATGAAATCCGTGTGAAGCTCCACGTCGGTGTTCATCACGAGCACGAAGGGCGCATCGGAAGCGGCGATTCCGCGATTGGCGGCCCTCCCGAATCCCTCGTTGCCGGCGTTGCGCAGAATGCGGGCGTCGGGAAGAAGCTCGAATGCCCGGTCGGCCGAGCCGTCCCGCGAGGCATTGTCTACACAGACGACCTGCATATGAATCCCGTGCTGTCCTTGAAGCGACTCCGCCCACGCCGACAGGTGCAAGCGGGCCTCGTAGAGCACGGCGACGACCGCGACGTCGGTCACGAGAGCATCGAGGCGGTGATCCCCGGCATCGCCGCGCGAAGCGCCGCGCGCCATTGGCGCAACGGGGGGAACCCGGCCAGCCGCCACAGGCGATCGGACAGGACGGAGTACGGGGGCCGCTGTGCCGGACGGGCGAGCTTCTCGGTCGTTGTCGGATGCACCCGGGCGGGATCGAGCCCCGCTACGCGAAAGACCTCCTGAGCGAAACCGTGCCAAGACACACTGCCGGAGTTCGTCGCTTGGTATACGCCGGTGCGCTTGGACCTTGCCAGCAGCACGAGCGCTTCGGCGAGGTCGTGCGACCAGGTCGGCGCTCCGATCTGGTCGTCGACGACGTCCAGCACATCCCGCTCTCCCGCCAGACGGAGTACGGTTTTTACGAAGTTTCCTCCTGTCGCGCCGTAGATCCACGACGAGCGAACGATCGCCGTCGCTCCGGGATTGGCCTCCATCGCCGCGCGCTCCCCCGCCGCCTTCGTACGCCCGTAGACCGACAGCGGGGACACTGGTGCATACTCCTCGTAGGGTTCGGAGGACGATCCGTCGAACACGTAGTCGGTGGAAACGACGATCAACGAAGCTCCGGCCGCTCGAGCGGCGAGCGCAACGTTCTGCGCGCCGATTGCATTGTCTCGCCAGGCGCGGTCGGGGTTCGACTCGCATCCGTCTACATCGGTGTAGGCAGCGAGATGGAAGACGACCTCGGGCCCGGCCGGTGGGATGATCTGCAGGCAAGCATGTGGATCTCCGACGTCCAGGTCGGTATGCCCAAGCGCAAGGACGTTCGCGACCGGCAGCGCAGCGACGAGGTCGGCGCCGACTTGCCCTCGAGATCCGGTAACCAGCGCTCGCACGTCAATCGCCGTCGGGAGTTCCGAGACCGGTGGCCGCGACATGCCGGCTCGCCGCCTTGAGCGGCTCCCACCACCAGCGATTGTCCCGGTACCACGTCACCGTTGCCTGGAGGGCCTCGTCGAGCGTCCATCGGGGCTTCCAGCCCAACGCGCGGATCTTCGAGCAGTCGATGGAGTACCGGCGGTCGTGTCCGGGACGATCTTTCACATACGAGACCAGGGACGCCGTCTTACCGAGCAGCGAAAGGAGACGGTCCGTCAGCTCGAGGTTTGTAAGCTCGTTGCCGGCTCCGATGTTGTAGATCTCTCCCGGATCACCGTGGCGAAGTGCATGATCGATCCCGGCGCAATTGTCCTCGACGTAGATCCAATCCCGAACGTTCAAGCCGTCACCGTAGACCGGGACCTTCTTGTTCTTCAGCAGGTTGGTCACGAAGAGCGGAATCATCTTCTCCGGATACTGATACGGGCCGAAATTGTTGGACGACCGCGTAACGATCACCGGGTAGGCGAACGTGACCCAGTAGGCGAGCGCGATCAGATCGGCTCCGGCTTTGGACGAGGAGTATGGGGACGAAGGCGTGAGCGCGTCACCCTCCCGGAATGATCCCTCGGCGATCGATCCGTACGTCTCGTCGGTCGACACGTGGACGAAACGCGGGATCTCGTAGCGCCTCGCCACGTCGAGCATCGTGTTCGTGCCGAGGACGTTCGTGCGCACGAACTCCCCCGCGTACAGAATCGACCGGTCGACGTGGGATTCTGCGGCAAAGTTCACGACCGCGTCGTGCCCGTCCATCGCCGGTCCCACCTGTTCGGCGTCGCAGATATCTCCGCGCACGAACCGGTAACGCCGGCCGGCGTCCAGTCCCTTCAGGTTCTCGAGGTTACCCGCATACGTCAGCTTGTCGAAGACCGTGATCGAGTCGTCTGGATACGTGTCCAGGACGTGGCGAACGAAATTGGCTCCGATGAACCCCGCACCTCCCGTGACGAAAAGTCGCATCAGATGACGTCGACTCGGGAGTGGTCCCCCAGCATCATGCGGTACGCCTTGGGCTTGCGGTCGGAACGGTCCACGACGACCTCTTTACCGATCAGTGAATCTTCGAGGCGGTGCATGCCGATGATCGACGATCCCTCCCACACCACGGAATGCTCGATCTCGGAGTCCTCGATCCGGCAGTCGGACGATACCGCGGTGTATGGCCCGATGAACGAGTCGACCACCCGTGTGCCCTCTCCGATGATCGCCGGGCCGCGAATCGACGACCGAAGAATCTCGGCCCCCGTTTCGACGACGACCGTGCCGACGATTTGGGATTCCTCGTCCACGGTCCCCTCGATGAGCGTCTGCATACCTTCGAGCATGATTCGGTTGGCTTCCAGCAGATCCTCCAGCTTCCCCGTGTCCTTCCACCAGCCGTCGATAATGTGTGGACGGACGTCTAGGCCGCGGTCGATGAGTTCCTGGATCGCATCGGTGATCTCCAGCTCGTCGCGCCAGGACGGCTGGATCGACTTCGCCGCGTCGATGATCGCGGGGGAGAAGAGATAGACCCCGACCAGGGCGAGGTCGCTCGGCGGGTCCTTGGGCTTCTCGACGAGGCGAACGACGCGTCCGTCCTCGAGCTCCGCAACGCCGAATCGCTGAGGGTCGCGCACCTTGGCGAGCAGGATCGTGGCATCGGTTCGCTCCCGGCGAAACTCGTCCACGAGGCCGGCGATTCCCCCCTTGATCACGTTGTCCCCGAGGTACATGACAAAATCGTCGCTACCGAGGAATTCCTCCGCGACGAGCACCGCGTGCGCGAGACCGAGAGGAGCGCCCTGCCGGATATACGTTACCTTCAGGCCCCATCTTGATCCGTCGCCGACGGCGCCTTCGATCTCAGCCTGGGTGTCGCCGACTACGATGCCGACATCCTGAATTCCGGCATCCCGGATCGCCTCGAGGCCGTAGAAGAGGATCGGCTTGTTCGCGATCGGAATGAGTTGCTTCGCGCTCGTGTGGGTGATCGGACGGAGCCGTGTGCCGGCGCCGCCGGACAGGATAAGGGCTTTCATAGATCACACCGTTCGGGTACGGGTCGGAGGCGCGGCCAAGGGTAGCATAGGGCCCCGAGCGCGGAGAAAACCGTGGAGCTTTCCGTCGTCATCGTTACGTGGAATTCGGCCGGGCACCTGCCGGCTTGCCTCGCCGCGCTCGACGGCGAGCTCCCGCCCTCCTCGGAGATCGTCGTCGTGGACAACGCGTCCACCGACGGCAGCGTCGTGGCGGCACGAAGCGGCGGAGCGCGAGTTCTCATCAATGCCGGGAACGAGGGCTTCGGTCGCGCCTGCAACCGCGGAGCCGCGGAAAGCACCGGCAACGTCCTGCTCTTTCTGAACCCCGACACCGTGGTGCGGCCGGGCGCTGTGAAGACGGCACGGCGCGCGCTGGTCGCGGCTCCGCGCACCGGTGCGGTAGGCATCCGGCTGGTCGGAGACACCGGAAGGCCGCAGCCGGCGGCCGATGAGTTCCTCAATCCGGCGCGGCTCCCTGCGCGCATCGCGCGCCGGCTGGTTCGCGGGGCGGCGACGGCCCCGGTCGTTTCGGGAACCGTCGACTGGGTGTACGGCGCTTTCCTTCTCCTGCGCCGCGATGCCTTCGACGCGGTCGGGGGCTTCGATCCCGACTACCACATGTACTACGAGGATATGGATCTGTGCTGGCGTCTGCGCGAGGCCGGCTGGAGCGTTCGCTACGAACCGTCCGCGGAAGCCGTGCACGTGGGCGGGGCCAGCGCCGCGCACCGGTGGGAAGGGTTTCCCGGTGAGGAGAAGGCACGGTCGCTGCTCACATTCCAGCGCAAGCACGCGACGCCGGCGCAACTGGCCGCCTTTCGCGTCGGGGCAGCCGCGGCGTACGGGGTCTTCGCCGCGGCTCTGGCCGTTCGCGACATGGTCAGGCACAACGGCCGCGGCGCAACGGCCGGCCCCTACTGGGAGATGGCGCGAATGTTCGCGAGGCGCGGCTAGGTCTTCTGCGGCGCGGATCCAACCACCACGGTCACATCGGCGTCGGGATCGGCTCGCGCTCCCCCCGACGTCCCCGAGACAACCTGAGCGCCGGCGACATCCTCGTGGACCAGCTGCGCCTTCAGCTCGTCGCCCGGCCGGAAGAAGATCTGAGTTCGAGACTGGGTCTTTCCGCTACGCAGCGACAGCACACGGAACCCGGCCTTGTCCAAGGCGTCGGCGAGGTCCTTCGCCGCTCCTTCGCGTCCGGAGGCGTCGACGACGCGGACGGTGACATCCTTCGGTTCGGGGATCGAGAACGAGGTCTTGCCAAAGTCCGGCAGCGGGAACCTGTCGGCCTTGATCGCGTCGAACAGGGCCTGTGCCTCGGCGTCCTTCGCGACCACGTAGGAAACGCCTCCGATGAAAGCCGTTTGGCTCGGCACGATCCGGAAGTCCACGAGTGGATTGCCCTCTCCGGCATCCTTCAGCCGGCCGGCGAGCCTCATCGCAAACTTCACGTTGAACTTAGAATCGGTCTTGAGGCCCTCGGCAGCCGCATTGATGACCCGAACGAGCTTCCACGGCTTCAAGATCAGGCCCGCGCTCATGACTTTCTCCAGCGCGACGCGGATGAGTTGTTGCTGGCGCCGGATGCGGCCGAAGTCTCCGTCGGGCTCCGTCTTCCTGGAGCGGGCCCAGCCGAGCGCCATGTCGCCGTCGAAGTCGTGGCAACCCGGCTTCTTGATGAAAAGGTTCGCCTCGGGATCGTGATAGGCCCGCGTCGTGCACATCTCGACGCCACCGAGTGAATCGACGATCTCTCGGAAGGCGACGAAGTTAACCTCAACGTAGTTGTTGATCTTCAGCCCGGAGTAGTCCTCAACCGTCTTGATCACGTTGTTGGGGCCCAGGTTGTATGCGGCGTTGATCTTCGTCCGGCCGAAGCCGGGGACCTCAACACGCAGATCTCTCGGGAAGCTCAAGACGACGGCATGCTTCCCGTCGCCGAACAGGTGAACCAGGATGATCGTGTCCGACCGCTTGCCGCCCGAGGGATAGAACGCCGGCTGCGCCTTCTCGGCCTTGTTCAACCCCTCACGCGAGTCGCTGCCGATGATCAGGATGTTTGCCTGCTTTTTGTATCCGGGCGGGAGAACGATGTCGCCGTCGTTGGTTCCGCGAATCTTTTCGTAGGCGTACTTGTACAGCCCCGTCCCGAGGCCGGCGGCGATCAGCCCCAGGATTAGGAAGCCGAGCAGGCCGATCTTTCGCCAGTTGCGGCGCTTGACCGGCTCCTGCTCGGTGATCAGCGGGTCGCGTGGACGGACGATGCTCATCCGAGTTCTTCCCAGGCCGACCGCTGCCGGGGCCGCGCGAAGCGCGCCGCGGTTGCGACCGCCGTTCCTGCCGTCGCCGCGATCAGCGCACCGAGCACCTCGGGCGCTATCGAAACCGGGCTATAGGCGGCCAGCCGGTCGGCTGCGGTTGCGAGCGAGATTCCCGGGCCTCCGTAGAAGCCGTCGACGACGGTAGCCATGCCCGCGAGGGTGGTCGCGCCCATAACCGCCAGCACGCCGGCCGGACCGAACCGGCGCAGCCGTTCGGGAAGCAGCATCAATGCTCCTCCAACGACGAGGACGGCGATGACTCCGACTACGGGGAACAGGTACCGGCCCTGCAGCCCTCGCGCCAGCCCGGTGTGCTGAAAACCGCGCCACGACGACACCACCACGGCGCCGAGAACGGTTGCAACTGCGGCCAGGGAGAGGCCGGCAAGTACAGCCTGCGCGCGGTGGGCAGCGCGGCGAACCGCCGCCCTCACGACGAAGAAAATCGATACGGAGACGGAGCCGACAGCGACTGCATTAAGAGCACGGTACCAGGCCGAGGGTAGGGGCGCCGCCAGCCACCCGAATCGCCCCCAAAACGAACGCGTCAGGATCGGAAGGCCGTATCCCCAGGTGTAAGCAAGCAACGAGATCGGACGTGGATCGGCGACGGCTGGGGTCGAGTCGGTGGGCGTCACGGGCAGTCCACCGGCGATGCGAATGCCGTACCACAGCGCGGCGACCGCGGCGGGGAACGCGACGGCGGCGAGGACGGACGACCACGGACGCCGCCTACCGAGACCTTCGGGTCGCCGAATCAACGCCACTGCCACCGCGACAAAAAGGATCGGCACCGTCAAGATTCCTTGCGCCTTGACGAGGATCGCCGCCGCCGAAACCAGGGCTCCGGCGACGAGCAGCCGCCGGCTCAGCCCCTCGATCAGCATTCGTGCAGCGATGTAAAGGATCGCCGAGAACAACGTGGTGATCGCGGCGTCGTTCGAGACCGAGCCGGAGATGTGTGCGAACTGCGGCAGGAGCGCAACGAACGCCCCCGCCCCGACCGCAATCTCCGGCCGGCCCGGCGAGAAGAGGCGGATGGTTGCGACGACGAGCCAGATCGTCGGTGCCGCTAGCAGCACGGTTGCGAGCCTGAGGAGCAATACGAGCGCCGGAAAGCTCAGCCGCGTCTCGGCGACGGCGTGCAGGGGTGCTAGGGCAACGTAGTACCCGGGGGGATGTCCGGCGATGGCAATGATCGATCCCGGCGGTCCACGGCGCAGCTCGTCGAAGGAGGTCCACTCTGGGTCCAGACCGGGTCGCCACCATGAGGTGTCGAGCCGGCGAAGCTCCTGGAAATGAGCCGCTGCGAGCGAGCGACCGATCTCCGGCTGCGCGCGGTCCTTCGAGGCGTCGGGATAGCCGCGGTGATCGGCGACGTAGCGAATGGTCGCAACGTGCAGGGGCTCGTCGGGCGATTGGTAGACGGGCACGGCGAGCGCGTAGGCCGACGCGTGGAGGATGAACAGGAGAACAAGCGCCGGCCCGGTCCAGCCGGGTACCGGGCGTTCATGCACAACCACCGATCTACGACTTTCCCTAGAGAGGGTCCGTGCGTGCGCGCAGCAGCGTCCAGAGCGCGACGACGCCGTCCCACCACTGGATCTTCTTGCCTTCGGCCCGCGAGCGTGCCCGGTAGGAGATCGGCACCTCGAACGGCCGGTAGCCGCGGCGCAGCAGTTTGCCGGTGATCTCGGCCTCGATGGCAAACGAATCGCTCTTCAAACGGAGCGATCGCAACACGTCGGTCCGCACCATCTTGTAGCAAGTCTCTAGATCGCTGATGTAGGAGTTGAACAGAATGTTCGCCCAGAGCACGATCACCTTGTTTCCAACCACGTACCAGAACGAGAACGCCGTGTGCGCTCCGAAGGCGCGCGTGCCGTACGCTAGGTCCACGTCCTCATCCAGGATCGGACGCAGCAACGCGAGGAGTTCGTGGGGGTCGTACTCGAGGTCGGCGTCGAACGGCACGAAGACGTCGCCGGTCGACTCGGCGATCGCAGTTCGCAACGCCGCCCCCTTACCGCGATTCCGAGGATGGCGAACGAGCCGCGCGTGCGGAGGCAGCCCGAAGGATTCCACCGTCTCCGCGGTGCCGTCGGTCGAGCCGTCGTCCACAATGATCACCTCGGTCTCGATCGGAAACTCGACCGAGAGCAGCTCCTTCAGCGCGCGCTCGACGCGGGCACGCTCGTTGTATACCGGCACGGCGATCGTCAGCTTGCTCGCATTCATCCTCGCTACTCCCCTCTCGAAGCCCGGCGGGCCAGAATTTGCTCCTTGCGCGACAGCCGGTGCTCACGTCGTATTTTCGCATCCCCGGCCCGGCGACGATCATCCGCCGTCTCAAGGGTAACCGGCGGCACCGGCCGCGGTGTGCCGTGCTCGTCCAGGGCAACAAACACGAGATACGCCGAGGAGACGTGGCGCCGCTCGCCGGATACGGGATTCTCGGCCTCTACCCGCACCCCGATCTCCATCGACGTCCGGCCGGCGTCGTTCACCTGGGCTCGTACGGTGACGATGTCGCCGAGGTACACCGGCTCGATGAAGCTCATCTCGTCCATGGCCGCAGTAACGACTCGGCCTCGACAGTGCTTGATCGCCGCCCAGCCCGCGGCCGTGTCGACAAGGCGCATGATCACCCCGCCGTGAACGTGCCCGTCGAGGTTCGCGTCGGTGATCGCCATCGACTGCGCCAGCATGATCCGGCTCGACTCCGGCGTGTACCGATCCGTCATTTGCGCGCGCGTTCGGCCACGAGTTCGGCGATCTCTCCCATCATGGCCGTCAGATCGTAGTCGCGCGGCGTGTACACGCGGGCGACCCCGGCCCCGAGCAGTGCCGAGCGGTCGGCCTCGGACACGATCCCGCCGACCACCACGGGCACGCGTTCGGGATCGGCGCCGAGGGCCTTCATGCGCTGCAGGACTTCAGGGACGAGCATCGCATGCGCTCCGGAAAGGATCGACAGCCCTACGACATGGACGTCCTCGTCCACGGCCGCTCGGGCGATGCTCTCCGGCGTGAGCCGGATGCCTTCGTAAACGACCTCGAAGCCGGCGTCGCGCGCGCGCACGGCGACCTGCTCCGCTCCGTTGGAGTGGCCGTCGAGGCCCGGCTTCCCCACGAGCATGCGCAGCCGCTTCGCTCCACAGGCCGCTGCGGCTCGCGTAACGCTCTCCCGGGCACGCTGCAAGGCCTCGGTGCCCTTGGATACCGGCGCGGCCGCGCCGACTCCGGTTGGCCCGCGGTACTCGCCGAAGACGTCGCGCAGGGCGTCGGCCCACTCCCCCGTGGTGCATCCTGCCCGCGCGCAGGCAACGGCGAAAGGCATGAGGTTGTCGTCGGACCTCGCACCCCGCCGCAGATCGTCGAGTGCCGATCGTGCCGCCGCCGCGTCCCGGCTCCGGCGAAACTCTTCGAGGCCTTCCACCTGACGCTTTTCGGCTTCGGGGTCGAGCCTCTCGTAGAGAAACTCTTCCACCGCAAGCGGCGATTCTTCGGTTTGGGTGAACCGATTCACTCCGACCACGGTAATCTCTCCGGCCTCGATTGCCCGCTGCCGTCTGGCAAGTGATCCGACGAGTCCCGATTTCATCTCCTCGATGGCCGCGACGGCGCCGCCGGCGTGGAGCAAACGCTGAAGCTCGTCCCAAGCCGTTCCGGCGATTTTCGACGTCAGCTCCCCGACGACCGGAGAGCCCTCGAAGATATCCTCGTACTCGAGAAGGTCGGTCTCGTAGGCGAGAATCTGCTGAAGTCGGATCGACCACTGCTGATCCCACGGTCGCGGCAGACCCAGCGCCTCGTTCCACGCCGGCAACTGCACCGCACGCGCCCGCGCGTCCTTTGAAAGAGTCACAGCCAGAGCCTCGAGCAGGATCCGGTAGACGTTGTTCTCGGGTTGCGATGCGGCGAGCCCGAGAGAGTTGACCTGCACCCCGTAGCGGAAGCGGCGATACCGCGGATCCGTTACCCCGTACCGCTCCAGTGTGATGCGGTCCCAAAGGGTGGCGAACGCCCGCAGCTTCGCCATCTCTTCGATGAAGCGAATTCCCGCGTTGCAAAAAAAGGAAATCCGGCCGACCACGCGACCGAACTCCGATTCCGGCACGCGTCCGCGCGCTCGCACGGCATCGAGCACGGCGATCGCATTGGCGAGCGTGTAGGCGACTTCCTGCCACGGCTCCGCACCGGCCTCCTGAAGGTGATAGGAGCAGACGTTGATCGGGTTCCACTTCGGGATTTCTACGGCGCAGTAGGTCACCATGTCGCCGATGAGCCGCATCGACGGCTCCGGGGGAAAGATATAGGTTCCCCGGCTCAGGTATTCCTTGAGGATGTCGTTCTGAGTGGTGCCCTGAAGCTCCGACTGGGGCACGCCGCGCTCCTCCCCGACGGCCACATACAGCGCGAGGAGCCACATCGCGGTGGCGTTGATCGTCATCGACGTGTTCATCTGGTCGAGCGGGATTCCCTCGAAGAGCGTGCGCATGTCGCCGAGGTGACCGATCGGGACGCCGACCTTTCCGACCTCTCCTCGCGCCATTGGATTATCTGCGTCGTAGCCCGTTTGGGTTGGCAGGTCGAACGCCACCGACAGACCGGTCTGCCCCTTGGCAAGGTTGCGCTTGTAGAGCTCATTCGACGCGGCGGCCGAAGTATGCCCGGCATACGTGCGGAACAGCCAGGGATCATCGCGATGCGGCCGGTTTCCGGACGTGGTCATCTCGCGGTGATGGTACAACGGCCGGCTTCAATCGCGGGATCGGGATCGACCCGGCTTCCCGCACCTTGGAGCCCCCTCCGGCGGTCGGGGAACCCGCGGAGTTTGTGGCGGCATTGGGTCGGATGCGAAACTAGCTCCATGCCGTTCCTCTTTCCGGTGTTTCTGGGGCCTGCGTACGCCCTGATCGCTCTCGCGTCGCTGGCCTTCAGCATCTGGATGCTGCTGGATGCGACTCAGCGTCCGCCGCAAGACTTTCCCCAGGGAAGCAAGACACCGTGGATCATCGGACTGGCGGCTGGTCTCCTGCTCGGAACACTCGGCCTCGCGATCGCCTTGGCGTATTACTTCCTCGTCCGAAAGCCTCTCGGCGAGGGACGGCCGGCCCCGCCGTTGTTTTCCGGAGCAGCGACCGCGAGGTCGAGCCGGACCTGCCCCAACTGCGGCGACCCGCTCGGAACCCATGCCCGTTACTGCCAGAACTGCGGAACATCCGTGGGGGAAGATGGATGAGCAACGAGATTCGAACCGTCGGGGTGCTCGGATGCGGAACCATGGGATCCGGCATCAGCGAGGTCTGCGCGCGAGCCGGATACCAGGTCGTCTTCCGCGAGGTCGACGACGACCGCGTCGCCGACGGTCTGGCCCGGATCAAGCACTCCATGGAACGCGCCGTCGAGCGCGGCAAGCTTGCCTCCGGCGAACGGGACGCGGCTCTCGGACGGATCACGGGAGCGACGTCGTTCGAAGCTTTGAAGGACGCCGACCTCGTCGTCGAGGCCATCCCCGAGCATCTCGATCTCAAGCAAGAGGCCTTTGCCGCCCTGGACGGCATCCTGCAACCGCATGCCATCCTTGCCACGAATACTTCTTCCTTGCCCGTGATCGAGATGGCCGTGCGAACCGAACGGCCGTCGCGCGTTCTCGGTTTGCACTTTTTCAACCCGGCACCGGTGATGGGGCTCGTCGAGCTGGTCACGACGGTGGTGACCGACGCCGAGGCGCTTGACACCGTGAAGGCATTCGCGGAGGGCCTCGGCAAGACGCCGGTCGTGTGTCAGGACCGCGCGGGGTTCATCGCGAATCTCCTTCTGTTCCCCTACCTCAACAACGCCGTGCGCATGCTGGAGAGCGGATTCGCGTCGCGCGAGGACATCGACGCCGCAATGCAGCTCGGCTGCGGTCATCCGATGGGTCCCCTGGCATTGCTCGACCTCATCGGCCTCGACTCCGTGTACGAGATCATCGATGCGATGTACCGGCAATTCCGGGAGACCCTCTACGCGCCGGCACCACTCATCAAGCAGCTGACCACCGCCGGCTTTCTCGGTCGCAAGACAGCGCGAGGCTTCTACGAGTACGAGGAACCGGATTCTCCGCGCATCAAGGATTCCGGCACACTCCACCGCTCCGTGCCGGAGACCGCGGCGGCACACGTCAAGCGCATCGGCGTGATCGGATCCGGGACGATGGCCGCGGGGATTGCCGAGGTTGCGGCAAAGGCAGGTTTTCAGGTGCTGTTGCGCGCGCGGTCGGCCAAGCGGGCGGCCGAGGCCGAAGCGAGGGTTCAGAAGTCGCTCGCAAAGGCCGTAGAACGGGGGAAGATGACGGCCGAGCAGCAGGCCGACGCGGCAGGGCGGCTCACGACCACCACCGACCTCGAATCGCTCGCAAGCAGCGACCTGGTCATCGAGGCAATTGCCGAGGATCTCGAGATCAAGCTCGAGCATTTCCGCCAGCTAGATGCCACCATTGCCGATCACGCGATTCTCGCCTCGACCACCTCGTCCCTTCCGGTAATCGCGCTCGCAGCGGCCACGACGCGGCCGGAGAACGTGGTCGGGATGCACTTCTTCAATCCCGCGCAAGTGATGCGGCTCGTGGAAGTCGTACGCACAGTGAGGACGAGCGATGAGGCGGTTGATACCGCGCTCGCCGTCGGTGCGAAGATGGGCAAGCACTGCGTGGTCTGCCCGGATCGAGCCGGATTCATCGTGAACGCGTTGCTCTTCCCTTACCTCAACGACGCTGTGAAGATGCTCGAGTCCGGCTATGCGACCGCCGAGGACATCGACGCCGCGATGAAACTCGGGTGCGGCCACCCGATGGGACCCTTCGCGCTCATGGACATCGTCGGGCTCGATGTCACGTTCCAGATCATCCAGACTCTTTACCGGGAGTTCCGCGAGCCGGGATACGCTCCGGCTCCGCTGCTCGAGCATCTAGTGCACGCCGGCTACCTCGGCCGCAAGAGCGGCCGCGGCTTCCACACCTACTGACCCGTCGAAGAGAGGATGGACACATCATGGGACTCGAACTCTTTTCCCTCGAAGGAAAGCGCGCCCTGATCACCGGAGCCTCACGGGGGATCGGCGCCGCCATCGCGCTGGCTTACGCCGAGGCCGGCGCCGACGTCGCGCTCGTCGCAAGGAGTCGGGCCGATCTCGACGACATCGCCGGGAAAGCCCGCGCGACCGGGCGCTCCGCCGTCTCGATTCCGTGCGACGTGACTCAACGGGACCAGGTTTCCGCGTCGGTCGAGCAAGCCGTCGCCGAGCTCGGCGGGATCGACATCCTCGTCAACAACGCCGGCGGCTCCCGCTTCATGGCACCGCTCATCCAGACGCGTGACGAGGGCTGGGAGAAGGGAATAAAGCTCAACCTCGACAGCGTGTTCTGGTTCTGCAAGGACGCCGGCCAGCACCTTCTCGCCCAGGGAAGCGGCTCGGTGATCAACATCTCTTCGGTCGCCGGGGTGCGCTCATCGCCCATGCTCACCTTCTACGGCGCCGCCAAAGCGGCGGTGATCAATCTGACGAAGACTCTGGCAATCGAGTGGGGCAACGCCGGAGTGCGCGTCAACGCCATCGCGCCCGGGTGGATCCGGACCGATCTCAACAAGCCGCTCTGGATCGACGAGAACCTGACGGCGTCCGTCGTCAAGGGGATCCCGATCGGGCGGCTCGGCGAGGTGTCCGACATCGTCGGCGCCGCGGTCTACCTCGCCTCCGGCGCCGCCGCCTACGTCTCCGGCGAGACGATCGTCATCGACGGCGGCCTGATCGCCGGCGTCACCACGGCGATCTGAGGCCGTGCCCCGGCGCAACCGGCGTGCCCGCGACGAGCCGCCGGAACCGAATCGGCCGAAGGGGTTGGTGCCGTCGCGCTCCGGCTTCCAGGTGCGCGAGACCACCGGTGAGAAGATGTACAGGTGTCCCGGATGCAATCAGGAGATCCGCCCCGGCACGGTCCACGTCGTGGCTTGGCGGACCGACCGCGAGGAGGAGCGCCGTCACTGGCACACGCCGTGCTGGCGGCGAGAGGACGGGGCGGCCCGATGAACCCGCTGGAACCGCTCCGTGTGCTCGGAGTACGCGTCGATCCCTGGCGCCCGGACGCCATCCGGGCTCGCATCGCGGAGCTCGTCGCCGGCGACGAGCCGTTGCGCACGATCTACAGCGTCAACCCGGAAGGCGTGATGCTCGCGCAGCGCGACGACTCGTTTGCGGCCGCGCTCGAACGCGGCGACGTTTGCCTCTCCGACGGGGTCGGCGTCACGATCGCGGCCTGGCTGCGCGGCCGGGCCGCGCCGCGCGTTCCCGGAGTCGATCTCATGATCGACGCGGTCGGGGCGTGCACAACGGCCGGGAAGCCGGCCCTGCTCCTCGGCGCCGGTCCGGGCGTCGCGGCGGCCGCGGCGGAGCGCTTGCGGTCGCGGTTTCCGGCTGCCGAGATCGAAACGTATGCCCCGCCGATCTCGGAAACGCACCGCCTTCCGCCGGACGTCGAGGCCGAGATCGAAAAGCACGTCGCGACGCTGAGACCGGCCCTGGTCTGCGTCGCGCTCGGAATGCCGAAACAGGAACGGTGGATCGACTACAACCGCGCGGCGCTGGACGAGGCCGGCGTCCGGGTCGCAATGTCGGTCGGCGGCTCCTTCGACTTCATCGCAGGAACCGCCAAGCGCGCTCCAGTTTGGCTGCGGCGAGCCGGACTTGAGTGGGCGTGGCGCCTCGCGCAGGAGCCCCACCTGAGGATTCACCGGCAACGAACGGCCCTGCCCGCCTTCGTGCGCGGCGCCCTGACCGAGGTCGCGAGGCGGCGCCACGGAGCGGGTTGACGAGGCTCGCGGGTCGCAATGAGTAATCGCGATCGCCACGGGGCGGCACGAATTCCCTTTCGTCCTTAGAGCGATCTCATGAACTGGGGACGTGCAACCAGCCTGGCCGGCACCGGGGTTGTTCTGCTGCTGCTCGCGGTGTCGGGGAGCATGCTCGTACGACGTTCTTCAGAGATCAATGAATCCGGCCGGGTGGAACGAGCCTTTGTGGTCCGGCATGGAGTTCCAGTCGTGCGAGGGGCTCCCGCCAATCTCCCCGACCTCATCGCCTTCGTCCGCAAGACCGTGCCGGGGACTGAGCCCGTCAGGGTCGTGCATCCGGAGGGGGATTGCAAGACCTCGGTCAGCGGGGGCGTTCGCCTGTGGGTGACGTACCAGGTTCTGCCGCATCCGGTGGTGTGCGGACCTCCCGCTCGTTGGCTGCTGTACGTGGCGGCCGACCCGCAAGGTACTTACGCCCCGCCGGTCGGATCCACAGTTTGGGTCATCTCGAAGAAGCCGATCATGGCGCTTGCTCGTATTCCCGCCGCAGCGCCGAAGATTCCCCGCAACATTCACGTCGCGGCCGACGGCCGGTTCGGCTCCCGGGGGCTCGGAAATGGCGCGGGCCTCGCGGGGGGGAGCCTGCTTCTTCTGCTTGCCGGGCACGGCGTGCTGCGATGTACCACTCTGTCGAGGGAGCGATGGGCGTTCGGCCTGCTGAGCGGCATCGGTCTCTCCTATCTTGCCGGCGTCGTTGTCCACGCTTGGCTAGTGACGATCCTGGGTGTCGCGGGTGCGCGGGTCGATGTGGGAATGACCGGCCCCATCCTGGCTTCGCTGGGGATATGCGGGCTGGTGCTCTGGGCTCGCCAGGGACGGCGGAGTGAAACCCGTTCAATGAGAGATCGACTGGCATCGATTCCGGCCGGACTCGCGTCGGTCGGCTGGGGAGCGTTCCTCGCGCACCGCACGGCGGCAAGCCTGACGCGGCTGAACGACGAATACGCAATCTGGAGTCTCCGCGGACGTTCCCTCGCGCTGGCAAAACGCCTCGATCCTCGGATTATCTTCGGTACGCGCATCGGAGACTATGCACATCCCGACTATCCTCTTCTCGTTCCGTCGTTGATGGTGTGGGGCGGCGGTTGGGGCGGCCGGGATGCCGGAGCTCATCTGCAGGTTGGGCTGCTGTGTGCGGCAATGCTCCTGGTGATCGCCGGGGAAGTCGGTCGACGGTGCGGTCCACTTGCGGCACTCACCGGTGTACTCGCCGTCGGCGCATTGCCGAACCTGGGCGCGTTCGCATCGCGGTTCTACGCCGATGTCCCCCTGCTCGCCTTCGCCGTCGCAACAACGCTCATGCTTGTTCGCTGGATCGAAGACCGCGAGACATCGGCTCTCGCCCTGGCAACCGTTTTCCTCCTCGGATGTTTTCTCACAAAGAACGAAGGCATCCTGTTCGGTGCCTCGGCGGTCGGAGCGACCGCAATCGCGTTGCTGCCCGATCGCGGGGCCATTGTTCGACTCCTCGCCTTCGCCGGTGTGGCCGTTCTCCTTTTCATGCCGTGGGTCATCGATGTCCGCGCACACGGCGCAACCAACGACGTGATCAATGCCGGATCGATCAACAGTTCGGCAGTGAAGCTCGAGCGGATCCCGGAAATCGTGGCCGGCATTGTCCAGCACTGGCCCGGACCGCGAGGCGCAGTGCTCGCTCTCCTTCCCTTGGCTGTCGCAATCGCCGTCATTCGCGGACGATCACGGATCGTAGCCATGCTGTTTGGAACCGTCGTGTTTGCCACCGTCGGCATGGCCGGCGTGTATCTCATCCACTACCGAGGTGTCGAGGGCATGCTGAGGGTGTCGGCATCGCGCGTCCTTCTGTTTCCCGGCGCGGTCGCATTGCTGGCCGTTCCGCTCCTCGCCGGTGGACGCAGGAAGCTCCAGGGCGAGTCCGTGCCGGCCGCGTCACCGTCCCAGGCAGCAGGACATTCCCGATCCAAGCGTTGAACCCGGTGCATGCGCCTTCAGCGAGTATCGCCGGGGCCGATCGGGCGCGCCGCCGTTACTCCCGGTTGCATGAAGCCGAGCGATCGGGCCCACGGGATTCCGCGCGGACCACTCTCGCCGGCGCCCTCTCGCCGCGCGACGTCGAGCCATCCGGCCTTCCGCGAATCCCGGCTCTGCCGGGCTTGATCCTCGCGCCACAGCGTGATGATTGCTTCGCGCACGGCGCGCTCCTCCTCCGGCGTCGGGGAACCGCCGACGACCTCGACCTCCGGCAGCCGGATCACAGCGGGATGTTGCCGTGCTTGCGCGGCGGCAGGGTCTCGCGCTTGGTCATCAACATTTCGAACGCGTCGATCAGGCGGGGCCTGGTGTCGCGGGGATCGATCACGTCGTCTACGTACCCGCGCTCGGCCGCAACGTAGGGATTGGCGAACTTCTCGGTATACTCCGCGATTAGCTCGGCGCGCTTGGTTGCGCGATCCTCCCCCGCGCTCTCCAGCTCCTTGCGAAACACGATGTTCACGGCGCCCTCCGGACCCATCACGGCGACCTCCGCCGTCGGCCACGCAAAGGCGATGTCGGCGCGAATCGACTTGGAGTTCATGACCACATAGGCGCCGCCGTAGGCTTTGCGCGTGATCACCTGAATCCGCGGAACGGTTGCCTCAGCGAACGCGTACAGAAGCTTCGCGCCACGCCTGATAATCCCTCCCCACTCCTGATTCGTGCCCGGAAGGAACCCAGGCACGTCCACGAACGCAACCAGCGGCACGTTGAAAGCGTCGCAAGTGCGCACAAACCTCGCCGCCTTCTCCGAGGAGTGAATGTCGAGCACGCCGGCGAGATGCATCGGCTGGTTCGCCACTATTCCGATAGGACGGCCGTTCAGCCGTGCAAAGCCGGTGATGATGTTCGGGGCATAATGCGGGAACACCTCGAAGAACTCGCCGTCGTCGAAGACGAGCGTGATCACTTCGTGCATGTCGTACGGCCGGTTCGGTTCGTCGGGGATTAGATCGACCAGCCGTTGCTCCCGGCGGTCCGCCGGGTCCGTCGGCGGATAGTACGGCGGCTCTTCGAGATTGTTCGATGGCAGGAAGCCGATCAGGTACCGCACCATTGCCAGGCAGTGCTTCTCGTCCTCCGCGACGAAGTGCGCGATCCCCGACTTCGAGGCATGCGCCATCGCTCCGCCCAGATCCTCGAACGTGACCTCCTCACCGGTCACAGTCTTGATGACGTCCGGTCCGGTGATGAACATGTGCGAGGTCTCCTTCGTCATGAAGACGAAGTCGGTCATCGCCGGCGAATAGACGGCGCCGCCCGCGCACGGACCGACGATCACCGAGATCTGCGGAATGACTCCGGAGGCACGGACGTTGCGCTCGAAGATGAACCCGTAGGAGGCCAGTGAAACGACCCCTTCCTGAATGCGCGCACCACCGGAGTCGTTCAGTCCGATCACCGGCGCTCCGGTCGCAAGAGCGAGATCCATGATCTTGCAGATCTTCTCGCCGAACACCTCTCCGAGGGAACCACCGAAAACCGTGAAGTCCTGCGAGAACACGAACACCTTGCGGCCGTCGATCGTGCCCCAGCCGGTCACGACGCCGTCTCCGTACGGCCGGGAGCGCTCGATGCCGAACCCGTGCGCCCGGTGTCGCGCCATGGCATCGGTTTCGGTGAACGAGCCGGGGTCGAGCAGAACATCGATGCGCTCGCGGGCCGTCAGCTTTCCCTTCGCATGCCGGCGTTCGACGGCGTCCTCACCCCCGGCGTGGAAAACGGAGTCACGCCGCTTTTCCAAATCGGCGATCTTGCCTTCCACCGTGTGACGGCCTTCGGTCTTTCTCTTCGCGCTCATCGTTCTCCCTCAGCGGGAACCGATCCTACCAACGCCCCGCCGGACGCCCCTGGGATCTCCCCTCCCGCAACCAGATACACAACGCCTCCGACCGCGCTCGAAGCCAGGAGCACACCCAGGACTAGGATCGCGAACGCCAACGCGTGCGGTGCGTCGGCGTAGCCGAACGTCGTGAGGCCCCATCGGTAAGCGGCCTCACGAAATCCGAGACCGTTCACCGTCAGGGGAATCATCGTCGCCAGAGAAGCGATGACCACGATAGCGCTCATCGCCGCCACTCCGGCGGGAATGTCGAGCGCGCGCGCGATGCAGAGATGATACGCCAGCACGAGGAGCTGAAAGAGCAGACCGTAGGCGAGTCCGGGTCCCATGGTGTGGCGCGCACGGCCGGCGGCGGCGATCGCCGTCAGCCCCTTGAGGATTCGAGCCGACGTTCCGTGATCTCGCAGGAAGCGCCGAGCCAGGCGCTCCCCACCGAGCAGTACGAAGGCTGCGCCGGCCACGATCGCCCCCGAAAGCGCGAGCCCGAGGAGGACAACGGCATTTCCCTCGCCAGTCGCAATCAGCGACGCCGTGGCGATGAACCCCAGAACCGCCAGGGCGGCTACCCCCGCGAAGCGGTCGAGAAAAACCGAGGCGAATGCCCCGCTGTAGGTCCCGCGCGGACGGCCGATCCGGACGGCCTTGTAGGCATCGCCGCCGATTCCCGTGGGCAGAAACGCATTGAAGAACGTCCCGACGAAGTACAGGCGGAAAAGCGGCCCAAGCGGCAAGTCGAGACCCAGTGCGTTCAAGTAGACCCGCCAGCGCATGGCGCTGACCAGCAGCCCCACGACGATGCAGGCGAATGCAACCGCGAGCCAGCCCGGCCGGGCCTCGGAAACGCGATCGATGATCCGGTCGAGATTGTCCTGCGACAGGAGATAGACGAGCACGGCCGCACCGACCCCGACGCGGATGCCCATCTTCAGAAGCCGCCGCCCCCGGCTTCGCGCACCGCCGGTGAGGCCGGCGGCTCGTTCGACGTCTTCCGATTGGGTCGGTGGCTCCACGGTCTCCTCTCCGCCGGGCCGCCCGCCGCTCGCACCGGCAACAGGCGATACATTACCGGGCCCGCGAACAGCCGCCCCGACACTGGATGACATGAGGATTCTCCTGGTCAACTACGAGTACCCGCCCCTCGGGGGCGGGGGCGGCGTGCTCACCCGCACCCTTGCCCACGAGCTGGCGAAGCGCCACGACGTGATCGTGCTCACGAGCCGGGGTCCCGGCACGCCGGCGGACGCCTACGACCGTCACCTGCGGGTCGTCCGCGTCCCCGTGGTTGGGCGCCGGGATCCATCGAAGGCCTCTTTTTCGTCGCTCCTGTCCTTCGTGCCCGCCGCGCGGCGCGCGGGTCGCCGGCTCGTCCACCGCCGGCAGTTCGACGTCGTCCATACGTTCTTCGCGGTACCCAGCGGACCGGCCGGCTCTGCCATCGCCGCCAGGGCCGGAGCACCCCACGTGCTGACGGTGATCGGCGCAGACATCCACGATCCGTCGAGGATCGGCCCCGCCCGGATCCCCCCCCTGCGTGCCGTCGTAGGGCGCATGGTTCGAGGAGCATCGGCCGTCACGGCGATCTCCACCGACATCGCCGAGCGAGCGACGGCGCTTACGGGACGTACCGACATCGTGGTCGTGCCGTGCGGCGTGGAACATCCGCCGCTCCCGCCCCGAGATCGCGCTGGGCTGGGTTGGCGCGACGAGACGACGATCGTCGTGACCGTCGCACGACTCGTCAAGCGCAAGGCCCTCGATACGTTGATCGAGGCCATCGCCCGGACCCCGGGAACCGTTCTCGAAGTAATCGGCGACGGGCCCGAACGGTCTGCGTTAGAACGCGGCGCCCCGGCCGGAAGGGTTAGGTTCACGGGGCTGCTTGAACGCGACGAGGTGATGCGCCGGCTGGTGTCCGCCGACGTGTTCGCACTCGCCTCCCTCCACGAGGGATTCGGCCTCGTGTATCTCGAAGCGATGCACGCCGGGCTCCCGGTGGTCGCCGGAACCGTCGGCGGACAAACGGATTTCCTAACCGATGGACTGAACGCGCTGCTCGTTCCGCCCGGCGAAGTCACGGCGCTGGCGTTCGCCCTTCACCGGCTGGAATCCGATGCGAACCTTCGCCACCGTCTTGTCGAGTCCGGCCGGGAGACGGTGAAGCGATTTTCAGCCGAGGCCATGGCGGCGGCGTATGAGGATGTCTATCGGGGAGCCGTCGCCCACCGCGCGCGCGTCACATACCCTCCCGACACGTCGTAGATCGACCACCCCGCGCCAACACTTGCTCGGCCGCGCCTCCTCCGCGACAATCCGGCGCGACATGACCACCAAAGCCCTCTTCGATCGTATCGTCCTCCCGCGCGCAGAGGCGCCGCGGGCGTCGATCATCGTGCTCGGCTGGCGCGGGGCACCGCATCTCGCGACGTGCTTGGCCGTCCTTGCCCGCACCGTCGGACCGGCCGTGCCCTACGAGGTCATCGTCTTTCTCAACGAGCCGGACCGGGCGCTCGAGTCTTGGGCCGGCCGGGTGCTCGAAGGTGCGACGGTGCTTTCTTCGGAGGTGAATCTAGGTTTCGGCGGCGGATGCAACCGCGCGGCGGCGGTGGCCCGCGGCGAGAATCTCGTCTTCCTGAACGACGACGCCGTGGTCGAGCCCGGCTGGCTGGAGACTCTGGTGCAAGCCGCCGACGATCATCCGGGCGCCGGCGCCGTGGGAAGCCGCTTCCTCTTCCCCGACGGCACGCTGCAGGAAGCCGGATCTGTCGTCTGGAGCGACGGGACGACGGCCCCCGTCGGGCGGGGATTGCCTCCGGACTCGACCGCCTATCTGTTTCTCCGCGATGTCGACTATTGCTCCGGGGGATCGCTGCTCGTCCGGCGACGTGTCTTCGAGGACGTGGGCGGCTTCGACGAAGGCTACTTCCCGGCCTATTACGAAGACGTGGATCTGTGTCTGGGCATCCGCTCCCGGGGCTTGCGGGTGCTTTACGAGCCGCGGTCGCGGGTCCGCCATCACGAATCCTCCAGTCTCCACACGGGTCTCAAGTCCTTCCTGTTCACCCGCAACGTCCATCTCCTTCGCGAAAAGTGGGCGGACGTGCTCGCCGAGAAGGAGCCTCCCGACCCCGCGTCGGGAGCAGCGATATCGCGGGCGATCTTTCGCGCGCGCGGGTACCCGACCCGAGTGCTCGTGCTCGACGACCGCATCCCCCAACCCGGGCTGGGATCGGGATTCCCGCGCATGCTCGGAGCGATTCGCGAGCTCGTGGATGCCGGCTACGCGGTGTCGTTCTATCCGAGCGACACGCCCGAGGGAGACCCCGAGCCGCTCGGCCGTCTGGGGGTGGAAATCGTCGAATGCTCGATCGATGATCACCTCAAGAGAGGCGACGTTCTCTACGACGCTGTTGTGGTTTCCAGACCGCACAACTTCGACCTGTTCGCTGAAATCATCCGCGCTCGTCAGCCGATCGCCCGCTTGATCTACGACGCCGAGGCACTCTTCTGGCGCCGGCTCGAAGGACAGTCCTTCCTAGCCATGGATCCGACGGCGAGAGCGCGGCTCGCCTCGGAGGCCTCGGAGATGCACATCCTCGAAGATCGGATTCCGTTGGAGGCCGACCGGATCGTTGCGATCTCTCGCGACGAGGCCGACATCATGTCCGGCGCCGAGCTGCACTGCCCCATCGATGTGGTCGAGCCGCTCCAGCCGCACATCGAGCCGACCACAGCCTCCTTCGCCGAGCGCCGCGACATGGTATTCGTCGCGGGCTGGCTCGCCGGCCCCGACTCGGCGAACGCCGACGGACTGCTGTGGTTCGCAAATCAGGTGCTCCCGCTGATTCGTGAGCGCATTCCGTGGGCGCGCTTGCGCGTCACCGGGGCGGACCCACCGGACAACGTCCTTCACTTGGCGGGGCCATCGCTGTCTTTCGTTGGCCACGTCCCCGACCTGCGGGAGATCTACGGAAGCGCCCGGCTCGTCGTGGTGCCACAGAGGTACGGATCCGGCGTGAAGATCAAGACCGTCGAGGCCCTGCAATACGGCGTGCCCGTCCTTACGACCACAATCGGAGCGGAGGGAGTGAACCTGCGTGACGCCGACCCACTCGAGGTCGCCGACGCGCCGGCCTCCTTCGCAGCGCGGGCAAGTGAGCTGCTGGGCCGGCCGTCGGTCTGGGAGGCAAAGCGCCGCGAGATTCTCGAACTCCATGAGACTTGGGAACGCCGGGAGGTTGGCTCAACGACGACCTGGTCGGGCGTCATCCGCGCGGCGCTGGCCGAGCGTCCCCGCGCCTTCTCTGCCCCGGCCGGCCGAGCGTGACCGGGGGAACCGAGGAACTTGGCCTCGACTCTCCCGACCGGTAGCATCTACTGGAACATCGAGGGGCATCCACCGGCGGCCCCGCACTGCACGGAGGTTGCTTGAGCGGCTCACGTTACGCGCGCGACGTCGATCTCTCCGACGCCAATAACGCGCACACCATGGCCATCCTGTCGGTTCCGCCGGGCAGCAACGTGCTCGATATCGGCTGTGCCGACGGCTCGGTGGCCCGCATGCTCGTAAAGCGTGGCTGCCGGGTCTGGGGCGTGGAAACCGACAAGTCTGCCGCCGCCGAGGCCGAGCGCTACTGCGAGCAGGTGCTCGTCGGCGACGTCGAGCAGATCAATCTGCGGACGAGTCTCGACCTGCAGTTCGACGTCGTGCTCCTCCTCGACGTGCTCGAGCATCTCCGCGAACCGGAAGAAACGCTCAGGGCGGCCGCGGCGCTGCTCGCCCCCGGAGGCCGGCTGCTCGCGTCAATCCCCAACGTGGCGCACGCCGCGGTAAAGCTCCACCTTCTGCGCGGGACGTTCACCTACACCGATGTCGGCCTCTTGGACCGCACCCACCTGCGTTTCTTCGACCAGGCCGCGGTCGAGAAACTCTTTCGAGAGGCCGACCTCACGGTTGTCGAAGAGCTGCGGGTGACGCGGTTGCTGTCGGAGACCGAGATCGAAATTGATCCCGATTCCTTCGCCCCCGAAGTGATCAAGGAGGCGACGGCCGACTCGGAATCGGAGACTTACCAGTTCGTCGTCGTCGCGCAGCCGCGGGGTGAGCTCGCCCCGTCGGACCCGCAGCTCTCGCTCACGACCCACCTCCAGCGGCGGGTCCAGGAGCTGGAGAAGGATTGGCGCGACAGGGTGGAGCGCGCACGCCAGCTCGAGGCCGTGGCCCAACGCGCTGCAGAGCTCGAGACCATGCTCACCGAGAGGGAGGCCACGCTTGGTGAGCGCTTTGCAGAGCTCGAGACCATGCTCACCGAGAGGGAGGCCACGCTTGGTGAGCGCGTCGCCGAGCTGGATGGCGTTCACGACCAGCTCAAGCTTCTGCGCCTGGACCTCATGGTCAAAGAGAAGTACATCGCCGAGCTGCGCGTCGACACCGCGGAGCTCGAGGATCTCCGCACGGAGATGGCCTCGGCCCGCCACGAGCTTGCGCACCTTCGCGAGACGGAGAACCGGGTGCTGAACTCGGCAGGCTACCGTCTCGTAGACCGGACCTACGACACGCTCGGCAAGTACCCCGGGCTGCGGCGCATGGCCCGGCAGTTCGTGCGCGCCGTGGCGCGAACACCGCTGGGCGCCCGCCGCCCGCGCTGACGGCCCGGGGTCGTGACCTCGAGCGACCCGCACCTTCGCCGTCAGATCGAGCACTACCGCCGCCATGCCGGAGATTTCGATCGTTGCATCTGGTCCCTCGGCGGCCGCGAAAACCGCAACCACAGGATCAAGATCGAAGCTCTCATACGCGTGCTCGCTCCGTCGCCGGGCGATGTAGTCCTCGAAGTGGGAACGGGCACCGGCCTTCATGCCGAGTGGCTCGCCGAGCGGTCCGAAGCGCGGTACGTGGGCCTCGACGCATCCGAGGACATGATCCGGCGCGCCCGGGTCCGCGTGTCTGCGGTGCCCTTGCTCGTCTCCGACGCCGCGAGCATTCCCCTCGCCGGCGCGAGCGTGGACGCCGCATTCTGCTCCGGCACCTTGCATCACATGGTCGAGCCGTGGAGGGCGGTGGAGGAAATGGCCAGGGTGACCCGGCCGGGTGGTCGCGTGGCCGCCATGGAGCCCAACTGGAAATTTCCATCACACTTCTTGGCATCGGTGCTCCGGCAGGAAGAGCGCAACTCGTTCCGTGTGACCCCGCGATCGCTGGTGGCCTGGATGGAAAATGCCGGCCTCACCGACGTGCGCCTAGAGCGGCTGCTCTACACGCCTCCGAGACCCGGATCGCTGGCTAGAACGTTCGATCGCATCGACGAGATCCTTGCTCGGACTCCGGGGCTCTGCCGCTGGTCGATCATGCTGCTCGCCTCCGGGCGCCGGGCGTGATCCGCGCGTCTACTCGCCTCCTATAACTTGACCATCACCCTGCGCAGACGCAGAACTCGTTGCCCTGCGGATCCGCCATGACGATCCACTGCTCGTCGATTCCCGGATCCTGCTGGGGGCCGTCCAGGCGCTTGGCTCCGATGGCCTCGAGCCGGGACGCTTCCTTCTCGATGTCGTCGGACTGAATGTCGATGTGCATGCGGTTCTTGCCGCCCTTGGGTTCCGGAACACGTTGCAGCAGTAGCGGCGGCCCCTCCACACCGTCGGGGTTAAGGAGCGTGTATGCGCCCACCGAGCCGCGGATCCGGTAGCCGAGTGCCTCGGCCCAGAAAGGCGCCAGCGCCTGCGGGTCGGCGCAATCGAGCACGACTTTCATGCGGCTTCCCTTCACGGCAGTCGCACCTCCTGCTCGGCGCCGCAAACGTGCCGTCCCGGCGCACACTCAGTGAGCGAACGGCGAACGTGATACGCCCGGCGACCCCGACCGGCGTAGTGCGCGCGAATCACGAGCTCCCCCAGGAGTCCCGTCATCACGAACTGCACTCCCATCAGGACCAACAGCACGCCGGCAATCAGTGCCGGCCGGTTGGCGATGGGACGGTTCTGCACGAGCCGCATCCAGGCCAGAGTCCCGAGGACAACGGCACCGAAAAATCCGCTCACAACGCCGATGCCTCCGAAGAAGCGAATCGGCCGGTTGAAAAACCGGAGCATGAACGGCAGCGCGATGAGATCCAGCGCCACCTTTGGGGCCCGCGAGAGGCCGTACTTGGACTCGCCGTGAGCACGCGGGCGGTGGGCGACTGGGATTTCGGCGACCCGGTCTCCCACGCTCGCCGCGAACGCCGGAAGAAACCGGTGCGCGTCGCCGTAAAGCTCCAGCTCCTCGACGACTTCCCGCCGATAGGCCTTGAGCGTGCAGCCATAGTCGTGGAGCCGCACTCTCGTGAGACGCGAGATGAGCCGGTTGGCGACGGCGCTGGGCAAGCGTCTCGACCACGAGCGCTCGGCGCGCCGACGACGCCAGCCGCTCACGACATCGTAGCCCTCGGCAAGCTTCTCGAGCAGCGCAGGGATGTCGGCGGGATCGTTTTGCAGATCGCCGTCGAGCGTCACCACGACCCGTCCACGCGCGTGATCAAATCCCGCGGCGAGCGCAGCCGTCTGTCCAAAGTTTCGCGTGAGCCGCACGACCTTCAGCGAGGGGTCCCTGCGATGTTCATCCGTTAACCACTCGGTGCTTCCGTCGTTCGACCCGTCGTCGACGAGGATGATCTCCGACGCCGGTAGCAACGGCCGAACATCTCGGATCCGCTCTAACAGCTCGCGCAGGCTGTCCCGTTCGTTGTAGACGGGAACGACGATCGACACCTCGGGAACGATCATCCGCCTAGTCCTGAACGAGCTCCACCAGCACTCCGCCGACCCCCTTGGGGTGGACGAAGGCCACTTGCGATCCACGCGAGCCGGAGCGAGGTTCCAGGTCGATGAGAGGGATCCCTTCCGCCTTCAGGTGATCGAGCATCTTCCGTAGGTCGGATACGCCGTACCCCACGTGATGAACCCCCTCTCCCCGTCTGTCGAGGAACTTTCCCACCGGGGTGTCCGGTCCGAGTGGCTGGAGCAGCTGGATCCAGCTCTCCCCCACCCGAAACATCGCCTCTTCGACGCCCTGATCCTCGACCCGCTCCCGGTGTGCAAGCGTGGCCCCAAACGCGCGCTCGTAGAAGGCGATGGCGGCATCCAGATCGCGAACGGCGATCCCGACGTGATCCACGCGGCCGAACATGGCCCGGATTCTACCCGCGACGGGGTCCCGGTTAGAATGGCTTTCAGGTCTTCATCCGCCGTCCAGGGGGTCAGCGTCATGTCCGACAACGTCATCATCTCCGGGGCCAGGACCCCCATCGGAAAGTTCCTCGGCGGGCTGTCGGGGTTCTCGGCCATGGAACTCGGTGGGTTCGCGATCGCCGAAGCTCTCCGTCGTGCCGGCCTCCCCGGGGACAAGATCGACTACGTCATCATGGGCCAAGTCCTTCAGGCGGCTCAAGGGCAGATCACCGCGCGGCAGGCGGCCACGAAGGCGGGCGTGCCGATGGACGTCCCGGCGATCACGATCAACAAGGTTTGTCTTTCCGGTCTCAATGCGATTCATCTTGCCGATGTCCTCATCTCGGCGGGCGAGTGCTCGATCACCGTCGCCGGGGGGATGGAGTCGATGTCGAATGCTCCCTACGCGATGCCCAAGGCCCGCACCGGCGCACGCCTGGGTGACGCGAAGCTCGTCGACCTCATGATTCACGACGGGCTCTGGTGCGCATTCGAGCACGTGCACATGGGCGAGGCATCCGACCACCGCAACGCCTCCCTCGGCATCTCGCGCGCCGAGCAGGACGAATGGGCGGCTCGCAGCCACGAGCGCGCCGCGGAAGCCACCAAGGCAGGCCGGCTTTCCCTCGAGATCGTCCCGGTGAGCGTGCCGCAGCGAAAGGGCGACCCCGTGCTGGTCGAGGAGGACGAGGGCATTCGCCCGGGCACCACCGCGGAGTCGCTGGCGAAGCTCGCGCCGGCGTTTTCGAAGGCGGGATCGATCACCGCCGGGAATGCGTCGCAAATCTCCGACGGCGCCGCAGCCGCAATCGTCACGAGCCGCGCCGCCGCCGAGAGGCTCGGAGTCGAGCCGCTGGCCACAATCGTTGCCCACGGCCAAGTTGCCGGTCCGGACTCGGGGTTGCACCTGCAACCGGCCAACGCGATCCGCGCCGCGGCAGCCAAGGCAAGTCTCGACCCGGCAGGTTTCGACCTTTACGAGATGAACGAAGCCTTCGCATCGGTCGCCATCGCCAGCGCACGAGACCTCGGCGTGGACGCCGAGCGCGTCAACGTGAACGGCGGCGCGGTGGCGTTGGGCCACCCCATCGGCGCCAGTGGGGCCCGCATCGTGTTAGCCCTTGCGGAGGAGTTGAAGCGGCGGGGCGGGGGCACCGGCGTTGCGGCACTCTGCGGCGGCGGCGGCCAGGGCGACGCGCTCGCGATCCGCGTCTAGCCGCCGTGCTCGAACAAGCTCGCTGGTGGTCCTGGCGTCGCCAGCGCCTAGACCGCTCTGCACGAGGGATCGAGGACGCGCTGCGATCCGTTATCGCGATCACCGGCCTCAATCCCAACGCCGCTCTGGCACTACTCGCCCGCGTCCCGCGGATGCTGCCGGGTATGTACGAAGGATCGACGCGCTCGAAAGTCGCCGTGCGTCTCCCGGCCATGCGCAGGGCGATCTGGCTGATGGCCACATCGACCGCTCACATCCCATTTCGCGCGACGCGAGGCACCGGCTCGAGCGAGCGGGGCGTCTTGCGGCGAGCGGGCGTCGGAGAGGAGCACTTCAACGATCTGCGTGCCCGCATGCTCGAGGTGTGCCAGAAGCCTCAGACGGCCATCGAAATCAAGGAAGCGCTCGGGGACGACGAGGAGAAGGTAAGCGGCGTCATCAATGTGCTCGCGGCGAGCGGCGATCTCGTCCGGGTTCGTGCCCCGAATCTGTTCTCCAACGCGTTTTCGTTTGCGGCGGCGTCGGCGTGGATGGGCCCGCTCCCGGACATGAACAACGACGACGCCCTGGCGTTTCTCGCCGGCGACTATCTCCAGGCCTACGGCCCGGTTACCGTGGACGATTTCACCTGGTGGTCGGGCGTCAACCGCGCTCGGTGCGAGGCGGCATTGTTGCAGCACGAGCCCGAGGTTCTCGACGACGGTTATCTGCTGTGGCCGACTCATCTTCGGGCCTTCGAGGACACGCGGCCGCTGGCTCACCGCGTCAACCTATTGCCGGCGTTCGATCCCTATCCGATGGGCTATCTCGACCGCTCTCGCCTTGGGACCGGGGAGATCCTCGGATTGGCGACCGACCGCTCCGAGGGCTCACTGCCGATGGTGCTCGTTGAAGCCCGGCTCACGGGAACGTGGTCGTTCACGCTGAACCGGTTCGGCTCTCTGACGATCACCGCAACAATGTACGAAGAACCCGGCGCCCGGCTGTGGGAATCCATCGAAGCCGAAGCCGGCGCCGTGGCGACGCTTCTAGGCGCTCACCAGCTCACGGTCCAGCGCGCCGAGCCCCGCCGGGCCGCCGCGCCCAAGCGCCGGAAGCCGCCGGTCCCGGCCGCTCGCCGAACCGAGCCGAGCGGCACCGCCGGGGGCGCGGCGAAATCGGCGAAGCGACCGGCGAAGGCCGCACGGTCCGGCCAACGAGGGGGCGGCACCCGCCGGCGTTAGTATGGGCCGGCCCCGTCCCAAGGAGGCTGCATGCAAAAGGTTCTCGTGGTTGAGGACGACCCGCACCTTGCGGGCCTCGTCCGCACACTGCTCGATTCCGAAGGATTCGTTCCCACGTGGTGCTCGACGGTCAACGACGCGTGGAACGCGCTCGTCCGTGAAAGTCAGGACGCGGCCATCGTCGATCTGCGGCTCGAGTTGGGCGAGAGCGGCTGGGATCTCATTGAACGGATAAGAGGCAACGAAGGGCTGAAAGATCTTCCGGTGGTCGTCTTTAGTGGGTTGCCGGTGCTTGAGGTGTCCAACCGGGCTCTGCAGCTCAACTGTGCGTACCTTTCGAAGCCGTTCTCGGCGCCTGCGCTCCTCGACCGGCTGCAGGTGGCACTCCGAAGGGCCGGAAAGACTCCGGAGCTGCGTCCTATGCCGGTGGCGTTGCTCCTGGGCGACGTCCGGGTGGAGTGCAAGGTTTTCGTCAACATCGATCTCGTGCGGTTCTCCGACGCCTGGGAGGCCGTCGTGCGCGATGCCCGTTCGTTCCTTCCGGTCACCGATGCGCACATCACAACCGTGGACGGCGGTCGGGAAGTGGCCTCCACCCCGCTCCTCGCCGTGCGAAAGGACCAAGTTCGCGCGGCCTTCCCGCTCGAGTAAACTCTCAGTCGCGCAGGCGGCGATCGAGCCAGTCGAGGATCGTCTCGAACCGCATCACCCGGTGAACCGGCGAGCCCGAACGGCTCAGCTCGTGGGATTCGGCCGGGAAGCGCACCATCTCCACGTCCTTCTTCATGACCCGCAGCATCGTAAACAGATGCTCTCCTTGCTCGATGTTGCACCGCAAGTCGTTCTCCGAGTGCAAGATCAGCAGAGGCGTCGTGATGTTCTGCGCGTACGTCGCCGGCGAGACCTTCACATAGGCGTCGTAGTCCTCCCAGAGGTACGCACCGAGGACCCAGCGGAGCGAGTGGCCGAAGTCGCTCGAGCCGAACTCTGAGACCATGCTGTTCACCGCGCGTTCCGAAATAGCCGCCTTGAATCGGTCGGTATGGCCGACGATCCACGAGGTCATATATCCGCCGTACGAACCCCCCATGACGCCGAGGCGATCTGGATCGCAAAAGTCGAATCGCCGAACCGCCTCCTCAATGACGGCCATGCAGTCGTCGTAGTCCACCGAGCCCCAGCCGGGCCCGCCCTCAACCGGACCACGAATCGCGCGGCCCCATTCCTCCGAGTACCCGGATGACCCGCGCGGGTTGCCGAACACCACGACATATCCCGCCCCGGTGAGGACCTGGAACTCGTCGAAGAACCGGTTGCCGTATTGCGTGAAGGGTCCGCCGTGGATGTTGAGAAGCACCGGGTACCGCTTCCCCGGCTCCAAGCCGGTGGGACGCATGACCCAGGCCTCAACCTCGCTGCCGTCGGCGGAGGTTGCGGTGAAGCGCTCGGGGGCGACGATCTCGCGCTCCTCCGCGAAGCGAGAACCGACGTCGGTGAGCTTGCGGTCGTCCACGAACAGCTCGGCGAGGGTTCTCGGGTCGGTTGCGGCGTAGACGATGACTCCCCCCGCGACGTCGTAGCCCGAGATGGTGCGCTCGCCTCCCACCGCGAGCGCAGGCTCCGCCGAACCATCGGCCGGGACTCGATACAGGTGGGTGTTACCGCGATCCTCGACTGCGAAGACGAGATCCGCACCGTCCCAGATCGGCTCGCGCAGGTCGGGATACGGCCAGCAGTTTCGGTCGAGCGACTCCGTCAGCACCCGGCGCTCGCGCGTGGCCGTGTCGATCACCGCGATCCGGCCATGACGCGGTTCGTCGTAGAGCCCCGGCGTGTAGCGGAAGGCGATCGCCGATCCATCCGGCGACCACGACGGCGCGTCGCAGCCGCCGTCGGAGGACGTGATTCGCTCCGGCTGACCACCGCCGGCGTCGACGACGTAAACGTCACGGACCAAGTCGATGTCCCAGTCGTCGTGGAGTCCCGCAGAAAACGCGAGGCGCGTGCCGTCGGGCGACCACGACGGGGCGGAGAACTCGTGGTCCCCCTTGGTGATCTGAACCGGCTCGGACTCGCCGTCGGCCGCGACGACGAAAAGATGCTGGCGCCGATCGCCGATCCAACCCTCGTTGTCGAGCTTGTACGAGAGCCTGGTGAATCGCCGCGGCTCCCTGCGCTTCTCGTCCTTGACCTCGTAGGCCTCGTCCGGCAGCCTAGACACGAAGACGATGCGCGAACCGTCCGGCGACCATTGATGGTCGGTGACGCTCTCCTTCACGTTCGTCAGCCGCTTGGCCTCTCCCCCCTCGGCGGGGATGACGTAGAGCTGAGCGGTGTCGCCGGATCCACGAGTCGATGTGAAGGCAAGCATCCGGCCGTCGGGCGACCAGCGTGGCGAGCCGTCCCGCTTCTCGCCGGCGGTGAACGGGCGCGGGGCCGACGATCCGTCGCCGGCGGCGATCCAGATCGCGGAGCGGTATTCGTTGGCTTCGCGGTCGATCGACCACACCACATAGGCGATCGTTCGTCCGTCGCGTGAAACACGGGGGTCGCGTACCCCCGTCAAAGCATAGACGTCCTCCGGGACCATCCCCCGCATGGAACCTCCTCGAGCCGGTCGCTTTTTGAGGCCATTTACTTTACGGCATCGCCCAAAAGTTTCCACAGAGGCTCTGGGTCCCGACTGCGTGAAGATGCACCGGGTGTTGCCCTGCCGGCGGGATGAAACTTCGGTTGACAGGTATCCTTAGCTATGCTAATTAGTTATGCTAAGTGATGACGCGGACTCTTGCTCCTTCGGGAAGCGGCGGCACGGCCGCCGGCTCGGAACTCGCCCCACGACTCCGTCTTGCCGTGATGCGCCTGGCCCGCAGGCTCCGGCAGCAAACCGAGGAGCCGATCACGCCGTCTCAGATTTCGGCCCTCGCCGTGGTCGAATACCGCGGCCCTCTGACTATCGGCGAGCTTGCCTCGTTCGAACGAGTCCAGCCTCCGACCATGACGCGCATCGTCGATCTCCTTCAGGAGCAAGCGCTGGTCCTGCGGGAAACCGATACTCAGGACCGCCGGATCGTCCGCGTAAGCATCACGTCCGCGGGCAAGCGCCTGCTCGAAGGAAGCCGCCGGCGCAAGACTGCTTACCTCGCATCCCGCCTGCGGGGACTGACCGATGCAGACCGGCAGGCAATCGAGCACGCGCTCCCGCTCATCGAACGGCTCATCGAGGAGAACCGGTGACCCGTCTTCGCCGCGCCACACTCCACACGTTCCGGTCGCTACAGACGCGTAACTACCGGCTGTTCTTCTTCGGCCAGCTCGTTTCCGTGAGTGGGTCCTGGATGCAGTGGGTCGCCCAGGGCTGGCTCGTTCTCCGCCTCGGGGGCGGCGGCCTCGAGCTCGGTCTCGCGACGGGACTCCAGTTCTTCCCCACCTTTCTGGCGGGAATGTGGGGCGGGCTCGTTGCCGACCGGTTCGACCGCCGTCGAATCCTCGTCCTCACCCAGGTCCTCGCCGCCGGTGTCGCCTTCACGCTTGGAGCCCTGACGGCAACGGATGCCGTCCGGTTGTGGATGGTCTACCTCATGGCCTTTCTCGCCGGATGCGTGCTCGCCCTGGAGGTCCCGGCCCGCCAGGCCTTCGTTTCGGAACTGGTCGAACCCGAACACGTCGCCAACGCAATCGCTCTCAACAGCGCCAACTTCAACGCCGGACGCATTCTCGGTCCGGCGGTCGCTGCCGCCCTCATCGCGGGCGCGGGAATTGCCTGGGCATTTCTCTTGAACGGGGTGTCCTATCTGTTCGTCGTCGGCGCTCTTGCCGCCATGGATCCGGACGCGCTGCACCTGGAGTCGCGACAGCCCAGAGCCCGGGGACAGCTCCGGGAGGGCCTGCGGTATGTCTGGCACACACCGGCCTTGCGCGACACAATCCTGCTCGTCGGTATTGTGGCGACCTTTGCCTTCAATTTCACCGTCGTACTCCCGCTGCTGGCGCAGAGAACGTTTCACGGGGGAGCCGGGGCGTACGGCCTGCTGACGTCGATCATGGCGACCGGGTCGATGCTCGGGGGCCTTTTCGCCGCCTCGCGGTCGGCACCGACGCGCGGCCGAATAGTTAAAAACGCCTTGGGGCTCGGCATTTCGATGCTCGCCGCGGCAATCGCACCGAACCTTTGGGTCGAAGCCGTGCTCTTGGTCCCCGTCGGGGGATTCGGCATCGCGCTTTTCGCGACGGCGAATTCCTTCGTGCAGGGCCGCACGCCCGGCTTCATGCGGGGACGGGTGATGGCGCTGTACTCCCTGGTTTTCTTGGGAGGGAATGCCATCGGGGGTCCGGTCGCCGGATGGGTGTGCGAAGCGTTTGGACCGCGGGCCGGCCTGGTTATGGGCGGCGTAGCGGGGCTTACCTGCGCCGCCATCGCCCGAGTCTGGCTCGCCCGGGCGATGGCGGCGAAAGCGGAGGCTGCTGCGCTAGCGCCGTCCGGTGATCTCGGCCACGTGCGTCCAGGTTCCGCGGTTGACCCAATGGATCCGCAACGGAGAGGATCCGCCGAGCGGGCTGAAGACGATCTCTTCCCTCGGCATGACGAGCGCGTCTAGATCGGCATCCGACGCGACCCCGAGTGAGTCGAGGGCACGGACGAGAGCACTCGTCACCGCCGAGGTCCTGGAAGCGCCACCAAGCCAATCGTGCTGGGGGGTCAGGCTCGGCGTTCCATCCAACACGTGGAGCACGTGGTTGAACATTCCGTCGAAGAAGGCGCTGCCTCCCGGACCGGGAGCATCGACGACCCCGAATCCCAAGTAGGACCGGGCCCCCTCGATCTCATCGAAGAAGATTCCCTCGACGAGCTCGCGGTTCCAGGCATCCCACAGGCGGATCGCCGCCCCGTCGTCGTAGTTCCCGTCCTTGTTTCTGTCGATGCGGTGGTACAGGCTGTCGGACCCCTGCCATCCAGACAGAACCGCCAGCGCGTGAGGCAGCCGGGAGTCGGCTCCGGCATTCGTCAAGCCGCCGAGCAGCGGCATCAGCTTCGGCGCCCGAGGATCGGCCGTCGCGACTTGGTTCATGACGTTGATCACATCGATGCGATTCATGGTGCCGGTGCCGGCAAGCTTGGCGTCCATCAGGAGCTGGAGCGAATCCACCCTCTGGATCTCTCCCCAGTTCGTGTCGTCACCGTTCGCCCATCCGGTCGCCGGCTTGTTGTTCCAGTTGTAGGTGTACTTCCGCCCGGCGCTGGGATCGTTCAATCCGGTGGTGAAGTGCGGCTGCGAGGCAAACGGAATGTTGCCCTTCCATTCCCACGCTCCCGTTCCCCACGTCGGCAAGCGCGTGTCGACTCCGCTGGCCCTCACCGGGTACTTGCCGCCGTGCCAGTATGCGATCGTGTCGCGGTCGACGTAATAGAGGTTGAGAGACACGGCGAGCCGGTTCACGCCCTTGGCAAAATCCCGAGCGCTCTTGACGCGACTGGGGAAGTTGAAGACGGCGAACCCGGCCGCGGTGTCGAGCTCGCGCATCCAGAATGCCCGCTGCTTGACGAGCGCCACGGCAACGCCGCCCACCGTGTCGCGCGCAAACACCGGGCCGTGCACGGTGCGCTGCACCTTGAGAACGCTCACGTCGGCGCGGTTCGTCGCGGTGCTCGGGGAGCTGTCTTTCGCGGCAACGACTTCCGTGCGCTCTTCCATCTTCCGGCACGTCCCCCGATAGAGGTAGTGATCGGAGTCCGGGGCAACCGGGCCACCGCCTGGATTGCAGAGCTTCTCCGCGCGAACGTCCACCGCGTCGGAGATCCCGCTCGTGACCGTCCAGGCGTAGTCGGGCCCGTGACCGATGAGCACGAACCCGCTCACCCCGGGAAAGGTCATGCCGCTAACGTTGAAGCCACCGCCGTGAAGCGCGATCTCCATGAGGTACTGCGGAACTCCGTACTGCACCTGAGGGTTGCCGAGCTGGAGGCCGTTCCCGGTCGCAGATTCGCTCGGCGCAATGAGCATCGCGTTGCTCGCTGCCGCGCCGCCCGAAGCCAGCGCCCCCAGAAGATCCCCCAGCTTCGCCGCGCGGCTGATCTCACCGCGGTAGATGTCTGCGGCGTGGTCGGGAATCGCGACGGCAGCCGGCTTCACCGGACCGGTCGTGGGATAGGTGAAAGACCCGTCTTCGGCCGGAACGGTCGTTGCCGCCGTCGGGTCGTTCAGGAAGCGAAGGTCTTCGAAGGCCTTGGGCGCCTCGGCGCTTCCGAGCGAGGAGTCAAGGGCTTTCAGCAGGGCGGCGTTTCGCACCTCTGCGCCTGCCGCCTCGCCGAACTGTCGTGCCAGGAGGACGGACTCGGCCACGGTGTCGGTCGGTCGCCATGGCACGGGCGGGTTCCCCGTGCCGGGATATTCGATGGGCATGAGCGCCGGGTTGGCCACGGCCTCGGCGATCCGCTGGTTGAAGCCATCGGAGAACGTCTGCAGGCCACGGGCGATCCGGTCCCCGTCCGCGCCGAAGCGCCTGCTGAGGTTGTCGATCTGGGTCTGAAGCTCAGCCTCGGTGTAGGAGTCGCGTCGTGTGACCTCGTCGCTTTCGATAAATGCCGGTCCCAACAGCTCCGCGAGGGTGCCGCGCCCGGCGCGTCGGAACAGGTCGGCCTGGAACATCCGGTCTTCGGCCGTCACGTAGCCGGCGCCGTAAGCGACGTCTTCTGCGGTGGTGCCGTAGACGTGCGGCACTCCGAACGTGTCTCGAAAAACGGTCACGCCAGGCTTGACGATCTCGACGCGCTCGACGTTGGCCGGGTCGAGCACCGTGTTGAACCCGCCGTTCTTGAAGAAATCGCCGGTCTGGGCTTCGGTGATCGCGTCCTCGTAGACGAGGTTGGCATACATGTCGAGCTGGTCGAGCCCGTGCGGTCCGAGGACGACATCTTGGGTCGCAGGATCCAGGCTGGCGAAGCCGTTCTGCCCGGGCGGGAGCACCGTCAGCATCTTCGTAAGATCCAGGTTCTTCGGCGGGCTCAGGGGGGTGGGGGATGGAACGGCGCCGGCGGCGACGGTCGCCAGGAGCACGGCTGCGAGTGCGGCGAGCGGGCTTCGAAGAGCCATAGACGACCTCCTGATCCGTTCGGCGAGCCGCGAGTCGGCTCACCAAATCGTATTCGCTCCCGGTCCGATCTCTCCTGCCTTGCCCCGCTGTGTTCCTGCCTCGGGAGGGCATTGACTAGGCAATTTGGACTATCGAAAACCCTCCCAACAGTCCATAGCGGATCTGAGGGCCGGCCAGGTACCGTTCGGGGCGATGACAGGCTTTCCGGAAACCACGGACAGGGCGCTTCCCCGCCCCGGCCGCGACGGTGCCAACCGGAAGCCGACGATGCTCGGGTTCGCAGCAGTCGCGCTCAGCCTCGGGCGCAGCAGCGCGGACAGCCTCAAAGCGTAGTAACCCGCCGGTCGGTCGCCCCCCTTCCGGCCGGCGGGGCCTCCCCCCTCGAAGTGGGTGACTGATACCCAGACCGCTAGGGTTAGGCGAATCCGCTTTGGTCGGAGACGGAGCGCGACCGACATCTCGATCCTCCTCCTCTAAACAGCTGGTCATCGTCTGAGCTTCGACACCGGTGGGCCCATCCCGACAGCTCGCGCTAAGGTCCGGCGGTGACCTGGGACCCCGAGATCGAAGAGCTTCGACGCCGCGAGCGCCTGGCACGGGAGATGGGCGGCCCCGAGAAGG
>JBKKBZ010000063.1:0-9573 GCA_046713235.1 Actinomycetota bacterium | reverse complement strand
ACCAGCGGGGCGACCGCCCGTGCCGGCCCCGGTGAGAGCCCCACGACGGCCGCCAGCACAGCGCTCAGCATCAGACTCATCTTCCGCCGCATGTGAAACCCCCCTGTCATCCCATCGGGTATTCGACCCATCGGGTATTCGACGGGCTAGTCGGGGCTTCCTGCGCGGACACACCAAACAGATGACTACCGCGGCGGCGTGGCTCCGGGGAGCAGCGGCACTTCCTCGGTCTGCTCCCCTGTGACGCGGGTGAAGAACTCGTGCTCCACGATGGCAGGCAACCGCGGATCGAAATCGCCCAGCCGCGGATTGATCTCGACCGCGGAGCCGGTCAGCAATTTCCGGACATGCTCCTGGAGTCCCGCGTCCGCCTTGCGCACACCGATCTCCTGCCGCAGCGTGTCGCGCACCTGGCCGAACGTCACCGGACGGCGCTCCAAGAGCTGGAGGATGTGGATCCCCACAGCCGATGGCACGAGATGGGAGACCTCGCCCACACGCAGACGCCCGACCACCGGACCGACCTGCTCCCCCAGAGCACCAATCGACAGGAAGCCGAGATCCCCCCCACGGCTTGCCGAAGCCGCGTCCTCCGACCGCTCTCGCGCCAGCGCGGCGAAGTCGGCGCCACCGCGCAGAGCTTTCAGCGTCTCCTCCGCCCGAAGTGCAACCTTTCGCACAGCAGACTGATCGGGAACGGCGAAGAGAATATGTCGAATGTGCACCTGCTCGAGCTGGGCACGCCGGCTCGCGTACTCGGCGCGGACCTCTTCCTCGGTCACCGTGACGGGTGCAACCTTCTTTTGAAGGCGCTCCAGCTGGGCGTCCTGCCGAATGCGCTCCCGAAACTTCCTCTCCGTCAGACCCTGCTGCGCGAACTGCCGGGCGAGCAGCTCGGCCGAGCCGGCTCGGCGGACATGCTGTTGGAAGCGCTTCTCGACCTCGGCGTCGGAAATGACGATTCGCCGGCGCGCAATCTCCGCGAAGATCAACTCGCGTCGCACCAACTGCAGGAGGACTTGCCGTCGGAACTCGTTCCGAGCGGCCTCACCTCCGGAAGACAGCCGGGCACGAACCTCATCGGTCTTGCTTTGCCGGGCGACCTCGTCGTCCAGCTCGTCGAAGGAGATCGTCCGCCCTTCGACGACGGCCGCATGGGACGTCCCGTACCGGCCGCAGCCGGTGAGGGCGACCGCCCCCAGAACTAGGGCGAGCGCAAGGCGGGAGCGCAGGGTCACGGCGCGAGGATATCGCGCACGGCTTCGAGCAGCCACGCCGCCGGCTCGGCATAAGCATCACGCGGAACCGGCAGCGAAAGCGTCCCCGTCGCCTGCTTGTAGATCGCTCCGGGAAACAGCCGTTGCGCGCGAACCTGCTCAGAATCAAGCAGCGCCATAGGTTCGAGCACCGCCCTGCCGCGATTGATCGCGATGGACTTCGTGTTGCGCCGGCCAACCTCGAACCGCAACGTGGCCACCTGCAGGAGGCGCTCGGCCTGCACGGGCAGGGCGCCGAAGCGGTCGGCCAGCTCGGCGCGAGCCTCATCGAGTGCGGCCAGAGTCGGCGCCTCCGCAATCCGCCGGTAGGCCTCGAGACGAAGGCCCTCCTTCTCGATCCACGACTCCGGCAGATGCGCGTCGATCGGCAGATCAACCTTGACTTCCGTCCTCTCTTGCACCGTTTCGCCCTTGGCTTCCTGAACGGCTTCCGCGAGGAGCCTCATGTACATGTCGAATCCCACGGTGGCGATATGCCCATGCTGCTCGGCCCCGAGGAGGTTTCCCGATCCGCGGATCTCGAGATCGCGCAGCGCGATCTGCATCCCGCTGCCGAGTTCGGTGAAGCGGCTGATGGCCGCAAGCCGGGCGTGCGAGGTCTCGCTCAGCGTGCGCTCCGGCGGAAAGAAGAAATACGCGTACGCCCGCTCCCGGGACCGGCCCACCCGGCCGCGCAGCTGATATAGCTGCGCCAGCCCAAGGCGGTCGGCGTCCTCCACGACGAGCGTGTTAGCCGACGGGATGTCGAGGCCGCTCTCGATGATCGTGGTCGTCACGAGGACATCGATTTCCTTGTCCCAGAAATCGAGCATGGTGCGCTCGAGGCGCCGCTCGTCCATCTGGCCGTGAACGACCCCGACCCTGGCTTCCGGAACCAGTCTGTGGACGTTCGCGACGGCTCCCTCGATGTCGTGCACCGTGTTGTGCACGTAAAACGCTTGACCCTCGCGCAGCATCTCGCGCCGGATGGCGCCGGCAATCGCGCGCTCTTCGTAGGGACCCACGAACGTGAGCACCGGATGCCGATCTTCGGGGGGCGTGTCGACGACGGACAGGTCCCGGATCCCCGAAAGCGACATCTCCAGCGTGCGCGGAATCGGAGTGGCGGTCATCGTGATGACGTCCACGCTGGTCTTCAGCTTCTTCAGAGCCTCCTTGTGCGTCACGCCGAAGCGCTGCTCCTCGTCGACGATCAGCAGACCCAAGTCGGCGAAGACGATGTCCTTCTGGAGCAACCGGTGCGTCCCGATCACGACATCGACCTTGCCGGCCGCCATCGCTTCCAGCGTCGCCTTCTGTTCACGGGTCGACACGAACCGCGAGAGTGTGGTGACGCGCACCGGGAACGGCGCGAAGCGTTCGCTGAACGTGGCGAAATGCTGCTGAGCCAGAAGCGTCGTCGGAACGAGCACCGCCACCTGCTTCCCGTCGAGAACGGCCTTGAACGCAGCCCGAAGCGCGATCTCGGTCTTGCCGTAGCCCACGTCCCCGCAGATGAGGCGATCCATCGGCACCGGCTTCTCCATGTCGGCTTTGACGTCGTCGACGGCCGACAGCTGGTCGCGGGTCTCGACGTAGGGAAACGCATCCTCCAGCTCGCGCTGCCACGGCTGGTCGGACGAGAAAGCAAACCCTCGCGAGTTTGCGCGCGCGCGGTACAGCTTCACTAGGTCGTCGGCGATGTCGCGGACTGCCTTGCGCACCCGCGATTTCTGGCGGTTCCAGTCGCTGCCTCCGAGCCGGTGCAGCTTCGGAACCTCGCCGCCCACGTATTTCGAAACGAGGTCGAGCTGGTCGGCCGGCACGTAAAGACGGTCCCCTTCCGCGTATTCGAACACGAGGTAATCCGTCCGGGAGGCACCGATCTCGCGGGTCTCCATGCCGACATAGCGTCCGACGCCGTGCGTCACGTGCACCGCGAGATCTCCGGGCTCCAGCTCGATGGTCGTCACGCGCCGCTTCGCGGCGCGTGGCTCCCGGTGCGGCCGGCGCTTTCCGAACAGGTCGCCCTCGCCCACGAGGGCGACCCCGAGCAATTCGGAGACGAACCCCTCCTCCACCGGTCCGGCCGCGATTGCGCCGCGAGCGGGATCGAGCGTGCCCTGCATGTCTAGGAGCGGAAGGAACAGCTCGTGCGAAGCCAGGATCTCTCTGATGCGATCCGCAGAGCCGTGCGACTCGCCGACGACCAGGACGCGGTAGCCCCGCGAGAGCAGCAGGCGCAGCTCGCCGGCTAGGCGGGGGACGTCCCCCCGCATGCCCTCCCAACCCCGCGCCTCGAGCACCGGACCTTCACCCCGGAACGAGGTGATGGCTGCGGGCTCCGGGCCGAGCGCCTCGCTCAGGGTGGAGTAGGTTCCCGCTGCCGGAGGTGTCGCGCCATCGGCGGCGGCCCGCCAGCCGGCTTGAGCAAACGTCTCGACCTCACGAGCCATCTCCTCGGCCCGTTCCGCAGCCCGCTCGGGATCGACGACGACGACACGCAGGCCCGCGGGGACGACCTCGCGAAGAAGCGGTAGCTCGTCGAACAGAACCGGTGCGAGGGCTTCCATACCTTCGAAAGCCACGCCCTCTGCGAGCCGCTCGAGGTCCGCCGCCGGCCCGGCATCTGTGCCCGTCTTCGCTCTTGCCCGTCCCCGGACCTCATCGCTCAGGACCAGCTCGCGGCAGGCAAACGCCTCCACTCCACGCACCGTCTCCAGCGTTCGCTGCGAGGCGACTGTGAAGGTTCGCACGGACTCCACCTCGTCGCCGAGGAGCTCGATCCGCACCGGATGATCGTCGGTTGGAGGGAACAGGTCGAGGATGCCCCCGCGAACGGCAAACTCTCCGCGCGCTGTGACCACGTCGGCCCGCCGGTATCCCGCACCGGACAGGCGCAGCGAGGCCTCGGCAAGATCGAGGGTGTCACCTGCGGCAGTGGCGAACGGCAAGATCGCGCCGAGGCCGGGAATCATGCGCTGTATCGCGGCACGGACGGGCGCAACCACAATCTGGGGAGGATCGGGAGAGCGGAGCCGGTACAGCGTGCGCAGGCGTCGCGCGACGGTCTCCGCCCGCGGAGAAAGCCGTTCGTGCGGAAGCGTTTCCCAGGCGGGAAAGAGCTCGGCTCCGGCACCCCAGAGGCGAAGCTCGGCGACGAGCCGCTCCGCGTCCCGGGACGTGGCGGTCAGCGCCAGCCACGGCGAGTCGCTCTGTTCGGACAGCACGGCGAGAACGAGCGATCGCATTTGCGGCAGCGCGGTCGCCGTTCCTCCGGCGAGCAACGAGCGGGAAACCTCGGCCCACGACGGTGAAGCGAGAAAGGCGTCGCGCAGCGGGTTCGTGGTCAACAGGCTCTAAGCCTCCGGGAAACGGTTGTAGCGATTCTGCGCCACGGCCACACCTTCGCGCACCACCGTCATCGCGGCGTCGGCAGCCGACTCGATCATGACGGCGGCCTCATCGCGTTCGGCGGCACGGAAGGGCGACAGTACGAAGTCGGCCGGGTCTTTTCGGCCCGGCGGACGGCCGATCCCGAGGCGAACGCGCACGAAGTCGGGTCCGACGGCCGATACGATCGACTTCAGTCCGTTGTGTCCCGCGGTGCCTCCTCCTTGGCGCACGCGCAATTTGCCGAACACCAGCTCGAGTTCGTCGTAGGCGACGACGGTGCGCTCTGCGGGTGCGCCGAAGTACCGCGACAGCGAGGCAATGGCCATCCCAGACTCGTTCACGTAGGTCTGGGGCTTGGCAAGCACCAGCCGCTCGTCCCCGTCGCGTGCTTCGGCAACTAGTGCGCGATGTTTGGACGCGCGCTTGAATCGTGCACCGAGGCGATCGGCGACGAGTTCGAGCACCGCGAAGCCGACGTTGTGACGTGTGTCGGCATACTCGGCGCCGGGGTTTCCCAGCCCAACGACGAGCCAGGTGTCCATCGACACCCGGCCGGCTTACTCCGCCGGCGTCTCGGCGGCGCCGGCTTCCGGTGCAGCCCCTTCCTCGGCCGCAGCTGCAGCTTCGGCGCCCTCGACGGCTTCGGCCGGCGCTTCTTCCTCGAGCTTGAGTATCTGCGGCACGACGACGCTAAGCACGATCTCGTCGGGGTCGGTGAGGATCGTCGCGCCTTGCGCGAGCCGGAGCTCGCGCACGTGAACGGACGCCCCGATGCCGAGCGTGGAGATGTCGGCGATGAGGCTCTCCGGCACGTCGCCGGGAAGGCATTCGACCCGGACGCTCCAGAGGTGGTGCTCGACGACGCCGCCTTCCTTCACGCCGGGGGAATCCCCCTCGATGTGGATCGGGACGTCGACCTGGATCACCTGGGTCCGGCTGATCCGGAGGAAATCGACGTGAAGCAGGGTTCCCCGGACCGGATTGCGCTGAAGCTCGCGCGGGATGGTCAAGTAGCTCTCGCCGTCCACCTGGAGGTCGATCAGGACGTTGCGTCCGGCCTCGGTGTGAAGCGCCTGACCCATGGCCCTTGCGTCCACGCTGACCGAGATCGGCGAGGTTCCGGTGCCGTAAAGGGTCGCGGGGACCTTTCCGGCCGCCCGAAGCTTCTTTGCGGCGCCCTTCCCGATGTCGGAGCGCGGCTCGGCCGCGAGCGTGAGTTCCATGCTGTGATTGACCTCCTCGGAGACTAAAGCCGCAGGATTCTACCAGGATTGCAGAGAAGTCACTCCGGGGGCCCCTCGTCAGTTCTCGCCCTGGAAGATCTCGCTGACCGACTCGTCGCGGAAGACGGCCTTGATAGTCGAGGCCAGAATCGGAGCGATCGACAGCACGATGATGTTGTCGAGGCGCTTCTCTTCGGGCAGCGGCACCGTGTTCGTGACGATGATCTCCTTGAGCGGAGCGTTCTTGATGCGATCGATGGCGGGGTCGGAAAGGATCGCATGCGTCGCGCAGGCGTAGACCTCCTCGGCCCCGAACTGCATCAACACCCGAGCACCTCCCGTGATAGTTCCGGCCGTGTCGATCATGTCGTCGACGAGCAAGCACCGGCGGCCCTTGACGTCACCGACGACCTCCAGCGCGACCTCACTGACGTTGCGCACGTCCTCCCGCCGTCGCTTGTGCAGGATGGCCAGCGGAGAACCGAGCCGGTCGGCGAACTTCTCCGCAACCCTGACCCGTCCGGCGTCCGGCGACACGACGACCACATCGGAATCAAAGCGATCCTTGAAGTGATCGGCGAGGAGCGGTAACGCGGTGAGGTGATCAACCGGCTTGTCGAAGAACCCCTGGATCTGCGCGGTGTGCAAGTCGACCGACAGTACGCGGTCGGCTCCGGCGGCGATCAGCAGGTCGGCGAGCAATCGAGCGGTGATCGGCTCGCGGCCGCGCGACTTCTTGTCCTGGCGTGAGTAACCGTAGAACGGAATGACCGCGCTGATGCGCTTTGCCGATGCCCGGCGTGCGGCGTCGATCACGATCAACTGCTCCATGATGTTCTTGTTGATCGGATCTGAGTGCGTCTGGAACACGAAGACATCGGTCCCGCGCACGTTCTCCTTGAAGCGCACGTACATTTCGCCGTTGGCGAAGTCCTCGATCTCGACTTCGGCGATCGGCGTCCCGAGGTGGCCGGCTATCTCGGCGGCCAGCTCCTGATTGGAGCGGCAGGCGACGAACTGCAAGCGCTTCTTTGTGGCGACCTCGAGCGTCACGTTCGCTTCCCTCCCCGCTTGGACGATCCCTTCTTGGGGCCACCGCGGCGCCGGGCGGCCCATCCCTTCACGTTCACCTGACGCTCCCGGGCGATGCCGAGCGCTCCTTCCGGTACATCTTCGGTAATTGCGCTTCCGGCCGCCGTGTACGCGCCGGGTCCGATCCGAACCGGCGCGACGAGCATCGTATCGCTCCCAACGAAGGCGCCGTCGCCGACGACGGTCCGATGCTTGTGCTCCCCGTCGTAGTTGCAGGTGATGGTTCCCGCGCCGATGTTCACTCCGCTGCCGATCACAGCGTCTCCCAGGTAGGACAGATGCGGTGCTTTCGATCCGCGACCGAGGCGTGTCGCCTTCATCTCGACGAAGGCCCCGGCCCGTGCGGACGCATCGAGCCGTGTGCCCGGCCGCAGATAGCTGTACGGACCGACGGCGGCACCCTCCCCGACGCGCACCCGGTCGAGCACCGAGAACTGGACCCGTGCCCCGTCGGAGATGCGCGAGTCCGAGATCCTCACGCTCGGGCCGATCTCACAGCCGGCCCCGATCCGGGTGCCGCTATGCAGGAAGCTCAGCGGCAGAACCACGGTGTCGCGGCCGATTCGCACGTCGGCGTCGATGAAGGTTTGGGCCGGATCGACGATGGTGACCCCGGCGTCGAGGTGACGCGCGTTGATTCGCGAGCGCATAAACACCCCCGCTGTGGCGAGCTGAGCGCGGGAGTTCACCCCGATGATCTCGTCGGGATCGGAGGTCTCGACGGCCTCGACGCGCTCCCCCTTCGCCCGGAGCACAGCCACCACGTCCGTGAGATACAGCTCGCCCTGCGCGTTGTCCCGCTCGACCGCGGCCAGCGAGCTGCGCAGGAGGGCCCGGTCGAACACCCACACACCGGTGCAGACCTCTGTGATGCGGCGCTGCGCGGAGGTCGCGTCGGTTTCCTCGACGATGCGCTCGACGAGTCCTCCCTCCGCACGGATGATCCGGCCGTAGCCCCGGGGGTCGGCAACCCGAGCCACCAGCAATGTGGCGGCCGCCCGGCGCCGGCGATGCGCGCCGACGAGCCGGCGCAGGGTCTCGCCGCGCAGCAACGGCGTGTCGCCCGGCACCACCAGGATGTCTCCCGGCCCGCGACCGAGTGCCTCCTCTCCGGTCCGGGCCGCATCCGCCGTCCCGAGTAACTCCTGCTGCAGCGCCGTGGAGACCGACCGGCTCGCCGCCTGGGCCGCGGCGGCCACCTCACCGGCGTCACGCCCGACCACGACCACCGTGCGGGCCGGTCGGACGGCGGCAACCGCCCGCACGGCGTGTGCCACCATCGGCAGGCCGCAGACCTCATGGAGCACCTTCGGCCGGGACGACTTGAACCGCTTGCCCCGACCGGCTGCGAGCACGATCGCCGACAGAGAGGGTCCGGAGCGGGCACTCACGCCTTGGTCACGTCCTCGGCTCGGCTGGCTGGGGGAGAGAGACTCGAACTCTCACTGCGGGAACCAAAATCCCGTGGCCTGCCTGTTAGCCTATCCCCCATTGCGCTCGATTTCCTCGGGCGGCAGCGGTTTCCGCGGGAATGATACGGCACCATCACCGTCGGCCCTCCCGGACATGTGCACCGCGATCGAGCGACCGAACGATCTCCAGCCACCGCACCCCTCCCGAGGCTGCCGCCGCAATCTTCTCGGCGTCTGCCCGGTCGCGCGCAAGTCCGCACCACGCGGGCCCGCTTCCGCTCATCACGACGCCGAGCGCGCCGGCATCCGCCAGGGCCTGCCCCGCGATCGCCGAGCCGGCGTCGAGTGAAGCCGCCGCCGCCTCGAGGTCGTTGCGCAGGCCGGCCGCGACGCCCTCGACGTCCCCTCGCGCCAGTGCGTCGGCGAGGGCGAAGGGATCCTCGGTCTCACCCGAGGTCAGACGATCACGCGCGGCGTAGACGTCGGCCGTGGACAGCCTCGATCCCCCGGACGCAAGAACCCACCACAGCGGCACCGGACAGGCAAGCGGGGCAAGGGACTCCCCGGCGCCGCGCGCGACGGCCGTTCCGCCCCGAACGCAGAACGGCACGTCGGCACCGATGGACCACGCGATCCGCTCCAGCGCCTTGCGCGACATCCCCGTCTCCCACAACGCGTTCAGCCCGACCAGGGTCGCAGCGGCATCGGCGCTGCCTCCGGCCAGCCCGGCCGACATCGGGATCTGCTTGTGCAAGCGGATCGCCCCGCCCCTCGCGCTTCCGGTGGCCGTGATCATCGCCGTGGCCGCCTTGACCACGAGATTCGAGGCATCCTCGGGCGCGGCGCCCGGCGGCTCGACGTCGAGAGTTGTCGAGTCGGCCCGACCGATCTCCAGCTCGTCGAAGAGAGTCACCGACTGCATCACCGTCACGATGTCGTGATAACCGTCGCTACGCCGGCCCCCGACGGACAGGAACAGATTGATCTTGGCGGGAGCGAGGACGCGCATCAGCCGGCCGCCCGGCCTCGGACGATGAGCGGCAGGCGTTCCGCCAGCCGGGCCAGCGTCGCCAGGTCGAGGTCCTCGGCTCGGGCGGTGCGCTCGACTCCCGCGTTGGCAAAGGCCCGGTCAAGCACGCCGGAGTCGATCCCGGCTCCTCGAAGCACAGTGTGGAGCATCTTTCGCCGGTGGCC
>JBKKBZ010000062.1:0-2520 GCA_046713235.1 Actinomycetota bacterium | reverse complement strand
CCACCGGATCGGTCCCGATTTCGGTTTGGGGGAAAACGACGCCGAGCTTCATCAGATTGCCGTGACTCCCATGAGGATGCCATCGCCAGTATAATGGTAGGGTGTCTTCAGTGGGGACGTAGCTCAGCGGGAGAGCACCTGCTTTGCACGCAGGGGGTCACGGGTTCGAATCCCGTCGTCTCCACCAACCCATCAATAGCTACTGCCCGCGGTCCGAGTTGGAGCGATGCTGGACCGCGGGCAGCCGTGCTGAGAGACGATTAAACCCCGCCGCCGGGCTAGCCCACGCCCTTGAGGTGGCGAATCACGGCGGCCAACACGTCGCTCGGCGAGAAGTCGACGTACTCGGAGTCTTCAAGAGCCATCGGGGCGTGGCCGGGAGACCAGTAGAACGGTTGGCCAGCCTCGTAGACCTGCTCGCCGTTCTTCGGCTTCATCATCACCCGCCCCTTGACCATGTAGCCCCAGTGCGGACAGGGGCACAGGTCACCGGGCAGGCCTCTCACCGCGGGGCTGAGATCGGTTCCCGCCCGTAGCTTGACGAAGGCGACGGTCATCTCAGCCACTTCGGCCGTCAGGAGTTCTACGCCATCGCCCTGAATAGTAATGGGGACTTTCTCTCGGTCGATAACTCCCATCGCGAATTCCCCCTTTCTTGTTCTTGTCGCGCCGTCCCTTGCCCACGACTTACCTCGTGCACGCATCAGTTCACCTTACAGAAGCTCGGCGATCATGGCCGCGGCCCTGGCGGCGCCATTTGTCTCCACCGGGCGGTAGTGCGGAACCCGATGGATGCCCTCGGCAAGGGCCTGAGCGACTGCGTCTGGCGTGACCTGATCGAAGGTCATGCACCGACCGGCTTCGTAGCGGTCGAGCCTGTGGCGGACGTGGAAGTTCTGCTCAAAGTGGTGGCCGAGCGGTACGTAGACGAATGGCCTGCCGGCGGCGGTCAGTTCCATTGTCGTTGCCAATCCACCCTGGACCAGTGCCGTCTCACACGCCGCGAGGTGGCGGTGTAGCCCCGGCACGTACTTCTGGATCTCCAGTCCTTGACGCGAAGGGAATGCCGCCGCATCGTTCCGGGGACCGGCCACGACCACCATCCGGAGCTCCGGCACGCGCCGCTTGGCTTCCGGGAAGCTCTCGACCACGCGCCGGAGCAGAGAACCGCCCACCCCCGAGCCACCCGCCGTCACGATACAGACGCGCTCGTCGGCCTGATACCCAAGCGAGGCCCGGAGGACCGGCCGGTCTTTGAATTCCGACGGGTCGAAGCCGGTAATGTAGCCTGAGAACTTGTAGTGCTCTACCGTCCAGTCTCGGATCAGCGGCAGCCCGGGGCCGAACCGGTCCGACACGATGTCGTCGGCATTGCCCACGAAGATCGCGCGGTCTCGGATCCGCGGGAACCGTTCGACGTGCTCGATCATCTCCGCGTTCCAATCACTCGTGAGGAAGGCCTCGTATTCGCCGCCGTCCGGCATGGGGAGAACACCGACGAAATCGGTCAGCCAGACGTAGGGCGCCCGCTTCAGTTCCGGGTTCTCGTGCAGGTAGTGGTCGATCTCCCAGGCCTCATCGCCAATCCAGAGATCGTAGTGCTCGTTCTCCACCGCATCATGGAAGACCATGAAGTTGGCCAGCATGATCTCGTCCATCCGTCGCAGCATCTGGAAGCAGTGGAGATCGTGCTCGCCTGATTCCGCGTCGACATGCGCGACCTCGCTCGCGAGGAATCGCGACGCGGGGTGGATGCGCTCTCCCCGCTCCCGCAGGACGTGCGTGACGGGATCTTGGGCGAGCCACACGATCTCAAGGCCGGGGTGCAGCTTCCTCAGTTCGTCAGCGATGGCGACGTCGCGCCGCGCATGTCCCAGGCCGATGGGGGAGGAGACGAACAGCGCGCGCCGAGGCCGATGTGTCCACCGCGTCCACCTCTTCTCGGGCGTTCGCAGCCCGAGAAACTCCCGCGCCGCCAAGTTGAACTTGACGGGGGCGCGTGTGTGCGGACTGTGACCGGAGCCCTCGAGCAGCAGGAGCGTCCCATTGGTCGCCTCGGCCAGCGCGGTGCCGGGGCCAGGGCCGGTGATGTCGTCGTGTGCACCCTGGATCACCAGGACCGGGCAGCGGACGCGCGCGCACAGCTCGGCCACCTCCTTGCGGCCGAATCCGATGCGGCTGCCGACAATGGTGTCGATAAGCACCTCGGGCGTCGTCTCGGACGCCCACCCCACAGCGTCCTCGAACGGCTTTGTGGAGTGCGGCTCGTTGAAGTTCCGTGAGAAGAAGAACTCGACAAAGCCGCGGTAGTCACGGCGCCAGTAGTGGGCGTTGAACTTCGCCCATCCCTCGTCGGTGTCCAGGGGCTCGTGGAAGGGGTAGGCGCGGTCGGGGAGGGGTTCACCGATTGCGAGCGAGGGGCAGTTGAAGACGAGCGCCTCGACGCGGTCGGCATGCCCGGCGGCGAGAAGGAGCGCGGGCTTTGCACCGTTCGAGAGCGCCACGACGCTCGCGCGCTCG
>JBKKBZ010000061.1:0-19472 GCA_046713235.1 Actinomycetota bacterium | reverse complement strand
GGTCGCGCTCACCGCGGGTGGACCGTCGGGGCTCGAAGTAACGGCGCTCGACGTCGGCCAAGGTGACGCGATTCTGGTTCGCGCGCCGGGAGGGGCGACGATGCTCGTGGACGGTGGCCCGGATCCGCGGCGGCTGATGGAGCGACTGGCGTCACGCCGCATCAGACGCATCGACGTCGTGGTCCTCACGCATCCGCATGCCGACCACGTGATCGGGCTAACGGCAGCGGTCGCGCAGATCCCTGTCGGCTCCGTGCTCGATCCCGATCTGGAGGCGGAGATCCCCGAGTACGCGGCTCTTCTGGCTACGGCGACAAGGCGACGGATTCCCCGCGTCGTTGCCCGAGCCGGCCACGCGTTTGCGCTCGGACCGGTCGGCGTCGAGGTTCTCGCACCGCGCGAGCCGCTCTTCCTCGGAACGGATTCGGATCTCAACAACAACTCGATCGTCCTGCGCCTCACGTTCGGCAAGGGTTCCGCGCTGCTCGGCGGCGAGCTGCAGGAGGAAGGGCAACAGCGGCTGCTGGAAGAGGATCGCGACGCTGTGCGCGCAACCGTCTTCAAGGTGCCGCACCACGGGTCGGCGCGCATGCTCGACGAGTTCTACGCGGCCACGGGGTCCCGGGCCGCGCTCATTCCGGTGGGGCCGAACGACTTCGGTCATCCCTCGAAGAAATGTCTGGACGCCCTCGCCGGCGCGGGCATCATCGCCTACCGCACGGACCGCTCCGGCGACGTTACTGCGGTGGTGGACGCGTCGGGCAACCTTCGGATCCGCCAAGAGCATCGCGTCGCGCGCGCGGCGTAGGATGCGGCGCAATGCGGCCGGCCACCTTGATCGTTTCGGGGGACGAGTTCCTCGCCTCGGAGGCACTCGGGGAGCTGCGCACCGAGGCCACCGAAGCCGGCTACTCGCGCGAGGAAATTCCGGCCGGCGAGGCGCAGGCTCTGGCGTACGCGCTTGGAACCGGGTCCCTGTTCGATGCCGGCCGTCTGATCGTGGTGCGAGACGCACAGGATCTGCCGGCCGAGGCGGCGCAGACCGTGGTGCGATGGATCGCAGGTCCGACGCCGGGAATCGTGCTGGCGCTGGTCGCGGTACCCGGAGCCAAGGCAACGCGCCTGGTTAAGGCGCTCGGCGACGGCATCGACCGGGTCACTCCGGCGGCTCCTGCGCCGTGGGAGACGGCAGGATGGATCGCCGCGCGGATCAGGCGGCGCGGTCGAAAGGTGTCGGGCGAGGCCGCGCAAGCGCTCGTCGACGCCTTGGGCACCGACCTTCGCGAACTCGCCGCCGCCGCCGATCAGCTCCTGGACGAAACCGAGGGTGCGATCGACGTCGCCCGAGTCGCCGCGCGCTTTCAGGGACTCGAATCGAAGGTGTACGAGTTCGTCGATGCCGTGCTCGATCGCGATCGAGTCGCAGCGCTCAAACGCTTGCACTCGCTCGCCGAGCAAGGAGAGAACCCGATCGGGATCGTCGCCGCGCTGGCGCGGCAGATGCGTCTGGTTGCGGCAGTCAAGGACTCCGAGCCGCGCGCTGCCGAAGCCATCGCGCGCGAGTTCGGCGGACGGCCGGGCCAGGTCAAGCGGGCGTTCCGGCAAGCCCGAAACTTCTCTGCCGATGAGATCCGCCGGGCCTACCGGCTTCTTGCCGACGGGGATCTCGCGCTGAAGAGCGAGGAGAAGGACGAACTCGTCCTCGACCTCCTGGTCGATGAGATCACCGAGCGCGGCCCCCGCTGAGCTACGCGGCGGCGGTGCGGTCGAACGCGCGCTGCAGGCTCGACTTGTGGTTCGCGGCGTTGTTCGCGTGGATGACGCCCTGAGCCGTCGCGCGGTCGTAAGCACGGCAAGCCAGGCGCAGCGCGGCCTGCGCTGCCTCACGGTCGCCTGCGGCCAGCGATTCGCGGAACCGTCGTGTAAACGTCTTCAACTCGGAGCGCACCGACTGGTTGCGCTGCCGCGCCTTCTCGTTCTGGCGGTTTCGCTTGATCTGGGACTTTATGTTGGCCATACGGGCCGGGGAGTGTAGCAGAGGCGGCCAATCCCTGTGCACCGGGTGGGCCCGGTATCCTTGGCTCTCGTGCCCGCCCTGGACCTCATCCGAAACTGGTGCGTCATTGCCCACATCGACCACGGCAAGTCGACCCTGGCCGATCGGGTCCTGGAGATCACGCACGCGGTGAGCGCGCGTGACATGCGCGAGCAGTACCTCGACCGCATGGACCTGGAGCGGGAGCGAGGCATCACGATCAAGGCGGCCGCGGTCACACTCGCCTTTCCCGCCAAGGACGGCCGGACCTACCATCTCAACCTGATCGACACCCCCGGGCACGTCGACTTTACCTACGAGGTTTCGCGAGCCCTCTATGCCTGTGAGGGGGCTGTGCTCGTCGTGGATGCGAGCCAGGGGATCGAGGCGCAAACCCTGGCCAACCTCCATCTCGCCCTTGAAGCCGATCTCGAGATCATTCCCGCCGTGAACAAGATCGATCTACCGGCCGCCCAGCCCGAGAAAGTCGCCCTGGAGATCCAGCAGGTGCTCGGCTGCCGCGACGACGAGATCCTATTCGTGAGCGGCAAGACCGGAGAGGGTGTCGATGCGCTCCTGGAGGCCGTCGTCGAGCGGGTACCTCATCCGAATGGCGACCCCGACGCACCGGCCCGCGCTCTGATCTTCGACTCGACCTACGACGCCTATCGCGGGGTCGTCTCCTACGTTCGCGTAGTCGACGGCGCGCTCCGCAAGCGCGGCCGGGTCCGGATGATGGCGACCGGTGCGGAGCACGAGGTCGAGGAAGTCGGCGTCATGGCGCCCGACCAGCAACCGCGCGACTCGCTCGGGCCCGGCGAGGTGGGATACCTCATCTCCGGCATCAAGCTCGTCCGGGAAGCCAAGGTCGGCGACACGGTCACCGACGCGCGCAGACCGGCATCGTCGGCGCTTCCCGGCTACCTAGAGCCGAGGCCCATGGTGTACGCGGGGCTGTATCCGCTGAGCGGGGAGGACTTCCCCGCGCTGCGGGACGCGCTCGACAAGCTCCGCCTCAACGACGCCGCCCTGGTCTACGAGCCGGAGACGTCCAAGGCGCTCGGCTTCGGCTTCCGCTGCGGGTTCCTCGGGCTCCTGCACATGGAGATCAGCCGCGAGCGCCTCGAGCGGGAGTTCAATCTCGAGCTCGTGGCAACCGCACCCAACGTCGGCTATCGAGTCGTCAAGACGAACGGGGAGGAGATCATGGTCTCCAACCCCTCCGAGATGCCCGACCCGCACATCGTCGAGCGTATCGAGGAGCCCGGCGTGACCGCGCTGGTGCTCTCGCCGAAGGAGTACGTCGGGACGCTGATGGAACTCTGCCAAGCACGCCGCGGTGTGCTCGACGGCATGCATTACTTGTCGGAGGACCGGGTCGAGCTGCGCTACCGGCTGCCGCTGTCCGAGATCATCTTCGACTTCTTCGATCAGCTCAAGGCGCGCACGCGCGGCTATGCCTCGCTCGACTACGAGCCGATCGGCTATCAGCGCGCCGACCTCGTGCGAGTGGACATCCTGCTCAACAACGACGCCGTCGATGCATTCAGCGCGATCGTGCACCGGGAGAAGGCGCAGACCTACGGGCGGGCCCTGACGACGAAGCTCCGCGAGCTTATTCCGCGTCAGATGTTCGACGTGCCGATTCAGGCGACCATCGGCTCGCGCGTTATCGCGCGGGAGACGATCAAGGCCAAGCGCAAGGACGTGCTGGCCAAGTGCTACGGGGGAGACATCACGCGCAAGCGCAAGCTGCTCGAGAAACAGAAAGAAGGCAAGAGACGGATGAAGCAGGTCGGCGCGGTCGAAGTTCCGCAGGAGGCATTCATCGCCGCCCTGCGGGTCGGGGGAGACGAGCGGTGACACCGGCTGCGGCAACCGTTTCCGACGCGCCGGCCGGCAGCCTCGCCCCGGCCTTCGGGATCTACGTCCACGTGCCCTTCTGCACCTCGCGCTGCCCCTACTGCGACTTCAACACCTACGTCGGACTCGAGCACACGGCCGCGGAGTACCTGGGGGCCGTGTTGCGCGAAGCGGAGATGTGGGCGGGGACGCACACGTTCCCTTCGGCCGGCTCGGTCTTCGTCGGCGGCGGCACGCCGAGCCTCGTCGAGCCGGCGCTCCTGGCGGAGTTTCTCCGGCGGCTCGGGGGCGTGCTTGCGATAGAGGAGAGCGCGGAGATCACCCTGGAAGCCAACCCGGAGTCCACCGAAGCCGACCGCCTGTCGGTGCTGCGCGCCGCCGGATTCAACCGGATCTCGCTCGGCGCGCAGTCTTTCGATCCCGAGGTACTGCAGCTTCTCGGCCGAGCGCACGACGCGGCGGCGGTCGCGCGCGCCGTGCACGCGGCCCGGTCGGCGGGGTTCGAGAATCTCAACCTCGATCTCATCTACGGGACGCCGGGAGAGAGAGACGCCGGATGGGAGCGCTCGCTCGCCGAGACGATCGCGCTCGGGCCGGATCACGTCTCCTGCTACGCGCTGACGATCGAGTCGGCGACCCGCTTCGGCGCCGACGTTGCGTCCGGCCGCATGCCGGCACCCGACGAGGACGTGCAAGCGGAGCGGTACGAGCACGCCCTCGACGCGCTGGCCGCCGCCGGCTACCGGCACTACGAGCTGTCGAATTGGGGCGAGCCCTCGCGCCACAACCTCGTGTACTGGACCCAGGGCGATTACGTCGGGCTCGGAGCGGGAGCACATTCCCACGTCGCCGGGGTGCGGTCGTGGAACCGAAAGCTGCCCGCTGCATACGCGGCCGATCCGGAGAGAGCCCGCGAAGGCGAGGAGCGCCTCGACGCGGCGGAGCGGGCTCGCGAGTGGGTCATCCTCCGGCTGCGGCTCGTGGAGGGTCTTGATCTCTCCGAGGCCGGTGGCCGGCTCGGCCGGGATCTGCACGCAGAGGTTGCCGGGCTCGAATCCGGCGGGTTGGTGCGCCTCGAGGGCGAACGGATGACACTGACGCGCCGCGGCCTCCTGCTCGAAAGCGAGGTCGCGCTGCGGCTCACGGCGTAGCCGGCACTGTGCCTGCACTCGTCGAGAGCTGCGTGCACGTACCAGACCCCGCGTTCGGGGCCACGAAGCTTGGTAATAGAGCAGGCTGGACAGTCATTCGAGCCACAGCCGTTCAGGCAGAGCGCGAACTTGTGGTGGCCGGAGGATCGGGCCTGGTGTGTAGCGACCGAGATCGACTTCGCTTGGAGCTACGTTGGGGCATCACGATTGTGCATTGAGGACCTGTTGTCACACCCTCGCCTCGAAGCCGTGCGTACATGGCCGGACCACAAAGCTGCGAGCGTCGCTCCTCGCCGGGAGGGCAGCTGACGATGTGATTAACTCCGGAGTCCGAGCATGCGCTCGATGTTGTCCGAGCTCTCCGTCGCGAAGGTGAAGCGGTTCTGCGATCAGAAGATCCCCGAACGCGTCCGCGACCAGCTCGTGTGGAAGGTCGAGACCCGCGGCCGGTCGATCACGATCTTCGAGCACCGGCCGCCATGGCGCGAGGATTAGGGCCCGGATAGCCGCCTCGCACTACTTCGCGATCGGCTCCCCGTGACTTCCTGTCGCTGGCTGGAACATGACGATGTTTCCGTTGTCGACTCGGGTAGTTGAAGAAGCCGTTGTTGATTTGGTTTGACGCCAGCGCTCGATATCAACCGGAGCATTCGGCGCCGCAGCCTTGAGCGCAGTCATCCGAAGGAACGCCGACAAGCTGAGCTTGTGGCGCTCCGCGACGCTTCGAATCAGCGCCTCTTCATCTGGCGTAAGCCTCACCGACACCATCGCATTGAGGCGACGTCGCTCCGGACGCTTTCCGAGAGTGCCTTGAGGTTCTCCGTACTCTTCCGGATCGTCCTTGTGCTGCTGGTAATACTCCGCGTCCTTCCTCTTGCTGCTCATGGTGTCCTCTTTCACTGAGATCGCCTCTCGACTTATCACTCGACTACTTGAAGAACTTGGTCTGTTCTCCCTGCGTTGCGTCCCATCCTGTTGTCGGCTCGATCGCGAGCAGGTCGGATAACCATCTGATCACGATGGTAAGCCTGCGGCCCCCGTTCGTGAATCCGAACATGTAGAAGTCGCCGGCCCGATGTTTCTTGTTCGGCGCGAATACAGCGCCGTTCTCCCAAACCTCCTGTGCCTCAGGGATCGAGATCCTGTGCGCGGCGAGTTCCTCTTCGTCCTCTTCGTCATAGAACCATTCCTCAGCGTGGCTCGGGTGGTGCCGACTCATCGGATCTCCTACTTGACGCTGGTATGACCAGACTCTATCATCATGGTATGACCACGACAAGAGGAGCTTTGGCATGCTGGCGAGCACGATAGAGGTTGACGCCTTCCTGGCGGACTCGGTCGTGATGGCCGAGGGCAAGCTGTACGCCCAGGGGGCGGGGTGGAACACGATCAACGTCCGGGCGCTCCCGGTAGTTCATGATCGCATCGGCATCGGCGTCCTGATCCGAGTGCCGTACACGGCGACGAACCAGGTCCACAACTTCGAGATCCGACTCGAGGATGCCGACGGGCAGCGTCTGCCGATCGGGGACAACCCCGCCGGCGAGGGCAAGATCGAATCGATCGGCGGACAGTTCAACGTGGGGCGGCCGCCAACCATCCAGCCGGGGGATGAGCAGATCGTCCCGACGGCGATGAACGTGAACGGGTATCGGTTCGAGCGAGCAGGCAACTTCCGGTTCGTGGTCTCGGTTGACGGAGACGACGCGAAGGCCCTGCCTTTCAAGGTGTTCTTGATCTCCGAGCTACAGCCGATCATCAAGCCGGCCAAGAGCGAGTAACGCGTTCCGTTGGGATCGCGGGGTCCAGTAGGCCCCCGATACCTAGCACTCGCCATAGCCGAGTGCTAGCATCCCGCCCCTAGCGAGGCATTGAGATCATGGGCGATGAACAGCAGGGACTGGGGGACCGGCAAGGCCTGATCCTGACTGCCATAGTCCAGGAGTTCATCCGCCGCGGGGATCCGGTCGGGTCCAAGAGCATCGTCGGGCGCTACCACCTCGACGTCTCGTCGGCGACGGTCCGCAACGACATGAGCCTGCTGGAGGAGTTCGGCTACCTCACCCAGCCCCACACGTCGGCCGGCCGCATCCCCACCGACCTCGGCTACCGGTATTTCGTCGATCACGTGCGCCAGCCCATCGAGATGGAGCCCGAACGGCGGCGGGAGGTCGACGAGGAGCTGCGGGGCATCCGCGCCGACGTGGAGGATCTCATGACCAAGGCGGGGGAGGTCCTCTCGCGGCTGACCCGGCAGGCGACGGCGATCCTGCCTCCGACGCTGACCGGGGCCAAGCTCCGGCACGTGGACCTGGTGCGGCTGGCACCGCGGCTCGTGCTCGTCGTTCTCATCACCGACACCGGACTCGTCGAGAAGAGCACCGTCGAGCTGGACGTCGACGCCGCTCAGGAGGAGATCGACGGCGCGCTCACCGACCTCAACCGCGTCCTCCAGGACGTCCGGCTCACCGAGGCCGAGGCCAAGGTGGCCGACCTGATGCGCGCGGCCCGGGCAGGGACGAAGCGAGTGTTCCAGGGGGCCCGCGACGCGATCTCAGTAGCAGTGGGCAAGGAGCATCGGATGATCCTCGGCGGAGCCTCCATGCTCGCCGCCGATCAGACCTTCGTTGCGATCGACGACTTGCGCCGCGTGTACGAGGGTTTGGAGCGCCAGCACTCGCTCGTTCGGGCGCTTGCCGAGGGAATGAGCCGGCCGGTGAGCGTACGCATCGGCCACGAGCTGGAAGACCCCGATCTCCGTGCATGCAGCGTCGTCGTTGCCGGATACGACCTCGGCGACGGCGGTGTCGGATCCGTCGGCGTGATCGGCCCGACGAGAATGGACTACGAGCAGGCCATGGCGATCACCCAGGCCGTGGCGCGGGCGATCGCCGATCAGCTCGGATCGCTCGGCGGGTAGAGCGGGCCCGTGCCCGATCACTACGCGGTTCTGGGAGTCGGCCGCGACGCCTCGCAGGACGAGATCAAGCGTGCTTACCGAAAGATGGCACGGCAACACCATCCGGATGCCAATGCCGATCCCCAGGCCGAGGATCGTTTCAAGGAACTGAACGCTGCCTACGAGGTGTTGTCCGATCCCGAGCGGCGGCGTCGCTACGACCAGTTCGGAGACGACCGCTCGGCGTCGAGCCCGTTCGCAGGCTTCGGCGATCTCGGCGATCTCATGGAGACGTTCTTCGGAGGGTCGCCCTTCGGATCCGGACGGCAGGGTCCGCACCGAGGACCGCAGCAGGGCGATGACCTCGCGGTGGCCGTGGAGATCACGCTTGGCGAGGCGGCGACCGGGGCTCAACGAACTGTGACCCTGAACGATCTGGTCACCTGCGAGCCGTGTGGAGGAAACGGGTGCGAGCCGGGAACGTTTCGCCTGCGATGCTCACGCTGCGCCGGCACCGGGGAAATGCGCTCGGTTCAGCGCAGCATCTTCGGACAGGTGATGACGTCCCGGCCGTGTACTGCCTGCGGAGGGGCCGGCGACGGTCCGGCAAGCCCGTGCCGGTCTTGTGGCGGTGTCGGCACGGTCACGGGGACCCGTACGGTCGAGGTTCAGGTTCCGGCCGGGGTTGCCGCGGGCATGACCTTGCGCGTCGGGGGCCGCGGCAGGCCCGGTTCGCTCGGCGGACCGCCGGGGGATCTCTTCGTCCGGGTCTCCGTTGTTGCCCACGAGGTCTTCGAACGCGAAGGTGACGACCTGCGCTGCGTCGTGGGCGTTCCGTTCTCGATCGCGACTCTCGGAGGAGACGTGCACGTGCCCACGCTGGACGGCGAAGAGACCCTTCATGTGGAACCCGGTACCCCTTCGGGTCAGGAGATCCGGCTCCGTGACCGGGGTATCCCGCATCTCCAGGCGCGTGGGGCCGGCGACCTCGTGGTGCGACTCGACGTGGTGGTACCGCGCGATCTCAGCGCCGAGCAGCGGGCGGCCGTCGAAGCGCTCGCCCGGCTTCGCGACGAGACGGTGGACCCACCCGCCGCGGGTTTCGTGTCGAAGATCAAGGACGCCCTGCGCAAGGAGCGTTAGTGGTGCTCGCTCGGTGACCGCTTCTCACCTCCTCGTCGAATCGATTTCCGGCGACCGGCTGATCGTCGCGGGTGACGACGCTCGCCACGCCGTCCGTGTCCTTCGACTTCGTCCCGGCGAGCGGGTTTCCGTCGCCGACGGACGTGGCAACGTGGCCGATGCCGAAGTCGTCGAAGCCGGATCCGATCTCGTCCTCGCCGTGCTCTCGCGCCGTTCGGAGCCCGAGCCCTACCCCAGGGTCACCCTCGTTCAAGGCATCCCCAAGGCCTCCAAGCTGGAGGTCGTCGTGCAAAAGCTCACCGAGATCGGAGTAGACGCGATCGTGCCGGTGCGGACGGAACGGAGCGTGGCGTCGGCGGGCGGCGCCAACCGGGTCGCCCGGCTGCGCGCGGTCGCCCGGGAGGCCGCCAAGCAGGCGCGCCGAGCGTGGCTTCCGGAGATCCCGGATCCGATCACGCTTGCCGAGGTCACCTTCCCCGGCCTCGCCCTCGTCTTTCACGAAGAGGCGAAGGTCCGCCTTACCGCAGCCCTAGTCGATGGGGTCGGCGATGTGACCCTCTTCGTCGGCCCCGAGGGAGGATTCACCCCCGAAGAGGCCGTCGATCTCGCCGCGCGGGGTGCGGTTGTCGTGTCGCTGGGGCCACAAATTCTCCGGACTGAAACCGCGGCGATCGTCGGTTGCGCGCTCGTGATGGCACGTTACGGCCGCCTGGGGTGACGGAGCGTTCTTCCGGATCTTTCCAAAATCCTTCTTCGGTCGTTGCTCGCCTTGCCCGTGGATGGTACGTTTGCGACCACTGTACGGGTGGCCGAGATGGGGGCGGGAGCGTGGACACGACGTACGCGCGCCGCGTGGGAGAGCGCCTTCGGGCGATCCGGCTCCAGAAGGGTCTGTCTCTCCACGAGGTTGAAGCGGCTTCTAACAAGGAGTTCAAGGCTTCGGTGCTCGGCGCTTACGAGCGCGGCGAGCGAAGCATCTCTGTGCCCCGGCTCCAGCGGCTCGGGGCGTTCTACGACGTTCCCGTGGACCAGCTCCTACCGCGCATCGAGTCCGGGACGATAACTCTCGATTCCCCCCACAGCGATGCCCGGGAGGGGGGAATCTGCATCGATCTCCAGCGCCTGCGTGAGGTCGATGCCCCCGAAGTTGCCGTGCTGGGCCGCTACCTGAACCAGATCCAGATGGCTCGCGGCGATTTCAACGGCAAGATGCTCTCGGTGCGGGGCGACGATGTTCGCGCCCTGGCGGCCGTCTTCGACATGACCCCCGATACCCTGGCGTCTCGGCTCGGCGACCTCGGCGTCCGCGCCGGCGTCTGATACCGTCGTTTCTCCGCGATAGGCTCCCGGCGCCATGCGCGCGTTCTTGACCGGCGGGACCGGCTTCATAGGCAGTCACCTGGCTCGCTCCTTGGTATCGGCCGGGTGGGAGATCGTGGCGCTCGTGCGATCTCCAGAACGCGCCGGACACCTGCGAGAGATGGGGGCCACGCTCGTCGGCGGCGATGTGACCGAGCCCACGACCCTTGCCTCTCCGATGCGCCGCTGCGATGCGGTCTTTCATCTTGCCGCGTGGTACGCGATCGGCGCGACGGATCGGCAACGCATGTACGAGGTGAACGTCGTCGGCACGGAAAACGTGCTTACAGAAGCGGTGGAGGCAGGTGTCGGCCGCATCGTCGTGTGCTCGAGCGTTGCAGCCAAGGGGCGGGTGGCGGCCGGCGAGGTCGTCGATGAGGCGACCCGCCATTCCGGCGAGTTCGCATCTCTGTACGAAGAGACCAAGTGGCAAGCCCAGCGCATCGCGGAAGAGATGGCCGAGGCCGGGCTGCCGATCGTCGTCGTTCTTCCCGGCGCCGTATACGGGCCTGCGGACCCGAGCGTTGTCGGGCTCCTCTTTCGTTTCTACTCGCGCGGCTGGTTGCTGGCGGCTCCCGCGTTCGACGGTGCTTTTTCGTGGGTTCACGTGGAAGACGTCGCAGCCGGGATGATGCTGGCCCACGACAAGGGACGGCACGGTGAGCAGTACATCCTCGGAGGCGACAACGCGACGGTCGCAGACCTCCTTCGCAGGGTCTCTCCGGAGGTGGGGATCCGGCCTCCTAGATTTCGAATCCCGGGATGGATGATGGCTGCGGGCCGGCCGCTCGGCCCGGCAATCGCCCGAATCCTTCGCCAAGAGCCCCTTCTGCTCGAGGAGGGGCTCGCCAGCCTGAAGGGTTCCTGGATGGCGTCCTCGGGTAAGGCTCAGCACGAGCTGGGGTATACCTATCGTTCGATCGAAGAAGGTGTTCCGGAAACGATTCGATGGTTCAAGGAGCATTGAATGAGTGAGGAAACTCTAAATGGGCGCCGAATCCTCGGCGTATTCGCCCACCCCGACGACGAAACCTATGGATTGGGCGGCTCGTTTCTTCGGTATGTTCCGCAGGGATGCGCCGGAACGATCCTGACGTTCACCCGCGGCGAAGCCGGCGAGATCGCTGCCGGAACCGGTGCGACCCCCGAGTCCCTCGGCGAGGTGCGCGAGCAAGAGCTCCGGACGGCGTGCAAGCTTTTCGGGGTTGAGGACGTTCGCATCGTCGGGACGCCGGACGGCGGAACGGTTGCCGACGACGAAGGAGTGGCCCGAATCGAGGCGGCGCTGCGCGAGCTGCGTCCCGACGTTCTCGTCACGATGGAGCCCGGCGGTATTACGAACCACCCCGACCATGTCGCCGTAAGCGCTATGGTGCACTCGGCTTTTGAGCGGGTTCGCGAGGATGGTTTCCCCCAGAAGTTTTACTTGACGGCCTTACCGGCTGCCGCCATAGCCGCGCTCTTCCAGGTCCTCGAGGAGCGGGGCACGCCGCTGTGGTCGACAGACGATCCGCTCCTTCCTCAAGGCTCGCCGGATCAGTCGATCGCCTGCATTGTCGATGTGACGTCCGACATCGACGCGAAGGTCCGGGCCCTGCGCGCTCACGCGACCCAGGTGGACGGGTTCCTCGGCAGGCTCCCGGAAGACCTCTACGTAATGACGCTGGGAGCGGAGGCGTTCCAGCGGGTGCATCCGCCGCGCGCGCCCGGGGAGCCGGTCGAGACCGACCTGTTCGCCGGCATCCGTTGAGCCGGCATGAAAGGAGGCCACGCAGTGACCGATTGCCTGTTCTGCCGAATCGTCGCCGGCGAGGTGCCTGCTACGGTCGTCCTCGACCGCCCGACGGTCCTGGCTTTTCGCGACCTCAACCCCCAGGCGCCGCTTCACGCTCTCGTTATCCCCAAGGAGCACGTCGTAGACGCCGCGGCCGTCCGCCCCGAGCATGGGGAGTTGCTCGCCGATCTCGTCGGCGCCGCGAACGAGCTTGCCCGGTCCGAGGGGGTGGCCGAGACCGGCTACCGGCTCGTCCTGAACGTCGGCCCAGATGCCGGTCAAAGTGTCCTTCACATGCATCTGCACGTGCTCGCGGGACGAAAACTTGGGTGGCCACCGGGATAGACGGCGTCCGGCCGGCGGTATACTCGACCATCGGCGGCCGGCCCCCAGGAGGGGGCCGCAGCCGTCGAGGGCCACCGAACGCGGCGGCCCGGGGAGATCCGTGGCAACACAGACGAGAGAGATAAAGATCCTGGTGCCGGACCACCAATCCATGGTGGCCTTGCTCGGCCAGCGCGACGAGCTGCTCAAGCTCATCGAGTCCGCCTTCTCCTCCACGATCGTGGTCCGAGGAAACGAGATCACCGTCTCGGGCGACGCCGTCGAGGCCGAGCGTGTGGCGACCTTGTTCGAGGAGCTGATCGGGTTGCTCGAAGACGGCCAGATGCTGACGGGCGACTCCCTCACGACCTCCATCGGAATGATCAAGCGCGGCGACGCCCGCCCCAGCCAGATCCTGTCGGATTCGGTGTTCACGCACCGCGGGAAAGCCGTGCGGCCGAAGACCTTGGGGCAGAAGCAGTACATCGATGCAATCCGCTCCGCGACGATCGTCTTCGGGATCGGTCCGGCCGGGACGGGCAAGACCTACCTCGCGGTCGCGAGCGCGGTGCACGCACTGATGAACAAGAGTGTGGCGCGGATCATCTTGACCCGCCCCGCGGTCGAAGCGGGCGAGAAGCTCGGCTATCTTCCGGGAACCCTCTTCGAGAAGATCGATCCGTACATGCGTCCGCTCTACGACGCGCTGTACGACATGATCGATCCCGAGCAGATCTCGCGCCTCCTCCAGCGCGGCACGATCGAGGTTTCGCCACTCGCCTACATGCGGGGCCGGACGCTCAACGACTCGTTCATCATTCTGGACGAGGCGCAGAACACCACACCCGAGCAGATGAAGATGTTCCTCACCAGGCTCGGCTTCGGTTCCAGGGTAGTCGTGACCGGGGACATCACTCAGGTCGATCTGCCGTCCGGCCAGCTTTCCGGGCTGAACATCGTTCGTGAGATCCTGACCGGAATCGAGGGAGTCGAATTTCTTTTCCTGACCTCGGAGGATGTGGTCCGGCACAAGATCGTCCAGCAGATCGTCGAAGCCTATCGTCGGTTCGACGAGAGTCGATGAGCGATCCCGAAGACCCCGGCGGTGCGGAGCAATTCCGCGTCGCCCTCGACGACCGGCAGTCACAGCCGGCGGACCTGGCCCTTCTGAGAAACATGGCTGCGCACGCCTTAGGATCCCTGGGCGCCGCCGCCGGCGCGGAGCTATCCCTGGTTCTCGTCGAGCCCGAGGAGATCGCCGTGCTGAAGGAGACCTATCTCGGAGAGCGCCTTCCGACGGACGTTCTCGCATTTCCCATGGACGGGTTGGAGAATCCGGGGGACGGCTCGCATCTGGTCGGTGACGTGGTGCTTTGTCCCGCCGTCGCGGAGCGCCAGGCGCTCGAGGGGGGCCGCTCCGCCACCGACGAGTTGAACCTGCTGCTCGTCCACGGCATCCTTCATCTGGCCGGCCACGACCATGCCGAACCTGCGGAAACCGAGGTTATGCAAGCCGAAGAGCAACGCATCCTCCAATCCTACGAGCGAGCCGGCGCATGAGCACTCGCGACATCGTTCAACTCGGGGGCATATTCACCCTCTTACTGGTTGCCGGGGTGTTTGCTGCGGCCGAGGTTGCCATCACGCGCGCAAACCGCGTTCGGGTTCTCTCGCAGGTGGAGGATGGGGTCAAGGGCGCGAAGACGCTCCTTCGGGTCGTCGAGGAGCCGGCGCGGTTTCTGAACGTGGTCCTTCTCCTCACGCTCGTTTGTCACATCACCGCGACGACCCTCGCCGCCGACTTCGCGATCCGCCGGAACTGGCGCTTTGCGGAGATCATCGCGACGGTGGTGATGACCGCGGCGATCTTCGTGCTCGCCGAGGTCTCTCCCAAGACGTTCGCCGTTCAGCACACCGACCGGATCGCCCTGCGCCTGGCCCCGATGATTCACTTTCTCGGCCGCGCGCCGTTTCTCCACCCGGTGGCGCGTATCCTGATCGGTATCGCCAACTTCCTGTTGCCCGGACGGGGCCTCAAGCAAGGCCCGTTCGTTACCGAGCAGGAGTTGCGGCAGATGGCCGACGTCGCAGCGGGGGAAGCCTCCATCCTCGAAGAGGAGAAGGAGATGATCCACTCCATCTTCGAGTTCGGGGACACGCTGGTGCGCGAGGTGATGATTCCCCGGCCGGACATGGTGGCCGTCGAGGTATCGACGAAGCTGAAGGACGTGCTCACGAAGATGCTGAAGGCCGGCTTCTCGCGGATGCCGGTCTACGACGACACCATCGACAACATCGTGGGCCTGGTCTACGCCAAGGACGTGATGAAGCGCCTTCACGACGGCAAGGGTCAGGTCGCGCTGCGCAAGGTCGTGCGCGAGGCGTTCTTCGTGCCGGAGTCGAAGCGTATCTCGGGGCTGTTTCGCGAGATGCAGCAGAGGAAGACCCACATGGCCGTCGTCGTCGACGAGTTCGGCGACGTGGCCGGGCTCGTGACGATCGAAGACCTCCTCGAGGAGATCGTTGGAGAGATCGCCGACGAGTACGACCGTGAAGAGCCGCTGGTCGAGCCGCTGGGAAACAGCGCCCTGCGCGTGAGCGGAAAACTCTCGATCGACGAGCTTTCGGAGTTGCTGGCTATCGAGCTGCCGAACACAGAATGGGACACCGTCGGCGGACTGATGGCCGGACTGCTCGGCAAAGTGCCGGCCGTCGGCGACGAAGTGACGTTCCAGGGTGTGCATTTCCGCGCGGAGAAGGTGCAGGGGCGCCGGATCGCCAAGATCCTGGTCGAGGGGACGAACGCGGAGGGTCGTGAGCGGGCCGTTGAACGCTGAGTCCGGCTATCGCTCGGGTTTCGTGTCGGTTGTCGGCAGGCCGAACGTCGGAAAGTCCACACTTCTCAACGCGTTTCTCGGCCGAAAGGTGGCGATCACCTCGCCGAAGCCGCAAACGACACGCAACGCCATCCGCGGCATCCTGACCGGCGACGGCTGGCAGGTGGTCTTCGTCGATACCCCCGGATTACACAAACCCCGAACACTGCTCGGACGGCGATTGAACGACGTCGTCCGCGGCACCCTGCGGGAAGTTGATGCGATTCTCTTTCTGCTCGACGCAACGCAGCCGGCCGGTGACGGGGATCGTTTCGTTGCCCGGGAGGTTCTCCGGCTCGGTACGCCGGTAATCTGCGTGGTGAACAAGATGGACGTCGCCGGGCCGGACAAGATGGCGCCCCAACTCGTTGCGGCTCAGGAACTCGGAGACTGGCGAGAGATCATCCCGGTGTCGGCACTGGCCGGGACGAATGTTCAGGAGCTGCAGTCGCTTCTGGTCGATCTTCTTGTCGAGGGGCCCAAGTTCTATCCCGACGACGTCGTAACCGACCAGCCACGTGAGCTTCTCCTGGCAGAGATCGTGCGGGAGAAGGCCTTGGAGCTAACCCGCCAGGAGGTGCCGCATTCCGTTGCAGTCGTGATCGAGGAAGTGACGGAGCGCGAGGACGGGCTGATCGCAATCGAGGCGACGGTATACGTAGAGCGTGATTCGCAGAAAGGGATCATCATCGGCAAGGGCGGTGCGATGCTGAAAGAGATCGGCACCCGCGCTCGGAAGGAACTCGAGTGGATTCTCGGCGCGAAGGTGTTCCTCCGCCTGCAGGTCAAGGTCGCGCGGGACTGGCAGGGCGACCCGAAGACGCTGACCCGTCTGGGCTACTAGGTGGGCCTGCCGTCGGTCGAGGATGCGCTGGTGGTGCGGCTCTCGGCCGCATCGACTCGGTTCTTCTCGCGATGGATGGAGAGCATCCGGGACCAGCCGGGAAACCCCAGCGGGGTTGAGGTCGCACGCTTCGGCGGGGCGATGGCGGTTGTTGCGCCGTCGCGCGCGGACTTGCATTGGATGAACCAGGTCTCGGGTCTGACTCCAAACGACGCCGGGCACGTCGACGAAATACTTGGGTTCTATCGCAATCGTGGCATCGCTCCGACCCTGAGCGTTCTGACCTCCAGCGAGCCCGAGGCGCTTTCCAAAAAACTCGTCGCCCACGGCGCCTATCCGGCGCGGACCATGTCCCTGCTTTACGGCGCGGCGAAAGCGCCGCTTCCCGGTCCCGGTGCGGTCGAGGTGGAGGCAATTACCGCGGCCGAGATGGATGTCTTCTCGCAGGTGTGGACGGAGGGCTACGAGATCGACGAAGCAGGTCGGCTCTCGGCGCGCACCGACATTGAGGCCTGGCCCTCGTTCGACTTCGTACGCCTGTACCTCGCGCGGGTCGACGGCCGGCCTGCAGGCGCCGCGGCTCTGGCCGTCGACGATGAGGTCGGCTATCTGGCCAACGCGTCCACGATCCCGTCGCTCAGGCGCCACGGTGCCCATTCAGCGCTTCTCGAACGGAGAATCGCCGATTCGGCGGCCGCCGGGTGCGAGCTGGTCTGCGCGCTGGCCGTCTTCGGTTCCCCGAGCCAGCGCAACATGGAGCGCCTCGGTTTCCGTTTGGCCGGCACGATCGTCCAGTGGCGCATGCCGGACGGCTGACCTCGCGTCTCGGAGGCCGGCTGAGTCCGGAGTACGATCTTGTCGCCATGGCGCTCTACAAGGAACAGGGCATCGTCCTTCGCACGATGAAGCTCGGCGAATCCGATCGCATCGTCACGCTGCTGACCCAAGGCTCGGGGAAAGTGCGTGCGGTCGCGAAAGGCGTGCGCAAGACGAAGTCTCGCTTCGGCGGCCGTCTGGAGCCGTTCACGCACGTCGATCTTCTGCTCTACCGCGGGCGTGAGCTCGACATCGTGACCCAGGCCGAGACCATCACCTCGTTTCGGAGCATCCGCGAGCACTATGGTCGCTTCGCCGCCGGCGAGGTGATGCTGGAGGCGATTGACCGCGTTGCCCAGGAGCGCCAGCGCAGCGTGAAAACATTCATGCTTCTCCTGGGAGGCCTGCGACGGCTCGCGGAGACCTCCGACGCCGGCGTGGTGGTCGACGCTTTCTTGCTTCGCCTCGCATCGCTCGCCGGTTTCCGGCCGCACCTGTCGGCCTGCGCGTCGTGCGGGCGGCCGGGGCCACACTCGAGATTCTCGGTCTCTCAAGGGGGCATGGTGTGCGATACCTGCCGGTCCGGCGGTGCCGTCCGGCTCGGAGAATCGACTCTTCCCTACCTGTCATCCTTGCTGGACGGCGCGTGGGGAGAAGAGTCCACGACCGACGACGTTCGCCGAGAGGGAGCGGGCCTCGTGCGCGCCTTCGTCGAGTACCACTTCGACCGGCCCCTCCGTTCGTGGGCTCACCTTCCCCGTTGAAGGCGGTCCGGCCGGACGGCCTCGATCCCCGGCACATTCCGGCACACGTTGCCGTCGTCATGGACGGCAACGGCCGCTGGGCGCGACAACGAGGGTTGCGGCGGACCGACGGGCACCGTGCCGGAGAGGAAGCGGTGGCGCGCGCAGTCGACGCCGCACTCGAGATCGGGATCGGCTACCTCACGCTGTATGCGTTCTCGACCGAGAATTGGGGCCGCCCCCCGGCTGAGGTTCGTTTCCTGCTCAACGACACGGAGCGTTTCGTTCGCAGGCGCCGGGACGAGTTCCACGCCAAGGGCGTCCGGATGCGGTGGATCGGGCGCCGCGAACGGAAGGTGCCGGCGCGCGTTCAGCGGCAGATCGATGAGTCCGTGGAGCTGACCAAGGACAACCGGAGACTCACCCTCACCGTTGCGTTCAATTACGGAGGCCGGGCCGAGCTGACCGATGCGGTGCGCGCCGTGGCGCGCGACGTGGCCGCCGGAAGGCTGGCCCCGGGACGTGTGACCGACCGCACGATCGCGGCAAGGCTCTACGACCCGACGCTTCCCGACGTGGACCTGTTCGTGCGAACCTCCGGTGAGCAGCGGATATCGAACTATCTGCTCTGGCAGTCGGCGTACGCCGAGCTAATCTTCCTGCCGGTGCTCTGGCCGGAGTTTTCCCGCGTGCACCTCATCGCTGCAGTCCAGGAGTACCAGCAGCGCGGCCGCCGGTTCGGCCGTCTGTGAGCTCGGGGCGGGTATTCGGCGATCGGGCGTCGCGGCTCATCGCCCGAAACGCCGGCGACGCTGCTGGTACGCGCGAATTGCGCGAAGGAAGTCCACGCGACGGAAATCCGGCCAGTAAGGGTCGCAGAAGAAGAATTCAGAATGTGCGCTCTGCCAGAGGAGGAACCCGCTCATGCGCACCTCGCCCGAGGTCCGGATGATGAGATCCGGATCGGGAAGTCCCGCGGTGTACAGAAAGCGGGAGATCTCCTCCGGGGAAACCTTCGACGCCGCGTCGGCGACGTCCATTCCCTTGTCGCGGTACTCCTCGAGCATGCGCCGGATGGCGTCGGAGATCTCTTGCCGGCCGCCGTAGCCGACGGCGACGTTTAGCTCACGCCCGGCGTGCGCCTCGGTTCTCCGCTCCGCCTCCCGAAGCACCATTGCAGTCGATTCGGGGAGCATCTCGAGGGCGCCGAGAGCGCGGATCCGCCAGGCATCGTCGGCGGCGAGATTGCGGACCTTGTCCTCGATGATGCCCAGCAGCGCACGGATCTCCTCCGGGTTCCGCTCCAGGTTGTCCGTCGATAGCAGCCAGAGGGTGACTACCGGGATCCCCAACTCGCTGCACCATCCCAGAGCCTCGTCGATCTTGGCCGCGCCGCGCCGGTGGCCCTCGGCCGCATCGTGATACCCGGTCGCGCGCGCCCAGCGCCGGTTTCCGTCGAGGATTACCCCGACATGATGCGGCATCGGACCGTCGCGGAGCGTATCCAGCAGACGGCGCTCGTATAGGCGGTAAGCGAGGCCTCGTGGGCCAAGGACCATGGCTCGGTGAGGGTAGCATCCCGCCACCTCGGGACCGGTCGGATCGTTTAGCAAACCATGCGGGACCTCCGGGCAGGACTAATGAT
>JBKKBZ010000060.1:0-5161 GCA_046713235.1 Actinomycetota bacterium | reverse complement strand
GGAAGCAACCGTGGCGTTGACAGTCTGCCCACACTGACCTACGACGCGCCGACGGACACCGTCAGCATTGCGGCGCGCATATCCGGAGGATGGGTGCAAGCCGTGAGCAACAAGGTCGACGTGACGATCGAAGCCGTATCGCTCGGACTCGTGAACATCGGGTCGAGCACGACCTTCACACCGGTGCAGAACGCGGCCGGTCTTGAGATCAGGTCGAGTTCGCCGGAGCAGCCCGACGACGTGACGGGAGCGATCTGGGTGCGGACGAGCTTCGACCTGAAGGTGCCGTGCTTGAAACTGACGGTTCCGGAACGGAGCCACTTCGGCCAGAAGTTCTCGGGAAGCGGAGAGGTGCGGGACACGCACGTCCGCGTCAACGATCTGAGACTCTGGGTCACCGACGTCGGTCGTCTGACCTTGAGCGCCGGGACGGGGTACCTCGCCTATGGTGTCGAGGGTGAATACGGCGAATTCGGGATGTACGCGCCCGACGTCAGCGTCTCCTCGCACTCGTGGTTCAACTTCAAGATCGAGCGTGGATTCGGGTTCGGAGTGCTGCCGGACTGGTTCAACCAGACAGTGCAGCTAAACAGCCCCGACAACCGCAACGACCCGGACGACGTCGAGGACGGGTGGCACACCATCTATGCGCACGAGATGGGAGACGGCGTCGGCCAGTCCCTGCTGAATGTGTGCGCCCAGGTGGCGTGGGTTCGGGTCCGGTGCGCCGGCATCTCCACGAAACCCAACTTGCAAGGGTTCCGCCCGAACGGGGTGTATTTCCAAGGCAATGACAACGACGCCAGGCACACCTTCAGCTTCATCGACCCGGGAACGTCGAGCCTGTTCACGGCACTGCTCGACCCGCTCGTGGCACTGGCGCTCTACCCACCAGACTTCCCGCACGAGATCTGCCTACACGTGAACGGTCCTTGGAATGTTTGCCCATCCTAAGCCGAGACGGACGGTTTCGGTCGCGGCTATGGCGTTGAGCCTCGCCGCTGCCGGCCTGTTTGCCACGGCATGCACGATCAACCTCAAGAACCCGAAGCCGAGCCCATACGGTCACTCCGACAGAGGAACCGTCACGATCACGGCCGACGCGGAAACGTGCTGGAGCTTCGCTGCCTACGAATCTGGCCGGACCGACAACGAGCGGGCCAGGACCAACCGGGTCAAGGGCTGCGGCTCACGCGAGATCGCCGTTCGCACCGCCCCCGCGCAGATCTTCAGTGTGGACATAGTCAAGAGCGACGACTCGCCGGGACCGGTCGTGGCGACACTGTTCTCTGACGGGCGCCAACTCGACCGGAAAACCGCAACGATGGAGAAGAGACGGATAGTGCTCAGAGGATGAGGCTCTTCAATCGAACCGTCGCCATTCTTGCGCTGGCGCTCCTCGCAAGTGCGTGCACCGGTCGCCTCGAGCCGCGCGGCAAGCTGTCGACGGGGCCGTTGCCGTCGGTGGGTTCGAGGCTCGAGCGCGCGCCCGAGTGCCGTCAGGCCGGCGATCTATGCGATCGCATGATCGACGAGTTGAACCAGTTGAGGACCGCCGTGCCGAACGCCGATTTTTCGGGAAACCGGCGGCTGACGTTGAGCGGCGACGGCCGCTTCATTCTGACGGCCACGCTCATCGATCCCAAAGACGATCCCAAGTTCGCGCGCAACAAGATCGACTCGCTTCTGCAGCTGCAAGGCTGGACGCGCGAATCCACGGGTGGCCGGCCTGCGTGGCGCGGCGACGAGCACATGACCGGCTGGCTGTTCACGTTCGAGGTCACCGCGCAAGGCGACGGGTCGAAGATCGATATCGCGCTCTACGCGCCCAAGCCGTAGTCGATACAACGCTTACGAAGTACACGCTCGACGGCCCGTTCCGCGACCGTCCGTGGCTTCGCGACCTTGCAGTCACGGCCGGACGTCGGGCCACGAGACTCACCGTCCCAAACTTCGCGACAGCGCCGAAAGAGCAATTTGCCGCCAAGACGGCACAAGGCCGCAAGCCCAACGACCGCATCATGTGGAACAAGTTGCCGATCCTCGCGGCTAAGTTCGACGGCGGAGCCGGCGGCATGATGAAGGCATCCTTCGACGGGCTCGACGACGCGACCGTGAGCGGCGATCAGTTCACGCAGAAGGTCCGCTGCTGCAAGATGCCGATCGCCGGTGGTCGCATTCCGGTGACGGCCAACGGAACGCCGTTCGACGAGACGGTGAGCCTGGATGGCAAGCCGCTCGCGATTCGGTTCTACGGATGGCGACTGCAGCTCAACGACGACGGCGACTGGGTCTCGCCGGGATCGCTGTGACCGAAGCCCTCTTGTTTGTCGCGCCCCCAAGCGTGTAGAAAGTCGAAGACGATAAAGCGCGCCTCGAAAAGCAAGCGGCGCGCATCGAAATCATTACCGCGCCCTGGTTCGTACTCCGCGTAGACCTGATCAAGAAACGCACGGCCGCACTGCGACTCGAAACCGAAGTCTTGAGCAGGGTCGCCGATCGTCATGTCACCGAAATCGATAACACCGGCGAGCCCGTGGCGCTCTGGATCGAGAAACAGGTGATGCAAGCCCATGTCCGCGTGGATCACCCTCCGTTCACTCAGAGGCAGCGCGGCGAGATGGCCATGCCGCTCGAATAGCGTGCGAACCCACTCGGCCGCCCGGCTCGGCAATCGAGGCAGCACCTCGGTTCGCGCCGCCACAACGCGCTCGCTCCAAGCGTCGGCTTCACCCACACCGATCTGACGTGCCTCATCGAGTGGGAAACTGTGCAACGCGGAAAGGAAGGCTCCGAGGTCACTCGCCAAACGCTCTCGCACGCTATCCGGCAAGCTCGCGAGGGTGGAAGACGTCAATGGAACACCGCGCAGGAATGGGAACGTCGCGTAGGCCGTGCCGCTGCGCTCGTGGATCGCAAGCGCCGGCACTTGAACGGCGGTCGTCGTAGAAAAGCGCCGGAGAAACGCCGATTCGGCTTCCAGACTGAGCGCTCGACCGTCGCCGTCACGCGGGAACCGATACCCCATCTCGCCGGCCGCGATGACGAGGTGATCCCAGCCGTCATCGAACACTTCGATCTCGATGCCCGGATGACGGGTGCGCACGAAGTCGGTGAGCCGTTCGATGTCAGCGGCGTTCACGGCTCGACTCCGGGTGCCGATGGACGATCGCTGCGGGCTTTCAACCCGAGTACTGCGAAGACAACTCGGGCGAACGAGTTCAGATCAAGGGTGAGTAGCTCGTCGATCTCGAACCATCGGGCGTCGATCGTCTCCTCGCCATCTGGCCGCGGCTGTTCGGGCCCGAGAGTGGCTTCGTAGACGACCGAAACGTAGGCGACTTGGTCGCCGTTGGGGTAGTCCACGCGAAACTCTGGGCCGCCTACCGCACCGAGTATCCGCAGATGCTCGAGGCTCACGCCAATTTCTTCCGCGGCTTCCCGGCGCGCCGCCGCTTCGGGAGCCTCGTCGAGCTCGATAGAGCCGCCGATCAGCCCCCACTGGTCGTTGTAGCTGTGCTTCACCAGAAGGATCTTCCCTCGCTGGTCACGTGGAACGACGAGAGCAGAAGGAAGGAGCAGAAGCTCATGCCCCAGCCGTGCCCGGAGCCTTTGAACATAATCCGACATGCCCATACCTGCTCCCCGTCCCAGTGCTCGCCAAACTCTACGGCAACTAATTCTCGAGTAGGACGAGTTCGCACAACGCAGCGGCAAGGATGGGGCCGATGCCGTGAAAGCTCATCAGAATCCGGCAGCCGAACTGATGCCGGGCGAAGAGTTGTATCTCGCGTCGAAGCGGGTCTCGCTGCGCGTCGATAGCGTAGATCATGGCGCGCGCTACTGCGATGCCCGAGCGCCCGGCCTCAGGCTCTTACGATGAGGGCAAGGTGATCGCCCAGAGCACCGCGCCCTCGGTCAGCGGGGCTACGCCTGCATCGATGGCGAGTCCCCAGTTGCCTTCAGTCGGCTCGGCTACAACGAGCAGAGGATCAGGACCCTTCGATTCGTACTGCTGGCCTTCTGGTCCGTTGGCCCGGAACCGTCCGAGAGTGTGCTCTCGGGGAACCGGGGTGAACGCCATCAGGCAAAGCAAGTGTCCGTTCGCCCGCCATTGCAGGCTTTGGCCTGTCGCAACCGTGCCGACCGGCGTACCTAGGGCAGCGGTCAATGCTGCGCCTCCGGAGAAGTCCGTCGCGAGCGCGTAACTCGCGTCCTCCACCGGCAAGTCGGTTGGGTCAAGCGTTGTCCCGTTACGCTCGTATCGCAAGCGATGGACGCGCCCCACGCCGACCACGCGGCGCGCAATGTGAACGGGTTGAGGAGGTGACAGGCATGGAGGAGTTCTGCGACGAATGCGGGACGTGCGAAAAGCGGATCGAAGATCTTCGTGACGGCCGGTCGGTCGATACCGCCGTCACGAATGCGGACCGTCGGCGAGGTAGGCTGCAGCTTGCCGGCGAAACATGGCTGCGTAGATTCCGCCACGGTCGAGAAGGTCCGAATGTGATCCGACCTCCGCGACACGCCCGCGTTCGAGCACGACGATCAGGTCTGCCATCCGTACGGATGAGAAGCGGTGAGAGACAAGAAGGGTGATCCCTCCGTTTGTGCGTGCGGCCTTTGCGGCGCCCGAATAGCGCTCGTAAAGGGCGTGTTCGGCGGTGGCGTCGAGTGCAGCCGTCGGCTCGTCGAGCATCAGCAAGAGCGGCTGTCTTCGCATGATCCCCCGTGTTATCGCGACCCTCTGCCACTCTCCGCCTGAGAGCTCTTCACCGGGCCAGTAGGTCTTGCCCAAGTGGGTATCGAGACCGTTCTGCCAACGCTTCAAGAGAGTCGTTGTCTCGGCCCGGTCCATGGCATCGAGCACGGCATCGTTGTCGTCCATGCGCGGTGGTTCGCCGCAGCCGACGCTGTGCCTCGCCGTGGTCTCAAGGCGCAGGAACTGCTGGTCGGTGCCGGCCAGGTTCGCTCGCCATCGCAGTAGGTCAAGATCAGACAAGATGAAGCCGTCCACCGAGATGGTGCCGGTGGTGGGCTTGTAGAAGCAGCAGAGAAGCTTGAGGAGGGTCGTCTTGCCGGCGCCGTTCTCTCCGACAATCGCGACGGTGGAGCCGGCCGGCAGTAACAGATCGATACCCGTGAGCGCGTGTGCCACCGT
>JBKKBZ010000059.1:0-12721 GCA_046713235.1 Actinomycetota bacterium | reverse complement strand
CCACTCGGTGCACCACCCGCCTAACCCCGAACTACACCCCGGCCCAATTAACCGGGCGGGGGCGGCCTTTGCGGCCCGCCCCGCCAACACCCGTGGTCTACGCGAACGACATCAGGCTGTAGCGCTCCAGGTTGATCGGGCTCGCGATAAACCCGCGCACATTCTTGGCGAGAACCACGTAGGTGCTCGTGTGAACGTACGGGACGCCCGGAACGAAGTCCGAGATCAGCTTGTTCGCTTCCTTGTAGAGACTTACCCGCTTATTCTCATCGGTCTCCTGCTCGGCCGCGTCCAGCTTCGAGAAGATGTCCTTGTTCTCGAACCCGAAATCGTCGCTGTACTGCTGGAAGAAGACACCGATGAAGTTGTCGGCGTCGCCGAAGTCGGCGAGCCAACCGAGCAGAAACATCGGCGCAGCGCCGGCATGGACCTTCTGCAGGTAGTCCGGCCGCCACGGTGCCGACTTCGGTATCACCTTGAACCCTGCCTTCTCGAGGTCTCCTCGGAAGGCCTGGAAGTTGGCGACCGGGTCGGGCATGTACCCGCGGCTTACGTCGGTCGGATACCAGAACTCGATCTCGACCGGCGTCGGGAGGCCGGAGTCGGCGATGAGCTGCTTCGCCTTATCGACGCTGTATTCGTACTTCGTCACGTCGGCGCTCCAGCCGGGCAGCTCCTTCGGCATGAACTGCGTCGCGACCTGAGCCGCCCCCGGCGGATATTTCGCCTTGAGGAGCGCTTCCTTGTTCAGGGCGTGGGCGATCGCCTGCCGGATCTTGGGGTTGTCGAACGGCTTCTTCTTCTGGTTGAAGCCGACGTAGCCGACGTTGAAGGGCGAGCGCTCTTCGACCTTGAAGCCGTCCGAGCGCATGCTCTCGATGTCGCCCGGGTCCGGGTTCTCGTAGCCCTGGATCTCACCGCTTTGCAGGGCCTGCCGGCGAGCCGTCGCTTCGGAGATCGTCTTGAAGATCACCTTGTCGAAGCTCGCCTTATCACCCCAGTACTCGTTGTTACGCACGACCACGACGCGGTCCTTGGCCGTGAAGGACTCGAACTTGAACGGCCCCGTTCCGGCCGGATTCTTGAGGTCGTAGTCGCCCTCGAACTTCGGGGCCTCGGCCGTGCCCGTGACCTTGTCGGCCCCGTACTTCGTCAGGGCGGCCGGGCTGGCGAACGAGAACGACGGCAGCGTCATCCCGGCGACGAACGACGCCGACGGCTTCGTGAGATTGATGACCACCGATGTGGGGCTCTTGGCCTCGCAGGACTTGAACAGGCTCTTCTCGGGCTTGTCGCTGAACCCGCCGAAGACCGTGTTCCAGTAATAGGTCACCGAGTCGCTCTGAAGGACTCCCTTGAAGTTGTACCACCGGTTGAAGTTGAAGCAGACGGCTTCGGCGTTGAAGGCGGCGCCGTCGTGGAACTTGACTCCCGACCGCAGAGTGAATGTCCAGGCCTTGCCGTCGGCGCTGGGGTCCCACTTCGTCGCCAGCGACGGAACGGGATCGAACCCGCCGTCCTTGGTCCGGACGAGACCCTCATACATCTGGTAGATGATCCGGATAGATTCGCCGTCGCTCACCTTGGCGCCGTCGAAGCTGACGGGGTCGGCCGATGCGCCGAAGACGAATGTCCCGCCCTTCTTGCCCTGCCCTGTGTCGGCAGCATCTCCCCCGCACGCACCGGCCACGAGTCCCAGGGCCAGCGCGAGCGCAAGAAACGCCGCGGATCTCCGTCCGGTCATGCTCCCCACACCTCCGTCCGTCGTCCTCGACCGCCATCCGGCCGAAACCGGCGCGATTCTAACGCCGGGGTGCCCGGCGCGCTCGACCCTGGGTCCGCAGCTTCGGCGCGCGGGGCACGGGATCTGCCCGATCGGCCATCCGAGCGCCCGGCCGGCCGGGTATCATGACCGCCGATCACTCCAAGGGGGATCCTCCGTGGCGACTCGCAAGGTCGGCGACCGAAATACAGACTTCGGAACCGCCTTCAGTGGCATCGAGACTGCCGTCGAACGCATGATCCGGGGCAAGAACGACCAGGTCCGGCTGGCGATGGTCTGTCTGATCGCCGGGGGCCATCTGCTCATCGAGGATGTCCCCGGGGTCGGTAAGACCTTGCTCGCCAAGGCGATCGCCCGGGCAATTGGGTGCAGCTGGCGCCGCATCCAGTTCACACCCGACCTCCTGCCCACCGACGTCACCGGCGTCCGGGTCTTCAATCAGGAGCGACGCGATTTCGAGTTCAAGCCGGGAGCGGTCTTCGCCAACGTGGTGCTCGCCGACGAGGTGAACCGAGCCTCCCCCAAGACCCAATCGGCTCTCCTCGAGGCCATGGAGGAGCGCCAAGTGACAGTCGACGGTGAAACCCACCGCCTATCGGAGCCGTTCCTCGTCATCGCGACCCAGAACCCGGTGGAGCACGAGGGCACCTATCCCCTGCCGGCCGCGCAGCTCGATCGCTTTCTCATGCGTATCGGGATCGGCTATCCGGAGCCCCAGGCCGAGCTGGAAATCCTCGCGACCCACGGCACCGGTGTGGCCTTGGAGGAAGTGGAAACGGTTACCGACGCCCGCACGGTAGTCGCCATGATCAAGGCGGCCCACCGCGTTCACGTCGCGGAGACGCTCCAGGGCTACATCGTGGAGCTCGTCGGGGCGACGAGGAAGACACCCGACTTGGCGCTCGGGGGGAGCCCGCGCGCATCTCTGGCCTTGCTGCGGGCCGCTCGGGCCCTTGCCGCCGCCGAGGGACGGGATTTCGCAACACCCGACGACGTCAAGACCCTGGCGCCTGCGGTTCTTGCCCACCGTCTAATCGTGGCCCCCGAGGCCGAGATGAGCGGGCGGGACGCCGGCGACATCCTGCGGGACGTCATGTCCCGCGTTCCCGTCCCCGTCCGGATCTGACGGTGCCGACTCGCCGGGGCCGAGCGATGCTACTGGCCTCGTTCGGGTGTGTCCTTATCGCCCGCTCCTTGGGCGTGGGTGAGCTCTACGCGGTTGCGGCTTCGGGAGCGTTTGCCGTCGCTCTGGCGACCCTCACCGTGCGGTGGGCCCGCTACCGAATCGCCTTCTCGCGCCGGCTGGTCCCGACGCGGACCTTTCCGGATGAGATCGTTCGATTTGAGCTGGTCGTGCGCAACGTCGCACGGCTGCCGTCACCGCCGGTGCTGGTCGAGGACGAGCTTCCGGCCGCGCTGGGAGGACCGGCTCGCTTCTCGGTCGGGACGCTGCTGCCCGACCGGACGCGCACGATTTCCCTCGAGCGACGCGCCACCGCCCGGGGACGCTACCGGGTGGGGCCGCTGCGAATCCGGCTGACCGACCCGTTCGGTCTCGCGCATCTCACCACGACGAACCGTCGAGAAGATCTCCTCATCGTCTACCCCCGCGTCGAGGCATTGGGACGGGCCACGCCCCCATCGGCTCGGAGCGGCACGGGCCCATCGCGGGCCATGCGCCTGTCCCATGAAGGAGACGAGTTTTATGCGATCAGGGAATATGAAGACGGCGACGACCTGCGGAAGATCCACTGGCATTCCGTGGCGCGCACCGGCCAGCTGATGATTCGCCAGGAAGAAACCCGGCTTCATCCTCGTGCGACCCTGCTGCTCGATTCGCGGAAGGAGGCCCACCGCGGAACCGGGCCGCGCAGCAGTCTCGAATGGACAATCTCGGCGACGGCGTCGGCCGCCCGGCATCTCGGCCGGTCCGGCTTTTCCGTCAGGCTGGCCACCGATGCCGGCACCGTCCGCGCTTACGGAACCGGCCGCCGGGCGATCGAGGGAACTCTCGAGGCGCTGGCCGTCATCGAGCCCACTCGGCGCGGGGCGTTGGCGCCGGCAGTCGGGCGCGTCGGTCGCCGGCCCGCCGCCGGCGGGGCGCTGGTGGCGGTGCTGCCTCCTCCCGCTCCGAAAGACCTGGCGGCGCTCGCCCGCCTCGCCGGTGTCTACGCCTGGTGCGGTGCAATCCTCGTGGACGTCGACTCCTTCGCGTCTGCCTCGCCCAGGGCCCGAGCCGACGCAGACCAACGAATCGCTGCGGCCGAACGAGCCCTCGCGCGTGCGGGGTGGCGGGTACGTACGGCCGAGGCCAATGACAGGATGGCAGAGGCATGGAAGGATCTGATCGCCGGGCCGGTGTCCCTCCGGAACTCGGCGTATTCGCCCTCGTAGCCGCGGCGTCTATCCCGCTCGGCCGCCTGTTTCGCGCGGCAGCACCGGGCGAGCCGGGAATCGGCACGGTGCAATTCCTGTCGCTGGCCACGAGTCTCGGTGTTTCCTGGCTCCTGCGGCGCCTCCGGATCCCCGCACTCCTGTCGGCGGTCGGCTCGGCCGCCGCCTTCCTGGCCTTCGCGGCGATCTTTTTCCACCCGCGAACCCTGGCCGGGCCGTTTCCCACTCCGCATTCCTTTCGCATGCTGTTCGCGTCCATCGACAAGGGCCTCACGGCGGTCCGCGTGGAGGCCGCGCCGGTCGCTCCGCTCGCCGGAGTACTCATCCTGGCCGGGCTGGCAATCTGGGCCACAGCGTGGCTGGTCGAGGATGCGGCCATCGGACTCCGACATCCCCTTCTGGGGATCGGGCTCGCCCTGCCGATGTTCATCATGCCGGGCACCCTGCTGCGCGCCGCACACCTGTGGCTAGATGCCGGGCTGCTCTGCGCCGCTGCGCTCATCGTGCTGTTCCAGGACGAGCGCCTCCGTCTCTCACGCTGGGGAGGAGGCTCGGTACGCGGGTGGCGTCCGGGACTCGCCGTCAGGATTGGCCTGGCGGCCGTCGTGCTGGGCGCCCTCACAGGCCCCCTTCTCCCCGGTTACGGACGGCCTCCGGGAGGGACCCTGCGGTCCGGCGCCGGGGCCGCGCGAGTCACCGTGAACCCGCTGGTTTCCGTGCGGCCGAGCCTTCGGCAGGACCCGATCGTCGATCTCTTCCGCGTCCGGGCCGCCGAACCCGCGTACTGGCGGCTGACATCGCTCGACCGCTTCAACGGTCACACCTGGACGGCCACCCCAGAGCAGGCGAGCATCTCCCTGCGGGGCGAGGTTCGCCGATCGAACCCGTCGCCTGTGGTCACACGGCTCGTGCAGCGCGTCGAGATCGACGGCCTGGCCCCTCCGGGGATCCCTGCCGCCTTCGAACCGGTGGCCGTCGGCGGGATCCGCAATGTGGCAATGCGTCCGACGAGCCGGTCGCTCGTGACGGGCTCATCCTTCAGAAACGGCACGACATTCACGGTGATCTCCGAGGTGCCGTCGCCATCGCCGGCCGACCTCCGGGCCGATGCTCCGGCCAACCCGGCCGCCGCATCTCGGTATACGCAGTTGCCCTCCGACACGCCCGTCGAGATCGGCCAGATCGCCGGCCTCGTGACCCAGGGAGCCATCTCTCGTCTTGATGCGGCGGTGGCCTTGCAGAACTACCTGCGTACATTCCGATACGACGAGGACGTCAGCCAGCAGCACGACTTTAGGGATCTCCTGGAATTTCTGACGGTCGTTCGGGCCGGATATTGCGAGCAGTTCGCCGCGGCAATGGCCGTCATGGCGCGGTCGCTCGGAATACCGGCGCGGGTGGCGGTCGGGTTTGGACCCGGCGAAGAAATCGAGCCGGGCCGGTACGCGGTCACCTCGCGCCAGGCTCACGCCTGGGTCGAGGTTCTCTTTCCGAGCTTCGGCTGGCTCGCATTCGAACCCACCCCTCGTTCGGATGGGTTCGACGTCCCCGGGTACGCGCAGCCCCCCAACGTGGAGCCGACACCCGGGCCCACGGCGACGGCCGCCCCCGCGACCGGCAGCCCCGAGCCGACCCCGGGTGCCAACCCGCAGGACAAGGAGCCGTCGGGATCGACCCAAACCCGTCGCGCCTCCAAGCCTTTGGTCGCTCCCATCGTCGGCGTGGCGATACTGGTCGCCGGCATGATGGCCCTCCCGGGGGCGGCCTGGGTCAGGCGCACCCTCCGTCGCCGGCGCGCCGGAACCGGTCCGGCCGCGGTGTGCGTGAGGTACCTCGAGTTCCTCGAGTGGTGCGAAGCCGCCAACGTGGGCCGGCGCCCGGGCGACACTCCCATCGAGCACGCTGAGCGGCTGAGGGACCGCTCAAAGGCCGCTGCCGAGCCCGCCCAGGCACTCGCCGTCATGGCCACCGCTGCCGTCTACGGGGGAAGCGGAGGATCCCACGACCCCGAGCGGGCGGCGACGACTGCTCGCCTGGCGCGAAAAGCGGTGATGCCGTCGATCCACCCCGGTCGTCGCATGCTGCCCGCGATAGGTTGGGGATGGTGGCGACGCGACATATCCGGCAGACGCATGCGAGCCATGGCGCGCCGAGCCGCGAGCGAGTCCGCCCAGACTGCTAGGCCCTAGCGCGGTGCCGAACCGGGCCCGCCTCATCGGCGAGCTCGTGTTCGGCCGCTCTCAGGGTGCGAACGAACTGCTCCCGGTCACGAACGAACTCGGCGACGTCGTCGTCCACCTGGCGAGCAATCTGATCGATCGCTACGAAGAACGCCAACTGGCCGTTCCGGAGCGCATCGAGCAGCTCGCCGTCGTCCCGACAGACCTTGAAGATGCTGGAACCGTCGGTCACGAGTTTTACGTTCGACAAGTGTTCATCCAGCCCGGCGCGCTCTCGCAGGAACGAGTATGCGCGACGCACGCGCTGCAGCGACATCCCACTGTCGATTAACGAACGCACAACCTTGAGGGCGACCAGATCGCGAAACGAATACTTTCGCCGAACGCCCGGCCGACCACCGGTGCCCTGAAGGCTCGGCTTCACGAGCCCGATCTTGTCCCAGTAGCGCAGTTGGTTTCCGGTACAACCCGTGAAGCGAGACGCTTGGAGCGCGGTAAAGCCTTCCATTCGGTGATGTCTCTCTGTGAGAGGGAATGTACGTGTCCATACCGGGGAAGGCGTGAGACCTCTTTTTACGGCACGGAGCCTCGCGAGGCAAGACGAGAACGAAACTTCAGGCAAAAAAATCCTTGAGCCTTGAAGGCCCTCAGGCGTCTTCGTCTCGATCGAATCGCCGCCGCATCCGTTCCTCGATTCGCGCGAACCAGCCGGACTCACTCGATCCCGCCGTCGCGCGAGCATGTTCGTCACCAATTCTCTTCACGAGTGCGGTCATCACCACCACCGACAACAGCATGACCACGAAAGCCGCCAGACCCAAGACGATGAGCCACGTCCCGCCGAGAAGCAGTCCGGCCACCAGAAGGCCGAAGCCCGCGACGAAAAACAACGAGACGCGCTTGAGCCTGCGGAGCGTCTGTCCGTGGGGACCCTGCGCCGCGACGTTACGCGCGAACTTGGGATCTTCCTCGGAAAGCCGTCGCTCGATCTCGCTGAGAATCTTCTGCTCGTGCTCGGAAAGAGGCATGAGTACTCGATCTTCTCGCCTGGTCTGGCCGCGTGCGTTCGTAAGAATCGATTATAGGGGCGTGCTTCGCATGCTCACAAGGGATGTTTCGGCACACCGGAACGCCGACATGAGCCCGCGGATCAACGGCCGCGATACACCGGAAGCCGGCGCTCGAGAGCTGCCGAGACGGCCTCTCGAAAGTCCTGTGATGCAAGGATGCGGCGTTGGGCCGATGCGGCGCGGGGCAAGCCGGTATGAACCGGGGCGTCGAGGGCGGAGTTCACCAACCTTTTCGCGGCCGCCAAAGCGAGCGGCGGGCCCCCCGCCAGCTCTTCTGCCCATGCCCTCGCCTCCCCGAGCACGCGGTCCGCAGGCACGGCTCGATTCGCCAGCCCCCACAAGAGCGCCTCCGTGCCGGAGACCGGGCGTGCGCTCAGCACCATCTCCATGGCGCGACCGGTTCCAACGATCCGCGGAAGGCGTTCGATCGCTCCGAGGTCCGGGATGATGCCCCACCGAACCTCGAGCGCCGACAGGCTGGCATCCTCGGCGACCACCCGCAGATCGCAGGCGAGGGCAAGCTGTAACCCCCCGCCGAGACAGTGCCCGCGAACGGCGGCGATCACCGGCTGGGGAAGCTCGGTGTATGCGGAGAACGCTCGCTGGAGCGCGGCGATGTCCACGCCTGCAGGATCTCCCGCTGCGGCTTGAGCGCCGAACAAGCCGGTGTCGAGCCCGCTGGAAAAGGTGGTGCCGGCTCCCGTGACCACGACGGCGCGGACCTGATCCATGCGCCCGAGGTCGGCCGCAGCTTGAGTGAGCTCCTGGAAGACCTCCAGGTTCATGGCGTTGAGAACCTCGGGGCGGTTGACGGTCACGACGGCGACGGCGCCGTCGACGTCGGTGCGCACCACGCTCATCCGTCGCTCCTTTCGCTCGATACCCCCCGGTTGCGTGGAACCGTTTTAGGAGTCGGATTGACGATCGCCGCAAGGTCCACGGCGTCCCCGCCGAAGCGATCCCGCACCTTATCCATCGCCGCACTGGCATCGCGCCAAGGATCGGGGCGGCCGTCCATCCGCAGCTGCTCGGGCGCTCCGACCGTCAGACCGCTTGCGGCGACTCCGAGGAGGCGGATCCTGGGCCGTTCCAGAGGCAGCGTCTCGAACAGGGCTCGCGCGGCACCGTAGAGCCGCGCGCCGATCTCGGTCGGCTCGGACAGGGTTCGGCCGCGCGTGATGGTCTTGAAGGATGCGAAACGAATCTTGAGCGTGACCGTTCTCGCAGACAGCCCCTGCCTGCGCAGCCTCACTCCCACGCGTTCGCTCAGCCGGAGCAGCTCTCGACGAATGTCCTCGGGGGCGTCGAGGTCGCGATCGAACGTCTCCTCCGCCGATATCTGCTTGGCGGGCTCGTGAACAACCACGGGTCGCTCATCCCGGCCGGCAGCCACGTCGTTGAGATGGCCGGCCGGACCGGGCCCGAGAACTCGAGCGAGCACACCCGCCGGGAGGGCACGAAGCTCGGCCACGGTACGAACCCCCAGCCGGTCGAACGCCGCAGCGGTCTGTTCGCCGACCCCCCAAAGTGCTCCGACCGGCAGCGGGTCGAGGAAAGCCCGAACGTCCCCCACCGGAACGCGCCGGATCCCGTCCGGCTTTGCCTGGGCGCTGGCCAGCTTGGCAAGCAGCTTGTTCGGAGCAACCCCCACCGAGCAGATGAGTGCGCAATCGGTCCGGACTCGCCGTCTGATGTGCTCGGCGATGACGACCGGCTCACCGAACAACCTGGCCGCCCCGGAGACGTCGAGAAACGCCTCGTCGAGGGAGAGCTGCTCGACGAGAGGCGTGAACGAAAACAGGATGTCCATGAGTCGCTCGGACTCAGCCCGGTATCGCGCGAAATCCGGAGGCACGAAGACGAGGCCGGGGCAGAGCCGGCGGGCACGGGCGCTCGGCATTGCCGACCGGACTCCGTACGCTCGGGCCTCGTAGGAGGCGCTCATGACGACTCCCCGCGCACCCGCCCCCCCGACGGCCAGCGGCACATTCCGAAGAGAGGGGTCGTCGCGCGCCTCGACCGACGCATAGAACGCGTCCATATCCACGTGCAGGATGGGTTCGGGCGGCCGGCGCACTGACGCGAACCCTACGCCCCGGCCGAGCCCCCGCTCGAATGCCACAGCTTGAGCGGAGCCGAAGCCGGCTCGCGCGCGGCCGCGGCCGCAGCCGCAGCCGCCGGTGTTCGCGGATGCATCGGTACTGCATCGCCGGGGAGGGGGATGGCCGTGGGATGCGGCAGCGGGGGTTCGCCGCGAGCTACCGCCTCACGAATCCGGCGGCGCCGTTCGCGGTCGGCCTGCTCTATCTCGACGACTCCATCGGTCCACAGCGTCTCCACATCGAGGGTCTCGTTGCGATGCGCCCGTGCGAGCTCGGCCAGATCCCAGACCCGCTCGGCATTCAGCGATACTCCGCTTCGGCCGGTGCGGCGGACCGTCCCGCGAATGACGAGCAGCCACGAATGAAAGAGCGTCCAGGCGCACTGTTCCTGGACGCTCTCGAAGAACGTGGCATCGGCGAGCCCCGTCCCATCGTCGAGCGTCAGGAAGATGATGCGTTGACCACTCTTGACCGCGGGGGTCTGGGAAGCAACCTTCACGCCGGCCACGATGATCCGGCTTCCCTGCCGCTGCCGAAGAAGGTCCCGCGCAGGGGTCGCGCGAAGCTCCCGAAGGACGGAGGCATAGAACGAGATGAGGTGGCGGGAGACGTCCATCGAAGTGACCTCCAGCTCGGCGCGCACGCACTCGGCCTCGGTGAACGGACGGAGGCCGAAGGCGGCAATGGGTTCGGCGGTCGGCAAGGAGATTTGCGCAGGTTCGGGAATCGGCTTGGAGATTCCCCAAAGCTCGTGGACCCGAAGGAGCAGGTCCCGCCGCCTCAAGCCCGTGAACGCGAGCGCGCCCGTCCGGATGAGGTTCTCCGCGACCGGGCGCGACGGCTCGGCGCGGCGACTGAGGTCGACGAGACCGGTGTACGGACGGCCGGCAAGGATTCGGTCGATCTCCACGTCGGAGATCTCGGCAACGTGCATGAGGCCGAGCCGGACGCCGAGCCGGCCGTCGTCGGTTCGCTGCACGGTGTACTCCCGCTCGCTCGCGTTGACGTCGAGCGGCAGGACCGGCACGCCTTCCAGCCGCGCATCGTGAAGGAGCGCGCGGCGCGGATACATACCGGGCTCGTAGGTGAGGATCCCGGCGAAGAACGCGGCCGGGTGATGCGCCTTCAGCCAAGCCGACTGATAGGTCGGCACGGCGAACGCGGCCGCGTGGGATTTCGCGAACCCGAATGCAGCGAAACCGACGACCTCCCGCCAGACCCGCCCGGCGACGGTGCGTTCGATCCCGTGACGCTCGGCGGCCTCGACGAACCACGCCGCGATCCTCCCGACCTCGTCGTCGTCGGCGAGCGCTCGCCTGACCTTGTCGGCGGTGCCGAGATCCACGCCCGTCATCGCCGAGATCGCCCGCATGACCTGCTCGTGGTACACAACGACGCCGTACGTCTCCGCGAGTACCGGCTTCAGTGAAGGGTGGGGGTACACCGGCCGCTCGAACCCGTGCCGGCGGTTGAGGAACGGAGTGATCATGTCGTTCTTCACCGGACCCGGCCGGAACAACGAGATGTCGATGATGAGCTCGGCCCAGCGTTCCGGCTGGAACTTTCCCAGCAACTCTCGCTGGCCGGGCGACTCGATCTGAAAGCAGCCAAGCGTCCGCGAGGCTCGGATGAGATCGAACGTCGCCGGATCGTCCCGAGGGATCACATCCAGCTCGATCCGATCGCCGGTCACCCGCTCGACCTCCTGCACGGAGTGGGTCATCGACGACAGCATGCGCACACCCAGCACGTCGAGCTTCAGGAGGCCCAGAGCCTCGACGTCGTCCTTGTCGAACTGCGCCATGCGGAAGCCGTGCGCACTGCGCTCCATCGGCATCCGTGTCCCGAGATCGTCGGGTCCAATGAGTATTCCCGACGGATGGAGGGCGAGATGACGAGGAAACCCGTCGAGACGCTCTGCGACGCTGAAGAGAAGATCGAGCTGCCCGGCACCGAGTGCGCTCCGGCGCAGCTCCGGCAAGTGCTCCATCGCCGCCCTGATTCCGCCGGCCGAGATGTGCGGGAAGGCTTTTGCGACAAGGCCGATTTCCCCTTCGGGGAAGCCGAGTGCCTTGCCCACCTCGCGAATGGCTCCGCGCGCGCGGTACGTGTCGACCATTGCGACGCACGACACTTCCTCGGCGGAGAAGGCCCCGAGGATCTCCCGGTAGACGTCTTCGCGGCGTGCGCTCTCGACGTCGAGATCGATGTCGGGAAGCTCGTGCGTCCGGTGGCGGTTCATGAACCGCTCGAAGACCAGATCGTGCTCGACGGGGTTCACCTCGCTTATGCCGGTCGCGTAGCAGATCAGCGAACCGGCGGCCGATCCGCGGCACGCACACCGCACACCCATCCGTTTCACGCGCTCGACGATGTCGGCAACGGTGAGGAAGTACGGCGCGTAGCCGAGACGTGCCGTCAGTGCCAGCTCGGCGTCGAGCATGCGTCTCGCTCGGGAATCCCCGGCGAGATCGCGGTGGTCCAAGCCTTTCCAGCACCGTTGAGCAAGCACACCGTTCGCCGTGGAACCCTCCGGCACCGGGTACGGCGGAAGGTGAAGCCTGTGGAGGCCGATGTCGACCTCGCACTCGCGCGCGAGCCGCCAGGCATTTGCCACGACGTCGGGCCGCCCGGGAAAGAGCGACGCCATCTCGCGCCCGGACTTGAGCGTCGCCTCGAAATTCGTGCTCTCGCGATGATGGCGCGCGAGCGGCACGAGCTTGCGCATAGCATCGAGGATGTCGGGAAGAAACGCCTCGGCCGGAGTCAGTGCGCGCACGCCGTTGGTCGCGACGGCCTTGATCCGCAAATCGTCGGCGAAACGAAGCGTCCGCTGGATCCGCCGCCCGGACTCGGGCTCCAGGAGATTCCGTACCTCGATGCGGAGCCGGCGCGCACCGAAGACCTCCAGCCATCGCCGAAGCGCCGTCGCTGCGGCGTCGTGCGCGCCGCGTGCAGCAAGCAGGCCGACGTCGCTCTCCGGACCCAGGAGGCAAACTACCCCCTCGCTATGGACCGCAACGTCGTCGAACGTCGCGCAGGGATCGCCGCGCTCCCCGCGATTCTGGGCGGCCGTGATCACCCGGCACAGGTTCGCGTACCCGATCCCGTCCCGCGCAATGAGCGTGACGACGAAGCGCGGGGGGGCCCCCCCCGGGGGGCGCCCCCCCCCCGCGGGGGGGGGGGGGGGGG
>JBKKBZ010000058.1:0-40356 GCA_046713235.1 Actinomycetota bacterium | reverse complement strand
CAGGCAACGCAAATCGGGGCGCACCCGGAGGTGGAGAAGAGCCTCCAGCGTACGGTAGCGTCGCCGTGCCGACTGCAGGAGAACCAGGATCTCGCCGAGCGTCATCGGCGGGCGCGAACGCTGCGCGGGTGCGGCTCCTTGGGCGGTCGCCGGCGCCGGGTGGCGAACCGGGCGACGTCGCGCAGGGCCTCGGCGACGATTGCCTTGGACATCTTCGAGGCCCCCTCGCGGCGCTCGGTGAAAGTGATCGGGATCTCGCCGACGGCGAACCCGGCGGTCCAGGCGCGCCATGCCATCTCGATCTGAAAGCCGTAGCCTTGGGCCGTCACCTCGTCGAGCGGCAGCGTTTCCAGGACCGCACGCCGGTAGCAGCGAAAGCCGCTCGTGGCGTCGGTAAGGTCAAAGCGGAGCAACGCGCGTGCATATGCGTTTCCCCCGCGAGAGAGCAGCTCCCGGAACCGGCTCCAGTTCACGACCCGCCCGCCGAGGATGTAGCGTGAGCCGATCACCAGATCGAGATGCTCGGCTGCCTCGATGAACCGGGCTACGTCGCCGGGGTGGTGGGAGAGATCGGAATCCATCTCCAGGAACAGGTCGTAGCCGCCGGCGAGCCCCTCCCGAAACCCCGCGAGGTATGCCGGCCCGAGCCCCGCCTTTTGCCTCCGGTGCAGCACACGCACACGCGGCTCCGCTTCCGCGTATGCGTCGGCGATTGCCCCCGTACCGTCCGGCGAGCCGTCGTCGACGACCAGAACCGATGCCGCCGGGGTCGAGCTAAGCGCGCGAGCGATGACCTCGCGAATGGTTCCGGCTTCGTTGTAGGTCGGCAGAACGACGAGCGCTCTCACGACCCCTCCCCTACCCCGCCGGATTGGGGCGGCCCTACGGGGTCCCAGTCGAACTCGCCTGCGGCGCGCGTCTCACGTCTGTCGCGGCGGCGGGCCATGGCCGCCGCGAAGCTCCCGGCGACCGTCAGTCCTGCGGCGACCGCCAGCCCGAGATCGATCGCGTCACCGTAGCGGCCGTAGGGCGTGCGATCGTTCACGAGCGGAACGTCCGCACGCAGCACAGCGCGGCGGAAGACCTCGGCTCGGCGCAGAATTCGGCCGCTCGGGTCGATGATCGCCGAGATGCCGGAGATCCCGGCATGCACGACGTACCGTCCCTGCTCCGCGGCGCGCATCTGCGATTGCGCCAAATGCTCTTCGGAGGCAGTCGATCGCCCGAAGGAGGCATTGTTCGTCGCAACGACGATCACTTGTGCTCCACGCTCGACGAAGGTTCGAACGAGATCGGGGAACGTCGACTCGAAGCAAATGACCCCGCCGATGCGCGCGCCGGCAACATCAAGGATAACGGCCTCGTCGGCGGCCGCGCCGTCGCGAGGAATCTGCTCGAGTGCGGGAATCACCCGCCGCAGTGCCGGCCAGGGAACGTACTCGCCGAAGGGCACGAGACGTTGCTTGTCGTAACGTTGCGTAACCACACCATCGGGATCGAACACGAGCAGCGAGTTGGTAAACCGTCCGTCCGGTGCGTCGAGGATGGCTCCGACAATCGTCGGCACCCCGGCCGTTCGCACGGCCCGGGTCACGCGCGACATCACCCCGGCATTCCTGAAGGGATCCCGGTCGAGGGCATTTTCCGGCCAGATGAGCACGTCCGGCGGATCGTCCGACTGGGCTTCCGTCAGGGCCGCGAATCCCTCCAGGATCGCAAGGTCTTCGGGGCCGGCGCGCCGTCCGCGATTGATCCCGAAGGTGTCCGGCTCAACCATGATCTGGAGCGCGGCAACCTCGATGCGTCCCACGATCGGACCGGCAACCCCAAGCGGAAGAAGTGCCGGAAGCCCGATCGCCAATGCCCCGACCGCGACCCCGGCCCCCCGTTTCCACCACCGGCGGGTTGCAGCCGCCTCCCCCAGCGCGGCGTTCGCGACCGCCGCCACAAGCCCGACCAGTAAGACGCCGCCGACCCGAGCCAGGGGAAGCAGTGGCCGGCCATCGTGTTGTGTTGTGCCGAGCAGGCCCCAGGCGAACCCACCCAGTGGCCACCGGCTTCGAAGCAGTTCGGCTCCCAGGAAAGCGAAGGGAACCCCGATCACCCGGCCGAGCGTAGCCCCAGAGAGCCAGGCTCCGAACCAGCCGGCGAGCGCCCATGAAAGCGCCATGAGCGCGGTGAGCGCGCCCCACGCCAGGAAGCCGAAGTCGGCGATCCAGTAGAGCAGCCCGCCGAAGAATGCCGCCCCAGCAGCCAGCCCGCAGATGAACCCGGTCCGGCCGGTGGCGCCGCGTAGCGACAGAAAGAGCGGCAAGAGCGCAATGAGCGCAATGAGCCCGGCATCCACCGGTGGAAACGCCAGCAGCAAGAGTCCACCCGAGGCGACCGCCATCCCCAGGCGCCGTCGGAGGCGCCATGTTTCGGGGGTCATCGAACCCGACCGCGCCTAGGCGCAGTCCCGGCAGAACATCCGTTTCCTGTCCGAAAGCTGGCTGCGGTGCTTGACCAGGAAGCAGTTCTTGCAGACGAACTCATTCTGCTGCTGCGGCAGTGCGCGGACGACGAGGGTCTCGGCGCGCTCCTCGCCGGCACCGATCTCGAGGATCGACGGCTCTTCGTCCTCCTCGGTCTTTTCTTCGGTCCGTTTCGCGAGCAACTCTTCGAGGCTGGCCTCGACTGCTGTCTCTTCTTCTTCCTGTTCGGCCACTGCGCTCTCCCTGGCATCGGGCGGGCCGAGTTATATACCACCCGGCGAGCAGCCGCAACGCCTTTGCGTTTCCCTTCATTCCCCATCGGAGCCGCCACCCCACGACCTTAGACCAGAGCGGCACGCGATCCCCGGGCCGGGTCCTTGGTCACCTCGATTCTCTGGGGAAACTGGTCCTTGAGGTCGTCGATGTGGGTGATCACGAGAATCCGGCGAAAATCACCCCGGACTCGGAGAATGGCCTCCACGAGCCGAGCCCGGCCCTCGGCGTCTTGACTCCCAAACCCCTCGTCGATAACGAGGGTCTCGAGCCGGGTGTTCGCCCGGCGAGCCAGGAGCCGCGAGAGGGCGATGCGAAGGGCGAAGTCGATCCTCAGGCGCTCTCCCCCGCTGTACATCTCGTATGCGCGCTTTCCCCCGTTCAAGTCGTAGACGGTCACGTCGAGTGTGTCTCGCCGGGTCTTGGCCTTCGTTTCCTTGACCGGGTCGATCGAGATCGAGAGGCGGCCGTCGCTAAGCAGACCGAGGAGCCGGTTGGCTTCCTCTCGCAGCTCCGGAATCGCATTGCCCACGATCCGGGCGGGAATGCCGTCACGCCCGAAGATGCGAGCGAGCCGATCGTAGAGGCCGGCAAGCTTCCGGGCCACGCGGTGCTCCTTCCTGGCCCGTCCCGCGTCCTCGGCTAGTCGCCGTAATACGGCCACACGCTCGCGGAGTGCGGTCCCCTCGGTTCGGGCGGCGACGAGTGCCGACCGTGCTTCCTCCGCGACGCGTGAGGCCGCGCCCAGGGCCTGCTCCGCGTCGGAGAGGCCGCCCAGACGAGCCTGAAGCTCTTGCGCGCGAGCACGGATCTCAGCGTGCTCTTGCTCGGCGTCGCGCCTTCTGCGCTCGGCCCCTTCGCGGCGAGCCAGCACCGACTCGAGCCGATCTCGAACGCGTGCTGCCTCACTGGCGGAGCGTTCGGCCTCGCGTGCGGCGGCGAGACGACTTCGGAGCAGCGCATGCAGATCCGGCGCATATCCCAGAGCTGTGCGCTCTCGCACCACGTCTTGGAGCTTCGCGCGTTCGGTCGGTGAATCTGAGTTCCCCTCGAACATCTTGCGGATGTCCGCCACCCGCTCGCGGAGGTGCCCGGCGGCTGCCACCGAGTCGGCAATGTGGGTGAGTGTGGCTTCGAGCGCAGCCACCCGGCCCGCCAGCACGTCCCTGCTCGCGAGGCGCGCGGCGACATCACGCCCCGCGGATTCCACCTCGGCAATCTCTTTCTCCAGCAGCCGGCGACGCGAGGTTGCCGTCCGGCCGGCCTTCGCCAGCTCTGAGAGCGCCGCATGGGCTTCCTCCGCCAGGCGATCCCTATGCTCGTCGGTGAGCGAGGAAGCACAGAGCGGACACTCGGCCTCCGCGCCGGCCAAGAGTTCCCGATGAGAAGCGACCTCCGTTCGCCGGCGCTCACGCTCTTCGTTCTCCGCGTCGAGCCGCACGATCTCTTCCCGGAGAGCGCGGTGGCGCTCGCGAAGCCGCTCGTGCTCCTGGGCGTCGCCGTCGAGCGCCGCCAGTGCCTTTCGTCCTTCGGCCAGCGCGGCCTGCGCTGCGCCGGCCTTGGCTCCTTCCTCTTCCGCCGCCGCCACGGCTCCGGCCGCGTTCGCGGCCTCCGTCTCGAGCCGGGCACGATCGACGGCAATTCGCCGCTCGAGATCGGCAGCCTCGCGCCCGAGCCCGTCGTCGCGAACACGTTCCTCCTCGGCATGGCGCTCTCTCTCCTCCAGCAGCGGGCGCTCGCCGGCAAGCGCAACAATGGCGTCGTCCGGCTGGGTAACCGATTTCAGGTCGTCGATTTCCTTCGCAAGCCCCTCGATCTCTGTAGTGATGCCGAGCAGCAATGCGGCTATCGACTCTTCGCGACGGCCAAGCTCCTCAGCGGCTTCCTTGGCGGCGCGTAGCTCGGCGAGCTGCTCGCGAGCGCGATCCTGCTGCTTTGTCGCCGCGCGCTCCGCTTCTTCCGCAGTACTCGCCGCGCGATCGGCTTCCTCCAACCGCGCCGCAACCAACGGGAGCTCGGCGGCTTCCGCCGCGAACCGCTCGGCGTCGCCGCGAAGAGCATCGGCGCGGCCGGTCGCCTCCCGTTTGTACTCTCTCGCGCGATCGGCGAGCCGTTCGTAGATCTCGATGCCGAGGATCCGGCCGAGCACTTCCTTCCGCTCCGCGGGACCAAGCCTCGTGAACGTGTCGGCCCTGCCTTGCAGCACGAAGGCGCTCATCACGAAGGTCTCGTAGTCCATGCGAAGTCGCTCGACGATGCGCCTGTCGGTGTCGCGGATCCCTTCGCCGGAGAGATCGGTCCAGGAGCCGTCGGGAGCCCGGACGTTGAACCAGAGGTCGGGCTTGCCCCCGCGGGAGCGTCGGTGGGCGACGCGATAGAGCTCGCCGTCTAGCTCGAAGGTGATCTCTACGCGCGCGGTCTCCGCGCCATCACGGATCAGCCGGTCTTGCTCTTGGCCTCCCTCGCTCCCGCGTGCCTTTCCCCACAGCGCCCAGGTGATCGCATCGAGCAGCGCGCTCTTCCCCGCGCCGTTCGGCCCCGACAAGCACGCGACGTGAACGCCCGTGAGGTCGAGGGGTTCCTCCATCGACCGGTAAGACAGAAAGTCCGTGAGGTGCAACGTCAGCGGGATCATTCCCGGGTCACCACGTCGTCGATCAACTCGCGCCCGAGACGGATCAGTTCGTCGGCGTCCGGCGCCAGGGAAGGGTCGCCGCGCACGAATTCCCCGAGTGCCTTGGCCTCGGTCATCGGCTCGGCGAAACGCGGGTCGCGGCCGGCGATCGGGTCATCGGACGGGAACTGCGGCTGGATTCGGTAGTCGTAGGACTCTCCGAGCGCTTCCCGCAGGCGATCGATGCTCACCTCCGCCCAGACGTCCCTGGGTGCATCGATCTGAACGCGGACCACGGACCCGGCGATCGGCTGCCCGGCGATTGCGCCGAGGACGGTTTCCGTCGGGTCGCTTGCCCCGAGCCGTACTTTGACCGTCAGAAACTCCCGAGCCCTTACCGGGACGAAGACCGGCTCCGCGATCGGCCGCCCGTTCTCGAGGTCGACGACGTAGAACCCCTTCTGCTCGCCCTCCTCACCGAAGTCGACTCGATCGAGTGAACCCGAATATGCCGCGAAGGTTCCCGTCCGCCAGTCGCCGGACAAAACCTGCGGCTTGTGGATATGTCCGAGCGCGACGTAAGGGAACGCGCGGTGCGCGATCGAGGACAGCGACAGCTCGAAGTCGGAGATGCCGTAGAGGTCCTGCGCGGTGGAGATCTTCGCGCGGGTCACGTGGCAGTGTGCGGTGAGGACGGCCGGCAGATTCGGGTTCAGCGCCTCGGCCAGTTCGCCGACCTTGGCCGCGACCATCTTGTCGATCTCGCGGTCGATGTCGCGCGGGATGAGCGTCTTGTCGATCCGGCTGGTGAATGCGCTGCGCCAGAAGTGTGGCATCGCGGCAATCTGAAGCGTCTCGCCCCCGGCGGTGGTCAGTGCGTAGACCCCGGCACGCTCGGCTACCGTGACGTTCTCGACCTCCAGAGCCGGGTACACGCTGAATGCGGTCACGTTGGCGATCATCCGCGGCAGGTCGTGGTTGCCGGCGAGCATGAACACCTGGACACCGGCTTTGGCCAGCCGTTTGACGCGCTCGGCCAGGAGCTTTTGCACCGTGGGGGTCGGGTTGGCGTTCTTGAACGCGTCCCCGGCGAACAGCACGATGGAGACTTCGTTGCCGAGGGCGAACTCGATCAGCTCGTCGAGCCTCTCGGCGAAGTCGTGGATGCGCTGATTGATTCCCGTCTCGGGATTTGGGCGGCCGTAGAAGTCCGAACCCAGGTGATAGTCCGAGAAGTGCAGCAGCCTGATCATGCGACCGGCTCCGACCCTCCGTTCCGCCCGGCCCACGGATCTGCGCCGACAAGGCTGGTGGAGCGGCGCATCGCGGCGAAGAATTCATAGTAGTCGTCCACGTCGACGACGATCGGCATCGGAAGGGCGTAGCCGGTGAGCAGCACCTGGCGTTTGGGCTCGAGGTTGTTCACGAGCACGCGCATGGCTCCGCCGTCGGGCAAGCCCGCGAGCGCCGCCTGCTGGTCGCGTTCGTCGTCGAGGCTCGCGATGATGCGCGTGCCGAGTTGGGAGCGCACCTCCTCGTCGATCCCGCTGGGCCGTTGGTCCACCACCAGCAGCCCGACGTGGTACTTGCGCATCTCGCGTGCGATGCGGCCGAAGATCGATGCCCCGGATGCTTCGGTCGAGAGAAATCGATGCGCTTCCTCGATCGTGATCACGAGCTGCGGAGGATGATCGTGGCGTCCGTCGGCCGCCGCGGCCTCCTTCTCGGTGCGCCAGCGATCGTGGATCCGGCGCGTGAGAACGTTTGCGACGAGCATGTACGCGAGCAGGCTCGTCTGTCCGCCGAACTCGAGCACCACGTGCTTGCCGGCGAGCAGCGCTTTCACCATCCGGTCGACGGAGTCGTCGGTGCCGGCCTCGCGCAGGAAGGGCAGCTTACGCAGCCGTCGGAGGTTGCGCTGCAGCGTTTGGAGCGCACCCGAATGCAGGCGCTGCGGACCGGCCGCAAGCTCGTCGAGATGCTCGCCGTCCATCTCCAGGAACTCGGCCAGCCAATCGCGGCCGAGCAATTGCTGCAAGGCCTCCGCGTGGGTCAGCCCCGCCTCGGTCAGGCGCAGCTCGTCGCGCAGAAGAGAGAGGTCGTCCACGTCGATGTCCCGATAGGCGATCTGCACCTCGTAGTCGGGGGTAACTTTGCGCCGTGCGCTCGACACCGGGTCGAGAGTGAAGATCAGGATCTCGGAGTCGAAGGCCTGCTTCAGGCTCGGCGCGGTCGCGCGAGTCATCTCGTCGTAGGACGCCCACCCGTACTCGTTGTGCATGTCGAAGACGAGATTGACCGCGGCGCGGCTCTTGATCAGCCCGGCCAGCAGCATGCGCACGAGGAACGACTTGCCGGTTCCCGTCTTGCCGAACACGCCGTTGGACCGCTCGACCAGCCGCAGTAGGTCGATGCACACCGCGGCGTCCATCTCCAGCGGTGAGCCGATGCGCAGGTTCTCGTCGCCCGGGGCGCCGAAGACAACGGCCACATCCTCGTCGGTCGCCTCGGCCACACGGGAGAAATGCGCAGGAACGGTCTTGACCGGATGGATCTCGTCGGCCGTGCGATCGAGCATGAGCTTGGGCTTCAGCTCGACGGTCACGTAGGTCTGTGTGCCCGATAGCGATCCGCGCAAGATCTCCGATTCGGGCGGCGGCGACTTAAGCACACTCGCATTCGATGCTTCCAGGGTCACGTTGTGCACGCTGGAGAAGAAGCGATTGCGGACGCCCTCGATGACCACGAACCGTCCAACGCGAAGGTCCTCGACGTCGGCGTGTTCGTCCAGCCGGGCGACCAGGCCGTCGAGCAGGGACCCCTGGATGACGTGGGCAATCGTCTTGGCCGTCGATTCGCGGATGAGGTCGGCGACGGGATCTCCGTTCATCCGAGCCTCCGGACGATCGCAGCGGCCGTCTCGTAGTCGTGCTTGTACAGCTCCGCAACCGCCCGCGCAGCTTCGGTCAGAAAGCCCGGGTCGCGGCCGCGGGCCATCGAGGCTTCCCGGATCGACGCTGCCAGCAGCTCGTGAATCGGCACGCCCTCGACCGCGGCAAGGGTGCGAATGAACTCAAGCGAGTTGGTGAGCGCGGCCACCTCGGTGGGGTCGCACGAGTAGACGGCATCGTGCACTCGTGGCGGGTAAGGCGGCAGGTAATGATGGAGGCCGCCGCCGTTACCGAAGCCGACCACGGCGGTGTCGAAGGCCGTCTGGAGCAGCTCGACGAGCTGGGGCTGTTCCCTGATGAGCTTGTCCCACGGCAGACCGAACGCCACCGGGCGCCGCGCAGAGTCGTAGCTTGCCGTGCGAACGCCGGCAACGACGCCGTAGACGGTGTCGTCGCCGATGCCGACCTTCACGAATGCGCCGAAGCGCGGCGGCTCGAAGACCTCGTGGCTGACGGCCTCGAAACGCGTCGTGGATGCGACCGTTACCTCCCCTATGGCTTGCTCGCTCATACGAGCGCTCCTCGCTTTCGTAATTGCTTGACCGACATAGACACGCGGTGGCCGTCGCGGACGAGGCGACGCGCGACGAGGGCGAAGAAGGCCTCTCGGTCGGCGCCGCGCACGACGGCGTGCTCATGCGCCTCTGCGAGCGCCACCGGGTAGCCCCTCCCCCGCTGTGCCTGGTCGAAAGAGAGGGCGTGCGCGAGCGTCATCGCGGCCGGGTCGAGCGCGACCCACGCCGGTAGCTCGAGCCGCGCCATCTCGTAGCCGGTGTTTAGGTAGCAAAAGGCGATGCGGTGCTCGCCGTAGGCCTCCAGCACCGGCGCGCCGGACCAGGAGAGCGGGCTTCGCTCCCCCGCCGCAAGGAGGTCGCCGAAGAGCCGGCGGTCGGTGACGCGGTCCACCACGTCGCAGGCCTTGTCGTGGACGGCGCTCGGCCGGGTTCCCGGCGGTGTGTACGGGCAGCGGTCACAGTCCACCGGGTTCTCCGTGCAGACGGCGACCTTGAGCGCGTTGATGACGTCGTTTCCCCCGGGCGAGGACACGTAGCCGACGATGGGGATTCCGCGCTCGCGACCGGCCTCGAAGAGATCGAGCATTGCGTCGAGGCGCTGCCGCTTCAGGTCGGCGGGTTCGAGCTTGGCGAGGCCCCTGGGATTGACCTCGTCGCGCCAGAGGATCAGCGTCCCGTCCACCAGGGCAACGGCCGGCGCTTCGGACTCCCGGACCAGGCCGGCGAGCCGCCGGAGCTCCGCGGTGTCCCGGACGGCCGAGACCACCGATCCGTCTGCGGACCGCACCTCGTCGCCGTACAGCGGCTGCAGATCGTCGGGGGTGTGAAAAAGGGTGGCTTCGCTAGTCATGCGCGCACCGGCACCCTCGCCGTAGTCGAGGAGCACCTCCCCGACGTTGACCAGGAAGCAGGAGGCGATCTCATGGCGTGACACCTCGATCTGGGAGCCGTCGGTTGCAAGGACGCGCCAGCCCGGCGCGGTCACCGCCGGGGCCGGGTAGCGCCCCGGCGGTTCGAGGGGCCGCGCCAGGAGCCAGGAGGTGCGAGCGGCGTCGACTTTGCCGCGCAGCCGGTCGGAGCCCCAGTGCTCACTCCAGGCGGCCAGGGCCCGCGCCAGGCGTTCGGCCTGGTCGTGGGCGGCCTCACCCAGAGCGGCGCTCATGGCCGCGACCTGGCCGACGACCTGCTTCAAGTCCAGCGCCACGCGTCCTCCATCTCCTGGGCGAGCCTAACGGCGGGGTGTGACAGTCACCGGAGCGAGGGAAGCGGAGGTGGGAAGGCGGCCCCCGCAGGTCCGGCCGTCAGTATCGGGAGCATCCGGCGGTCTTTCCAGAGCGGGAAGTCTGACTCAACAACAATGAAGGGTCCTCCGTTACGATTCCGCAGATGGAAATTCTGCGGACGCCGGACGAGCGGTTCGAAGGCCTGGCCGGCTATCCCTTCAAGCCGCACTACGTCGAGGTCGACGGCCTCCGGATGCATTACCTGGACGAAGGACGCGGCGAGCCCGTGCTCATGCTCCACGGCGAGCCCACCTGGTCGTACCTCTACCGGAAGATGACCCCGGTCCTCGCCGCAGCCGGCCTGCGTGCGGTCGCGCCCGACCTCATCGGCTTCGGCCGCTCCGACAAGCCTGCCGACCCCGGCGCGTACACCTACAAGCGCCACCTCGACTGGCTCCACCAGTTCCTCGACGCCGTCGGCTTGGAAGCGATCACGCTGGTCGGCCAGGATTGGGGCAGCCTCACCGGCCTGCGGCTCGTGGTGGAGGACTCCGGTCGCTTCGCGCGCGTCGTGATGGCCAACGGCTTTCTTCCGACCGGCGACGTCCGGCCCAACGACGACTGGTTCCGCTTCCGCGACACGACGCAGCGCGTCGAGGTCTTCGACATTCCGCGGTTTGTTCAGGCAGGTTGCGTTCGTGATCTGGAGCCGGAGGTACGCAACGGCTACGACGCGCCGTTCCCGGAGGAGCGCTTCAAGGTCGCTGCCCGGAAGTTCCCTCTGCTCGTACCGACCTCGCCCGAGGACCCGGAGACTGCGGCCAACCGTGCGGCCTGGGAGGTCTTGTCGAAATGGACGAAGCCGTTCCTGACGGTCTTCGGCGCGCAAGACAAGATCTTCAAGGGCCTCGACACGTTCTTCCATCACACCGTCCCCGGCTGCGGCGGACAGCCGCACACGATCCTGGAGGGAGCGGGCCACTTCATCCAGGAGGACAAGGGCGAGGACCTCGCCCGGATCATTGCCGAGTTCGTCGCCGCGACGCCCGGCTGATCAGGCCGGGGAGACCGGGTCGCCGACGCGGATCGTCCCCTCGTTGAGGATCTGGGCGTTGAGCCCCCCGCGATGGAGCAAATCCGTGCGGACGCTCTTGCCGCTGACCTCTTCGAGATGCGCGCACGGTTCGCACAGCTTGATCCCCCGCAGGCGCACGCCGCCGACGACGAATTCGCGGCCGACCAGGTGATTGAGCGGCACGTCTCGCGTCACGATGTTGCGCCGGCTATCCGACCCCTCGAAATCCCAGCCCTTGTCGCGCTGCAACGCATCGACGGCCTCGCTCTCGATCAGCGTGACCTCACGCTTCGGTTCCCGCTTCTGCGAGAACGCGCCCTCGCCCTTGAAGTAGCGGTCTCCCTCGAGGCCGAGCCCCGGCACGGCGCGGACCTCATCCCGCGCCTCCATCGGCGCTCCCATCGCCGGCGCCGTGAAGATGGCGACCACCTCTCCGTTCCACGTCACGAGCGCCAGGCTATCGCACTCCACCCACGCCTCTAGGGGATGATCGACGGCCGTGCCACGCGGCGTGCGTCGGCATCGGCGAACGCGTCGTTGATGGACTCCAGGGAATACGTCGTTCCCAGGAGTTTGTCGTAGGGCACCGTCTCCCGCGTGGCCTCCAACATGTCCAGGGCGCGCTTCAGCGCAAGGGGCTCGTAGAACGACGCCCCGATCACCGTCTTGTTGCCGAGCGTGAGAAAGGCGGGATCGAAGGTCAGGGTGAGTCCTGGGGAGATGTTGCCCATCTCGACGATCCGACCGGCCTGCCCGCAAAGCCCGACGGCCTCTCCAAACGCATCGGGGAATCCCACTAGCTCGCAGACGACATCGGCTCCCCCGCCGCCGTTCAGCTCGCGAAGCCTCGCGGCACGGGCGCCGGGGTCGGGAAACTCGCCGAGATCGATCGTGGCGTCGGCTCCGAACTCTCGGACAAGCGACAACCGATCGGCAACACCGTCGAGAGCGATGACGGGTCCGGCGCCCATGTGCTTGGCGACGGCCGTCGCGTAAATGCCGAGTCCGCCGGCTCCCTGGATCACGACGCTCTCGCCGGCACGAAGGTCGGCAAGCTCGAATCCTTGAATGACTTGCGCGAGCGCGCAATTTGCCCCGGCAACGAGCCTGTCGTCGAGCGCGTCGGGCACCTTGAACATCGTCTGCCCCGGCCGCACGTAGTAGTAGTCGGCAAAGCCGCCGATGAAATGCGGCGGCGTCGTGCATGACTTCATCTGAAAGACCACGTTGGCCCAGCATGCTGCCGTCCGGCCGCGCAGACAGGGACCGCACGATCCGCACGGGGTGAAGTACCGGTAGACGACGCGATCACCCTCGGCCAGCGGTTTGCCTGCCGAATCCGTCGTCCGGCCGCGACCGAGCTGCTCGACGCGGCCGGTCATCTCGTGACCGAGGATGGTCGGCTCCGTCATTCCGAGCTTCGCCAAGTCGATGTCCCCACGCCAGAAATGCAGATCGCTTCCGCACACGTTCGCGGTCGTTACGCGAACCAGGGCCCATCCCGGTTCCGGATCGGGAACCGGGAACTCACGGATTTCCATCGGGGTGCGCGCCCCAAGCGGGTAGACGGCGGCTCTCGCGGTCCTCACGGTGTCTGATCAGCGTCCCTCGAACGTCCGGCCGGCTCGAATCCGGGCTCCTGTGGTACAGCGACTGAGGCCGCGGAGAATCCGTCGTCGATTGCGGTGCGGCGGGCGCGGCGGCGCGCCAGACTCCAAGCGACGAATCCGATCGCCACCAGTGCAGGAACAACCAGCGCCAGGACCGCGCCCGGGTTGTAGGCGCTCGCGGTTGCGCGCAGGACCAGGGTCTCTCCTACTCGCGGTCGCCAGAGGGCCACTCCGCCGTCGGCTTGACCCTGACCGCCGGCGATCTTCACGGCGCCCGGAAGATCCGCCCGAATTTCGAAGCGAAACGTGTCGGCCGCAACCGACTGAAGCTGTTGTATCGCTCGCTGCAGGCGCTCGTCGTCTGGGCCGGACAGGTCGGCCGTGCCGGCGAACCAGGATTCGGTCTTCAAGAATCCGCGGGTGATCCCGAAGTCGAAGCTGAGCCCGAAGTTGCGCAACTCCCCCGCCTCTTTTCCGACATCCACCGACGAAAGCTGGGAAAGGCAACGGTCGAACCCTGCGGAGTTTGGAAAGGTGCAGGAAGCGCGAAGCGCCAGATCTCCCCCCGGGGTCTCCGAACGCCGGTAGGACCAACTCCGGTCGCGAAGCCCGGCAAAGAACTTCTCGAATTCCTGGATGCCTCCAGATGCCTGCTCGTCCCCGAGAGCCTCGGCCCGACGCAGCCCGTCGATGAACTCACGGTCGAGCGCAACGGCCATGGAGAAGACCCCCGAGCCGTCGTGGTTCAACTTTGTCCCGACGCCCATCTCCATGCGACATGCCGGGAGCGATACCGCCAAGAGGGCCCCCGCTCCCAGTAATCGCAAACGCCGTCCGCGCATGTTCATGACGGCGCGGGATTCTACTCGGGGCCGGCGCCGGGCGTTTCGGGCCGGCAATAGGTTCCCGTGGAGGTTTTCGTGATTCGTCCCGAGCGCGCGAGCGTCGCAAGCTCACGCATCAACTTGTCCCGTGCCTCCGGATCCGTTCGTGGATCCAGATATCCGGCGCGCAAGGCCCGGTCCCACACCACCGTCCAATGCAGAGCGTCCCCGCCCGCCTCATCCAAGACGGCAAGAACCGCGTCGCCGGGCGTCAAGGTCACCGGACTTTCGGAATCAGCTGCTCGGCGACGAGTTGGAGCTGGTCTGCATCGGCGACGGCGAAGGGCAGATTAGCGAACGAGAGAATGATCTCCTCCACTCCGAGTGCCGCGAACTCACGAATGCGTTCGGCACACTGGTCCAGGGTTCCGACGAGTGCATCCGAGCGATAGTCCGAGAAGGCGGCGTCATCGAGCGTGCCGGCCGGCGCCCACCGCTGCCACGCCGCCCAGCGGTGCCGGAGATCTTGCTCGTCCTCTCCGATGAGACAGGAGAGCCCGACGGAGCGGCGCACGGTAGAGGGATCACGACCGGCCTGGGTACACGCACGCTCCAGGGCGTCGACACGTTCGCGATAGGCGGCAGGCGTACAGCGCCAGGCCGTGTTCCATCCGTCGGCAACGCCGGCAACGAGCCGCAGCATGCGCGGACCGCCCTTGGACCCGATCCAGATCGGCGGATGCGGACGCTGCACGGCGTACGGCCGGTTGGGAGCGCGCTCGACTCGAAACGCTGAGCCTTCGAAGGAGAACTCGTCGCCGGAAAGCATGCCCCTTACCACCTGGACGTACTCCCGGAGGTGCGCGATCCGGTCTTGTGTCCTCTCGAATGGAAAACCCATCGCACGGAACTCTGCCTCGTACCAGCCGGCGCCGAGGCCCAGATCGAGCCGGCCGCCGCTGGCAAGGTCGAGCGTGGCGGCTGCTTTCGCCAGCATCGCCGGATGGCGGAACGCAGCCACTAGGACGAGCGAGCCGAGGCGAATGCGTCGCGTTCGCGCTGCAACGACGGCCAGAGTTACGAGCGGCTCCAGCGAACCGAATCGGTGGGAAGAACCGCCGTATTTCTGAAGGTCGAGGAAGAAATGATCCGACATCCACACCGAGTCGAAGCCCAAAGTCTCAGCCGTCTCGGCCCATCGTGCGGTTGCGTCGACGTCCGCGTGGTCCCGATCCGGAAAGCTGAAGTCGTAGTGCGGAAGCGCGAGTCCGATGCGCATCAATCTCTCACAGATATTGCATGACGTCTTCCGCGGAGGTGATTTCCGTGCCCGGAGGGATGGCTGCACCTGCGGGGACCCGGACCCGAGGATAGAGAGAGATCGTGTCGGATAGGTGGACGCCCGGCTGGATCACGACCTCATCCCCCAGGGCAACGAACTCCTCGACGGTGGTCGGTTGCGCATGGGTCGACCGAACCTCGGCCATCGATCCCACGTAGGAGTCGGCGACAACAGCCGCCGATCCGATCGTCGCTCCATCCCGGACCTGGGATCGAATAATCGAGGCATTGGGATGGATCTCACAGCCGTCGTCGACGTTCGACTCGCTGATTCGAACGCCGGGGAAAATCTCGGTATATCGGCCGATTCGTGTTTCCGGACCGATCTCCACGAGGCCTCGGTCGATCTTCTCCGCGAGGGTGAGACCGGTGTCGTGGTCTCGCATGGCGAGAGACTCCGCTTCGATCCAGACGTTGCGTTCGGCGTCGTAGGGTGCCCCCAGCAATCTCGTGACCGAAGCAAACTCTCCCCGCAGGGAATCCCTCATGGTCTCGAGATAGTCGGGAACGTTTCCGAGGTCTCCGATTCTGTCGATCGGATGCGCGTAAACCGGGAAGCCCTTTGCCACAAGCCACGGAAGGAGATCGAGCCCGAAATCGAGGCGGTTCTCCGCCATGACTCGCACGTCGGGATGCTCGGCGATCTCCCGCAAGCCATCGAGCTCACAGAGATAGAACCCCGAGTTCGTCAGAAGGGGAAGGCGCGCGAAGTCCCCTTCCGACGGCGCCGGAAACGCCTCGTGAATCTCAGGCAGGGTGGGCTTCTCGACGAACTCGTGGATACGGCCGTCGGGCTCGGTCAGCATGACCCCATACTTGCCCGCGACCTCCATCGGTTCGCGAATCATTGCCCCGATGGTGACGAGAGCGCCGCGCTTCCGGTGTCCCGCGACCATCGCCGGCAAGTCCAGATCGACGATGGAGTCGGTTGGGAACACCAGGCCGGTTCCCCTAAGATCCCAGTAGGCAACGTTTTGCAGTGTGGCGTCGGCACTGCCGCTGTTGCCGGCATCGAAGCGCACCCGGGAGTAGCGGATGCGTACGCCCAACGGCTCCCCGTACTCGACGAGGGTCTTGATCTGGTAGCGGTTCTCTTTGCCGTGGGCAACGAGAAAATAGTCCCCGATGCCCTGTTCGGCGAGAATTTGGAGAATCCATCGCACCAGACGCCGGCCTAGGAACGCCATCGCTGCTTTCGACCGCAGATACCCCGCCGCCTTTACCGTAAGTGGACGCGCGCGCTCGCCACGTCCGCCGGCAAGACCGATCCCGATGACGTCCACTGCCAAGTCCTACCCTACCCGGCCGGGAACGAAGCCCGGAGAAAAACCGGCACTCGGCTGCGTGCTAGCCTGAGTGCTCGCCGAAAAACAGGAAAAACGATGCCTGTGAGAGATCAGATTCTTCAAGCCCTTGCGTCCGTCCGGGACCCGGAGATCGGCCGTCCGATCACGGAGCTCGACATGGTGCGCGAGGTCACAGTGGGCGGGGATGGGGACGTCCGGGTGGAGATCCTTCTGACGATCGCAGGCTGCCCCATGCGAGAGCGGCTGGAGGCCGACGTCAGGGCCGCCCTGGAGGGAATGGAAGGGATTCGGAAGGTCCGGGTCGACCTCGGCGTGATGACGGAAGAACAGCGAACGGCGCTCGTCACCCGGCTGCGCGGGGATCAGGGCGACGCCGCTCCCGGCCACGAGGGCCACGCCCACGCGCAGGGCATGAAAGCGGTGCCGTTCTGGGGCGCGGACTCCACAACCCGCGCCCTGCTCATCGCCAGCGGAAAGGGCGGGGTGGGAAAGTCGAGCATCACCGCGAACCTCGCCGTGGCGCTCGCCGAGAAAGGATTGAGCGTGGGCGTCGTAGACGCCGACATCTGGGGATTCTCGCTGCCTCGCATGCTCGGGGTCGGCGGGCGGCCGACATCGTTCAACGGGATGATCCTGCCCCTTGAGGCTCACGGGGTAAAGGTGATCTCCATGGGCTTTTTCGTCCCCGACGGCCAGCCGGTCATCTGGCGAGGGCCTATGCTGCACCGGGCCCTCAATCAATTCCTCACCGACGTCTGGTGGGGCGAGATGGACGTCATTCTCGCGGACATGCCTCCCGGTACCGGAGACATCGCCTTGTCGATCGCCTCGTTCCTCCCCGGTGCCGAGATGGTCGTCGTGACCACGCCGCAGGCCGCGGCTCAAAAGGTGGCGGCGCGAGCCGGGAAGATGAGTGAGCAGGTGAACCTGAAGCTTACGGGGGTCATCGAGAACATGAGCTACTACGTCTGTCCGCACTGCTCGGACCGTCACCGGATCTTCGGCGAGGGGGGTGGGCGTGAGCTTGCATCGACGCTCGGCGTTCGCCTGCTCGGTGAAGTGCCGATCGACGAGAGGTTGCGCGTTGGCTCCGACGTGGGGACACCGGTGGTCGTGTCGGATCCCGGGTCCCCTGCTGCGGCTGCGATCCGGCAGATCGCCGAGAGCCTCGCATCGGCCGGAAGGTCCATCGTCGGCAAGCGGTTGACGATCCTCGGAACCGGCTCACGGGCACCCACCGGCTAGGGGAGAGCCTTAGGCGGGGAGATTGCCGTCCCGGAGCAGGGATGGGGTCGGCCTCCGGCGAATCTCCGTTTTCGTGGTAAACGTGGTTTCAGTCAAGCGCACCGTCGTCGTCCCTGTGGTCGCTCTGGCGCTTGCCTTGGCGGCTCAGGCCCCGAGACGAGCAGCGGCCGCATCCGGCGACATCCGTACGGTTGGCGGAGGCGCCGGGAATGGGAATGCCCTGAAGATCGGCCAGCAGCCGGCTGGAGTCGCCGTCCGGGGGACCAGCGTCTACATCGCCGATGCCGGCAACCACACGGTCCGCAAGCTTGACACGAGCACAGGACAGATCACGGTGATCGCCGGGGTGGGCGTGTCGGCAGCCCCGCTCGGCGACGGTGGCTCCGCGAGAGCCGCCTCCCTGTACGCTCCTCGCGGCGTCGCCGTCGACGCCTCGGGCAATGTGTACATTGCCGACACAGGAAACCACCGCATCCGAAAGGTCACCCCCCAAGGCATCATCTCGACCGTGGCCGGGATCGGGGTCGGCGGCTACTCGGGCGATTTCGGCCCGGCCGTCGCCGCCCGACTGTCACTCCCCAGCGGAATAGCGCTGGACGGAGCGGGCAACCTCTACATAGCCGACTACAACAACAATCGTATTCGCAAGGTCGACATTGTCGGTTTGATCACAACCGTCGCGGGCCTCGGGGTCTCAGGCTACGCGGGGGACGGCGGACCTGCGGTCCTGTCGAGGCTTTCCTTTCCGAGCGGAATCGTGGCAACCTCCGCCGGAACCTTGTACATCGCCGACACCGCAAACCACCGGATTCGTAAGGTAGCGACGAACGGAACGATCACAACGGTGGCCGGCAGCGGGGTCTCCGGGTACTCGGGAGACGGAGGTGCCGCGACCATCGCGAGGCTCAACCGCCCACGCGGGGTGGGGCTCAACCAGTCGGGCGGCGTTCTCATCGCCGACACGATCAACAATCGTATTCGCCTGGTGAGCGCCGGAAAGATCGCCTCGATCGCGGGAAACGGCACCGGGTCCTTCTCGGGTGACGGCGGATCGGCGGTCGCAGCTTCGCTCAAGAATCCGGAGGGCGTGGTCTCCCTCGGTGCGACGGTTTACGCGGCCGACACCGCGAACCTGCGGGTCCGGCGGTTCGTGCCCGGCGGCGCGATTGCAACGGCATCCGGCAACGGGACCCCGCAGTTCGGCGACACGGCGAAGGCGGCGAACGCGCAGTTCGACAACCCGGACGGCCTTGCCTTGGACTCGTCCGGGAACCTGTACGTTGCCGATACGCTCAACCACCGCGTGCGCAAGATCTCACCCAGCGGAACGATCTCTACCATCGCAGGCAGTGGAGTGCAGGGATACTCGGGTGACGGCGGGGTTGCCACCGCCGCAAAGCTGAGCCTGCCGCGCGGTCTGGCACTAGACGTGGGCGGAAATCTCTACATCGCGGATTCCGACAACGACCGGGTGCGGCGGGTGACGCCCGGCGGAACGATCTCCACCGTGGCGGGGACTGGGGTTGCGGGCTTCTCCGGAGATAACGGTCCGGCCACCTCGGCCCGGCTCAACGAGCCTTCGGCGGTCGCGGTGGACGCGTCCGGGCGCCTGTACATCTCGGACACCGGCAACAACCGGGTGCGGCGGGTGACGAGTGGAATCATCAATACCTTCGCAGGCAAGGGCGTGAGCGGCGCCACCGGTGACGGGGGTCCGGCCAAGAACGCCGCCCTGGCAGCCCCGAGAGGACTGGCCGTGGCCGGTTCCGACGTGTACATCGCCGACTGGGCGAACGGCAAGGTTCGCAAGGTCGACGGGTCCGGCATCATCACGACGCTCGCCGGAATCGGCATCGCAGGGTTTGCCGGCGACGGTGGTCCGGCAATCGCCGCAGCGATGAACGGGCCGCGCGCCGTCGCGGTCGACGGCAGCCGCAACGTATACATCTCCGATGCGGGTAATGAGCGCATCCGCCGCGTCGATGCGAACGGGTTGATCTCAACGATTGCAGGAGTCGGAGTGCGCGGCTACTCGGGGGACGGGGGGATGGCGATTGTCGCTCAAATCGCGCAGCCGAGTGGCATCGTGGTCTCAGGGTCCGGTGTTATTACCTTCTCCGACACCATCAATCACCGGTTGCGCCGTATCTATCCCTGACCTTGCCGGTGCGTCGCACGCGGGCCCGCCGCCACAGACTGCCGACGGCGCGCCCGATGAGCAGCCCGCCGACGACGTCGCTCGGATAGTGCACGCCCACATAGACGCGGCTGAAGGCAACGAAACGCGGTCCCGCATCGAGGATCTTCCGCGCCGGCAGGAGGGCGTGCGGGGTGAGCACTTCGGCCATGGCCCGTGCGACCGCGGGGTGACCGCTGGGGTAGGACGTGCCCTTCGGCTCCCGGACGAGCATCTCGACCGCACCGGCGCGATAGGGACGCGGGCGGCCGAACATCCGCTTCGCCCCTTGGGCGACCACCCATGCCGCGGTGGCCGAACCGACGACATCGACGGCGAGACGCCGTCGCCCGTGAAGCCACAGACCAGCTGCGATCCCTGCTGCGGCGTACATCGAACCGAGATCCGTGAGCACGGGCACCGCGCGGTCTAGATCCGGCCGGCGGTATCTCACGACACCCCGGCGAAGACGCTCTTCCACAGCGCGTGGCTCGCCCCGCGTTATGGCCCCGAGGGCCGCCGCGGCGCCGAACCCCATCAGGGGACGCAGCAGCCCGGGCCGGCGGCTCACCCTACGTATCCTCGAGCCGCTCGGCTCCGCTGCGAACGGGTCGCGCAGAGGCGATCGCCTCCTCTCGCGCTCCCGGCTCTGCCGCCGACCTGAGTTGCTCGACCGCCCGGCCGCTCTCCTCCTGAAAAGCCCTGAGCGCCTTTCCGAGACCGCGCATCATCTCCGGCAATTTCTGAGGCCCGAAGACCAGGAGAGCAACGAGCAGAATGACGAGGATCTCGCCGAAGCCGACGTTCGGCACGAGGTCGCCTCAGCCCTCGGGCCTGGATCCGAGCACCGCCGTAGTGGATCTGCGGTTCTTATCGCGTAGATACTCGATCTTCACGGAATCCCCCACACGCTTCTTGAACAGCGCCGCAACGACGTCGTCCATCGAGGTGATTCGCACACCGTCGATCCGCACGATGATATCGCCCGCCCGGATCCCGGCCCGGTCCGCCGGACCGCCGCCTACGACGTCCTGGATCAGGGCGCCCTGGTTGTTCGGAAGATTTTGGCCGCTGATCCCTAGGAACGGGAAGACCGCCTTGCCCGTCCGAATGACCTGATCGGCTACCTCTCGCACGATCTCGATCGGTATCGCGAACCCGACGCCTACGTTTCCTCCACCGCCGCCGCTGAGGATCGCGGTGTTGATCCCGACCACCCGGCCGCTTCCATCCACGAGCGCGCCGCCGGAATTCCCCGGGTTGATCGGCGCATCGGTCTGGATGGCATCGGTGAATCGCACCTCATCGCCCAGGGTGATATTGCGATGCAACGCGCTGATGACGCCGGCCGTCACGGTCCCTTGCAGCCCGAAGGGGCTGCCGATGGCGATCGCGAGAGAACCCACCTTCAGATCCTTGGTAGAGCCCAGCACGGCCGGCTGGAGCGCGCGATCCACTTTCAGCAGAGCGATGTCGACTGCCGGCGCCGCTGTGCCGACGACACGCGCCGCCAGCGTTGTGCCGTCCGACAGCCGCACCTGTACCTGGTCTGCGCCTGCGACGACGTGATTGTTCGTCACGATGTAACCGTCGCTGCGGTAGATGACTCCCGAGCCGGTGCCTTCGGCGCGACCGAAGGCACCCTCGCCGGTGACGTCGACGCGAACCATGCTCGGTAGCACGTTCTGCACGAGGGCGGCGACATCCGTTGCCTGTGCCGCGGCGCCGCGAGCAGGGGGAGCAACCAGGGTCACACCGCCGTCGGTTCGCGACGCGACCAGGGTAATCCCCGACCCGAGAACCGCCCCGAGCACGGCGGCGAGAAAGGCCGAGAGCGATCGCGGCGGGCGGCGTCGCTCCGGCTCCGGCTCCGGCTCATCCGGAAAGAGTGCCGGCCGCTCGAGGACGCCTACTGCCGTTCGCGAGTCCTCGGTCTCTCCGCCGTTGGCGCGAGCGAGACGCCACACCGGTTCAGTCTCGTCGCCCGGCGGCAGGGGCCTTGTGCTTTCGTCATCCATGGTTATCACCAGTTCCGTTCGTTGAACCGACAGAGTCCGGCGACTCTAGGCCGTACTCCTGAGGGTTGGCTGAGAGGTCGCATCGCTCAAAAGAATCGCACTTTGGCCGCGAACTCCGCGGCGACGGCCATGATCACGGCGAGATAGAAGAATCCGGTGGCCGCCTGGATCGAGTCCTCCTTAACCAGCGCTCGGATGAAGAAACCAATCAGCGCGCACACCGCGGTGAGCCCAACTGCCAGCACAACCGTCAGCGCTCCGGCGCCCAGGAGGGGGTTGATCGTCGGATCGACGTCCGCGCCTCCACCCCCGCCGGCGATTGTCGTCGCCGCGACCAACGCCGAGCCGGCGAGGAAGTAGACCCCCATCTTCGCCAAGGGATCCCGCGACGCCCGGCGATCTACGAGGTACCAGTGGCCGAGGAGGAGTCCATCGGTCACGGCTCCCAGGAAGATCGAGCCGGCCAGAAGCTGCCCGATTCCCAGAGCCGTGCCCTGCTCGGCCTCCGGCACGGCGGCAAGGGCCACGAGTGCGGCCACCCCAACGGGCACGGCGGCGATCCCGACGGCCCGGCTGATGGAATCGAGGCCTGCCCAGAGCAGAACTTGCCACAGGACGGCGAGACCGGCCGTGCCGGCCAGGGCCCAGAAGGCGACCCCGGCCGCGCCGGTGGCGCCGCTTCCCCCAAGAGGCGCGCGGGCCGCGGCCCAGGCAAGAACAGCCGTCGACGCCAGCACCCCGCCGAGCAGCTTGAAGAACCCTCGCCGGATCGTCCCCCATGTGGGAGTGGTCCAGAGAACGGCGAGCCCCCCCACCGTCATCTCGGCCAGCACCAAGGACATGACGGATGCCGGCCCGGTCACGGTGCCGGGTTCCTGTGCGCGATGGAAACGAGCGAGAAGGCCACGGGGTCGGCCATTATAGGGACCTGATGAGCGACCTCGTACCCGGCCTCCGTGGCACCGCACGGCGAAGTGTCACCGAGGACCTGAGCGCGGAACGGCTCGGCTCGGGATCGGTTCCCGTCTTGGGGACTCCGGCCCTGCTCGCCATGATCGAGGACGCGGCCGTAGCGGCGATCTCCGGTGCCCTGAGCGACGGTTCGACAAGTGTTGGGACCTGGGTGGAACTCGAGCACCTTGCGCCGTCACGCATGGGCGCGGAGGTTTCGGCTACCGCCGAGCTGGTGACGGTCGAGGGGAGAAAGCTGGAATTCTCGTGCGACGCGCACGAGGGTGACAAGGTCATCGGACGGGCGCGCCACCGGCGGGCCGTCGTAAACAGGGAGCGGTTTCTTGGCGGACTCTAGCCGGCAAGAGCTCCGGAACATGAAGGGGCGCCGGCTCCTTGCCGGATTCTGGGTGCTCTACACCCTGTGGCTCGTGCTGCGGCCGGTGCCGGTTGGTGATTCCGGCTTCAGCCAGGAGGCGCGACTCACTTACGCGACGCTTCTGCTGGGGATGTTGTGGCTTCTGGCGTACACGCTGTTTCGCACCAGCCGGTGGCCGGTCACCGTGTCGCGCATCCTGATGGCCGCCCTCATCGCCGGCACGGCTATCGGCCCCGCGGGGCGTCCGACCTGGGCGTGGGCCGTAGACGCCGTCATCGCCGCCGCCGGGTCCGCGATCGCGTTCTTCATGATTCGGCAGCCACCCCCGTCGACTACTGCACGCGATGCGCAGCGGCACCGAAAACGCATCGATCGCCGGTCCGAGCGTGTGCGTGAAGGTATTCGCCGGTCCCGCCGCCACTAGAACAAGTTCGCGCCGCGCGGATAAATCACCGCGGGGTCGGTGAGCACGTTTACGAGGCTGGGTCCCGGAGTGGAAAGGGCGCGGTCCAGCGCCGGGCCCAGCTCGTCGGGCTCGCGTACCAGCTCCCCGTGGCCGCCCAGCCCTCGCATGACTTCGTCGTAACGGGTCTCCGGCCGGAGGTCGGCGGCGACGTCGTAGCCGTAGAGGAACTTCATGGGGTGCTTCTCCAGCCCCCAGACACCGTTGTTGCCGCACACGATGGTGACGTTGATGCCGAACCGCACCAGCGTGTCCCAGTCCCCCATCCCGAAACCAGCCGCGCCGTCGCCGAGCAGCAATACGATTTGCCGCTCGGGTTCGAGGAGTCCCGCGGCCAGCGCGTAGCCGGGACCGGCGCCGAGACAGCCGAAGGGCCCCGGGTCGAGCCAGCCGCCGGGCTCGTAGACCTCGACGTACTTGCCGGCGTAGGAGACAAAGTCTCCGCCGTCGCAGATCACGACGCCGTCGCGAGCGAGTCGTGGGACGAGATCGCGGTAGATCCGGGCGGGATGTATCGGCGTCGAATCGCGCCCCAGCTCATCCTCCAGCCCCCTGCGCTTCTCCGTCTCGACGGCGCGCAGCTCGGAGATCCATGACTCGCGGTCGCGAGCGGCAGCCCCGGCGAGCGCTTGGAACACCAATCCAAGCGCGTTCGTCGCGAGCCCGACCTCGAGGGGAACATGTCCGGCGATCTCGGTCACACGGTCGACGAGGTGCACGACCTTGGCGCTGCCGAAGACTCCGAAGTTAAGGCGAAAGTCCAGCCGGCAGCCGGCGACGATCACTAGATCGGCCTTGGAGAAAGCATGCCCGCGCGCCGCGGAAAACGCCATCTCGTGATCCGCCGGGAGTGCGCCTCGGCCCATGCCGTTCATGAAGACCGGAATGCGAGCGCCCTCGGCGAGGGTCCGCAGGTCACCCTCTGCGCCGTTCATCCAGACGTCGGATCCGGCGAGGATCACGGGCCGTTCGGATGCTTCCAAGGCGACGACGACCTTCGCGGGATCTGAGCTGTGCTTCGCGACCAAGGTGAAAACCTTCTTTTCCGGCTTGTCGATCTCGGCGAGGTTGAACAGCACGTCCATCGGAAAATCGAGGAAGGCCGGCCCGCGATGCGGCCAGCATGCCGCAACCAGCGCCTGCGTGGTCGCCTTGGCCGCAAGCGCCGTGTCGAGCACCGTCTCCGCATGTTTCGTGATCGACTGCACCAGGGGCAGGTGGTCGATCTCCTGCAGGCTGCCCGAGCCCCAACGGCCCTCCGGAGCCCGGCCGCCGATCATGAGCATCGGCGAACCGTTGAAGAATCCGGACGCGAGAGCGCTGATGCCATTGGTGACGCCGGGTCCCGCCGTTAGCGCACACACGCCGACCGACCGCGACAGTTTCGCGTGGCCCTCGGCAGCAAACCCGGCCGATTGCTCGTGCCGGGTGTCGACGATTCTGATGTTGCGCCGCTTCGCGCCGTCGTAGACCGGGAAGATGTGGCCGCCGGTCAGCGTGAACAGCCGGTCCACGCCCCAGACCTTCAGCGCCTCCGCGACGAGATCTCCACCGTGGCCGCTCACGCGATCGCTCATGCCGACATGGTGACCGGCTGCGCGCTTGCCGGGCAAGCGCGCTGCCTCCCCGATGCGGGTAGCCTGGCCCCTCGTGCGCCAGTTCGTGACCGTCGCGGCCGCCTCCGACGTTCCCCCCGGCACGGGAGTCGTCGCCCGCGCCGGCGGCCGGCTCGTAGCCGTCTTCAACGTGGACGGCGCTTTCTACGCCATCGACAACACCTGTTTGCATAGGGGCGGGCCGGTCGGCGACGGCGACCTCGAGGGCACCGTCGTCACGTGCCCCTGGCACGGGTGGCAGTACGACGTGACGACCGGGCGCAACACATTCGACCCGGCAGTGGGACTCGACACGTATGCGGTCGAATTGGTCGGCGACGAGGTGCGCGTCGCAGTGGAATGACCCTTAGAGCGATCCGATCCAGTCGACCAGCGTTCTCACTCCGACCCCGGTGGCGCCCTTGGGGATCTCGCCGTCCTCGCCCTCGCTTCGCGCCGGTCCGGCGATGTCGAGGTGCGCCCATTCCGTTTCGCCGGCGAACTCGGCGAGGAACAGCGCCGCCGTGATCGCGCCGCCGTACCGGCCCCCTATGTTCTTGATCTCGGCGATGTCGGAGTCGATGTCCTTGCGGTACTCGCGGAATAGCGGCATATGCCACGCCAGCTCGCCGGCACGCTCCGCGGCTGCGACGAGATTCCGAGCAAGCGCGTCGCGGTTGGAGAACACCCCGAACGCCTTGTTGCCGAGAGCGATCATGCATGCGCCCGTCAGCGTGGCAACGTCGATGATCACGTCTGCCTTCTTCTCTTTGGCGTGCATGATGCCATCGGACATCACGACCCGGCCCTCGGCGTCGGTGTTCAGTACCTCGATGGTCTTTCCGCCCCGGATCCGAAGCACGTCGCCGGCGTGAAGCGCATTGCCCCCAGGCATGTTCTCGGCTGTGCAGATGATGCCGGTAACGGCGACCTTCGGCTTCAAGGCCGCGACCGCCTTCATCGCACCGAGCACGGCTGCGGCACCGGCCATGTCGGTCTTCATCCAGTCCATGCCCTGCGTCTTGATGTCGAGTCCGCCGGAGTCGAAAGTGATTCCCTTGCCGACCAGGGCGACGTGCCGCTTCGCACCCGCCGGCTTGTATGAGATCTCGACGAGCCGGGGAGGCTTCCGGCTTCCGCGCCCGACACCGATGAGGCCACCATACCCTCCGGCCTCGAGCTGCTTCTCGTCGAGCACCTTCACCGTCAAGGACGTGCCCTTCGCCAGTGCGCGGGCCTCGTCGGCCAGCGACTCAGGACTCTTGTCCAAGGCCGGAGTGTTGGTCAGATCGCGGGCGAGCGCCGTCGCATCGGCGATCACTTCCGCGCGCCGGATGGCGGGGCGTGCCTTGGCGGCAAGGACCGGGCGCGCGACGATGATCGAGACCTCCTCCACCGCCGCGGATTCGGCGGCGTCCCCGTCGCGCGAAGGCTTGTAGCGGGTGTACCGGTAGGAGCCGAGCAAGAATCCCTCTATGAAGGACGAGGTGAGCGCGTAGACATCACCCTTCGCTGCTTGCGGAATGCTGGTGGCGATGGTTCGCGCGGTGCCGGCGCGCCGGGCCACGATGCCTCCGGCATGCACCACCTGTTGCGCCTTTGCCTTTCCCGTCTCGCCCATGCCGACGAACAGCACGTGCTTGGAAGGCAGCCGCCCGTACGTCGGAGCAAGGAGGGCCTCACCCGCCTCCCCTTTGAACCGCGCCTGGTCGAAAATCTCACGCACATCCACACCGAGCGCGCGTCCGATCGCGGGATCGGCCTGCGGTCCGGCGGTGCCCTTCGTGACCGGGATCGCAAGCAGGTCGGCGGTGACCTCCGCTGCCTTCTCGCGGACGATCTTGAAACGAGGCATCGGCATAACCTCCTGAATTCGCGTCGATTGTCGGGTCGGCGGGGCAAGTATACGGGTGAGTCCTTCAGGATCGCCGGTCCGAAGGTGACAGAAAGGACGCACCAAGGCGAGGATGGTGGGAACCGACCGCCGAAGGAGGCCTCGATGACCGTGCAGATGTTCGTGCTCTACAAGACGCCGGATAGCCCGGATGCCTTTGAGAGGCGATACCTGGAGGGGCATCTTCCCATCGTCAGGTCCTACGCCAACGTCAAGGACACCTCGTTCGCCAAGGTGACCCGAAGGCTGATGGGCGAGTTCCCGTACGACTACGTCTTCACCGGCACCTGGAGCGACAAGGACGCATGGAAGGCCGACATGGGATCCGAAGAGGCCAAGCAAGCGACCGAGGACGCCAAGTCGTTTGCGCCGCCGTTCGACGTCGTCGTTCTCGAGACGCTCGCGTAAACAGAAGGAGCCACGATGGAAACCGTCACCAGTGAGGTCAAGAACGCCGTCGCGACCATCACGATGAACAGGCCCGACGTGCTCAACGCCTTCGATGTCAACCTCGCATCCGACATGACCAAGGCCGTCGAGTCTGCGGCAAGCGATCGCGACGTTCGTTGCATCGTCATCACCGGGGCCGGCCGGGGATTCAGTGCCGGAGCCGACCTGGGACAGCTCGAGAACGCCTATCGCGACGGAGACGCGGGTCCGCTCGGCGACATCCTTCGTGAGCGCTACCACCCGGTCATCCTCGGCATCGCTCAGGCCGACAAGCCCGTGGTCGCCGCCGTGAACGGCGTCGCCGCGGGAATGGGAGCTTCGCTCGCGCTGGCGTGTGACTTCCGGATCGCCTCCGACAAAGCGAGGTTCTTCCAGGCCTTCATCAAGATCGGGCTCATCCCGGACTCCGGCGGGACGTACTTCCTTCCGCGCATCGTGGGGGTTGCGAAGGCGATCGAGCTGGCGATGCTCGGCGAGCTTATCGATGCGGCGACGGCACTGCGCTACGGGCTCGTCACCAAGGTCGTCCCTCACGATGGTCTCGCCGCGGAGGCTCAGGCATTTGGCGAGCAGCTCGCTGCGGGGCCTTCTCGCGCCTACGCCCTCACCCGCCGGGCGATCTCCTTCGGGGCCAACGCCGACCTCGAACAGACCCTGGAGAACGAGGCCCTCCTCCAAGCCGAGCTGGCGACCAGCCCCGATCACAAAGAGGGCGTCCTCGCCTTTTTGGAGAAGCGGGCTCCGAACTTCGGGGGGCGATGACGCCGCGCGCTACCATAGGGCCATGACCTACGAGGAGAAGACCCGGGACTTCAAGGCGCGCATCGACGCCGGGGAGAAGATCGAGGCGACCGACTGGATGCCCGATCAGTACCGCGAGGCTTGCCTCAAGTTCATCGAGATGCACGCCAACTCCGAGATCATGGGAGCACTCCCCGAGCGGGAGTGGATCCCCCGGGCCCCGACGCTGCGGCGCAAGCTCTCACTCACCGCCAAGGTCCAGGACGAGGTCGGCCACGCGCAGATCCTCTACCGGATCGCGGAGGACCTCGGAAAGAGCCGCGAGCAGATGTTCGACGACCTCGTAAACGGCCGGACGAAGTTCCACAACGTCTTCCACTACCCCACCCGTTCGTGGGGTGACGTCGCCGTGATCGGCTGGCTCATCGACGGAGCCGCTCTCGTGACCCAACACGCCTTGCTGCAGTCGTCGTACGCGCCCTACGTGCGGGCAATGCGCCGTATATGCGCCGAGGAATCCCTGCACCTGCGGCACGGCGAGGACCTCACCCTCGAGCTGTGCAGCGGGACGGAGGCGCAACGCGAGATGTTCCAGGACGCGGTCAACCGGTGGTGGGCGCCGATCATGCACTTCTTCGGGCCGCCCTCCAATCCGGAAAAGGACATTCTCCTTTACTGGGGGATCAAGACGCGCTCGAACGAAGACCTGCGCCAGGAGTTCTTCTCGACGTACGTTCCCAAGCTATGGGATCTCGGCATAGAGACGCCCGACGCGGAGTTGAGCTACGACAACGATCGCGGTGAATGGATCTGGGGTGACCCGGGATGGGACGAGTTCTGGCAAGTCGTCCGGGGCAACGGGCCGATGACCCAGATCCGGCTCGCATACCGCAAAGCAATGTGGGATCACCACGCCTGGTTGCGCGACGTGTTCGCCGGCGTCTCGCGCGCGGTCGCCTAGGCGGCCGTAGTGGAGGTGTGGGAGGTTTTCTCGCGCCGGACCGCGGAAGACCCGCTTGTCCACGTCGGTGCGATCAAGGCTCCCGATGCGGAGCTGGCGCTCGTTCTGGCTCGCGAGACCTTCTTTCGCCACGGCGAGGGCGTCGATTGCTGGATCGGCCGGCGATCCGACCTGCACCGCGTCGCGATGCCGGAGACGCTTGGGGGCGTCACCGATAAGTCCTACCGCCGCCCGGACGGCTACGTCGGCGTGGGGGCGAAGTTGAAGCGCGTGCGCGAGGAGCTGGCAAAGCGGGGCCTCGTCATCCAGAAGTCGCGCCCGCAGCGAAAGACCACAACCGATGGATGATCCCCGCATAACCCTGTTGCTCGCCCTCGGCGACGACGAGCTAGTGACGGGTCACCGGCTCGGCGAATGGACCGGCTGGGTTCCCTACATCGAAGAGGACCTCGCGCTGTCCTCGATCGCTCAGGACGAGCTCGCCCATGCCCGGGGCCTGTACGAGATCGCCGTTTCCCTTGGTGCGGGGCCCGACCTGGACGCCCTCGCCTTCGGGCGCACACCCGGGCAGTATCGCAACGCCGTCCTCTGCGAGCGACCCAACCGCGACTACGCCTACGCGCTCGCGCGCCACTATCTCTACGACACGGCCGACGACGTACGCACCGAGTCGCTGGCCGAGGGTTCCTCCTTCAAAGATCTGGTGGAAGCCTTGCGGGTGTTCAGACTTGAGGAGCGCTACCACCTCGAGCACGCTCGGACCTGGGTTCGCCGCCTTGCCGACGGTCCGGTCGAATCGCGGCACAAGCTCACCGAGGCACTCGCTGCGACGATCGCCGAAGCCGTGGCGATCTTCGAGCCCCTGCCGGACGAGGAGACCCTGCAGGCCGACGGCGTGTTGCCCGAGGCCAACGAATCTTTGCTCTCGCGCTGGCTCGAGCGCATCGGCACGGAGCTGGAGGACCTGGGACTGGAGCGCGTTCTGGAAAATCCGCCGGAGCCGCAAGTCGGCGAGATGGTCCCGACGTCGTCGGGCGCCGCGGATCCGGTCTCCGACGGCCCGGTATTGCGTGTTCCCGGCCTCGAGCGCCGCGACGGCCGGTGGGTCCACTCCGGCGGATTTGCCGGCGCCGGTGGCCGGCAGGGACAACGCTCGGCGGACTTCCAGCCGATGTGGGAAGAGATGACCGCTCTCTACCGCGACCATCCGGGAGCACGATGGTGACTACGCAAACTCTCTCCGCCGGGCGCGTGCGCGCGGCCGTCGGCGGCGTGCCGGACCCCGAGATCCCAACGGTCACGATCGCCGACCTCGGCATCGTCGAGCGAATCGAGGTGCGCGACGATGCGATCGAGATCGATCTCCTGCCGACCTTCTCCGGCTGCCCGGCTCTGGACGTGATCAAAGAGGACGTCGAGCGGGCGGTAGAGGCGATGGCCGGAGACCGGAGCGTGCTGGTGCGTTTCGTCTACAACCCCCCGTGGACGACCGACCGAGTCACACCGGAAGGGCGGGCGGCGCTTGCCGGCTTTGGCATCGCTCCCCCAGGCGCGCGTGGACTGCCGCTGCTGCAGATCGCCGTGGCGTGCCCGTACTGCGGCTCGCGGGACACGACGATCGAGAGCGAGTTCGGACCGACGCTGTGCCGAACGATCCGCTACTGCGCTTCGTGCCGGAATCCCTTCGAGGGATTCAAGCCGAAGTAGCGTCACGATGAACGACATCGCGATGTACGGTGAGATCGCCGACTGGTTCCATCTGCTGACTGCGCCGGCCGAATACGCCGAAGAGGCACTCGAGATCGCCGTGACCTTCGACACGCTCGCACGGCGGCCTGTCAAGACGCTTCTCGAGCTGGGCAGCGGAGGCGGCAACAATGCCAGCTATCTCAAGAAGCGGTACGAGACGACGCTGGTCGACCGTTCCGTGTCCATGCTGGAAACAAGCCGCACGATCAACCCCGAGCTCGAGCACGTCGAGGCAGACATGCGCACCGTGCGGCTCGGCCGCACCTTCGACGCCGTGTTGATCCATGACGCCGTGATGCATCTGACGCTGCGAGGCGACCTTGCCTCCGCGATACAAACCGCGGCCGTGCACTGCTCCCCAGGAGGAGTCGCGATGTTCATTCCCGACGACACCACGGAGACGTTCGAGCCGATGACAATATCGGGAGGTCACGACGGTGACGGTCGCTCGATGCGCTATCTCGAATGGAGGCACGAACCCGACCCCGAGTCTGAGTCCTTCCTCGTCACGTTCGCCTACGTGCTGCGCGAAAATGGAAAGCCGGTTCGCGTCCTCCACGAGGAGTTCGAGATGGGACTCTTCTCGACCGACACCTGGCTGGAAGCGATCGCGGGAGCGGGATTAACGCCGCGGCTCCTGGCATCGTCGGAGCGCACGCCCGGCGGCCAGCCCCGGCCGACCTTTGCCGGTCTCCGCGAGTGAGTCGCTACGTCTTGCTCCGGTCGGGTATCTCCTCGTAACGTAGACGGCAGTCCACCAAAAACCGGAGGCACCCATGGCCGACCACAAGCTGTTCATCAACGGAGAGTTTGTCGCCGCGAAGAGCGGCAAGGAGCTAGAGACGATCGACCCCTCGACCGGTGAGACGATCGGCACGGTCGCGCAGGCCGGGAAGGCCGACGTGGAAGAGGCGATTGCCGCCGCGCGAGCGGCCTTCGAAGATGGCCGGTGGAGCGGCCTCCGGCCGGAGAAGCGCGCCGGATTTCTCAACGCCGTCGCCAAGGGACTGAAGGAACGCATGGCCGATCTCGCCGAGATCGAGGCCCGGGACTCGGGAGGCACGATCCGCAAGACGAAGATCGACGTGGGCAGCGCGATGTTCACCTTCCGAACCTTCGCGGAGTACGCGACCACCGTGCCTCTGGAAGAGACGCTGCCGGTCACGATTTCCCCCGGCCCGTCGCTGAACGTTCTCAAGCGTGAGCCTGTGGGAGTGTGCGGCCAGATCATTCCGTGGAACTTTCCCCTGCTCATGGCAGCTTGGAAGATCGCACCCGCGATCGCCGCGGGCAACACGGTGGTGCTGAAGCCGAGCGAGAACACACCACTGTCGGCGCTCGAACTCGCCAAGATCATCAAAGAGGCCGGTATCCCCGACGGCGTCGTCAATGTGGTTCCGGGTCTCGGACCGACTGCCGGTGAGGCGCTCGTCGCGAGCATGGATGTCGACAAGGTAGCGTTCACCGGCTCGACGGCCGTCGGACGGCGCATCCTCCAGCTCGCCAGCGGCAACATCAAGAAGGTCACGCTGGAACTCGGTGGCAAGAGCGCGAACATCATGCTCGACGACGCCGACCTGTCGCTGGCGATCGACGGAGCGCTCTACGGCATCTTCTACCACCAGGGGCAGGTGTGCAGCTCCGGTTCACGGCTGCTGGTGCATCGCACGCTTCACGACGAAGTCGTGGACCGGCTCGCCGAACGGGCGCAGAAGATCACAGTCGGTCCTGCGCTCGACAAGGCATCCGACATGGGACCCATCGTGTCGAAGACGCAGCTGGAGACCATCGAGCGGTACGTGGCCGTTGGACAGGAGGAAGGTGCCAAGCTCGTCTGCGGCGGTGAGCGCGCCGAAGTGGCCGGCCACGAGAACGGCCTTTACTTCCAGCCGACGATATTCACAGGCGTGGAGTCCAAGATGCGTATCGCGCAGGAGGAGATCTTCGGTCCCGTGCTCGTCGTCATCCCCTTCGACGACGACGACGAAGCCGTGCGTATCGCCAACGACTCGATCTACGGACTCGCCGGTGGCATTTGGTCGAGCAACCCCGCGCGGGCCATGGGGATCGCCGATCGCATTCGCACCGGTACGGTCTGGATCAATGATTATCACCTCTTGAACCCGCGCTATCCGTTCGGCGGCTACAAGCAGTCCGGCCTCGGCCGAGAGCACGGCGTCCAGGGTTACCTAGAATATTTCGAAACCAAGCATGTGCACACCGACGTGAGCCGCGATCGCGCAAACCACCGCTGGTTCGACGTGGTCGTCCCGCCGAAGAGTTAGCCCAGTTCGTAGAGGATGCCGATGCCGCGGTATCCTGCGGTCCCGACCTACGAGGGGGGTTCATGGCCGATCTCGCCAAAAGGGTTATCTATTTGAAGACGGTGCCGTTGTTCCGAGACCTAAGCCGGCCCCAATTGCAGAAGATCGCCCGCATGGCCGACACCATCGAGGTATCTGCCGGACGATCGGTCGTCGAAGAAGGGACCTACCGGGCCGGCGGCGGGGCGTCATTCTTCGTCATTGCCGACGGTGAGGCCGACGTCCTGGTCTCCCGCAGACGGGTCGCCACACTCCGGGCCGGCGAGAGCTTCGGAGAGATGTCGCTGCTCGACGGAAAGCCGCGCTCGGCGACCGTGAAAGCCAAGACGGCGCTCAGCCTCTACCGGATTCGGTCCTGGGACTTTCACAAGCTGGTCAAGAGTGAGCCGGCAATCGCTCTCGGGCTGCTGAAGACGATTGCCGGGCGCCTCCGCGACGTCGAGGACCGACCGCGGCGCGCTCGGCGCTAACCGCTCTCCGCGAGGGCCTTGAGCTTCGCGGCGCTTCTCGCCAGCACCCGCTCGATCGGTCGTCGCAGGATGCGCCCGCCGAGCTCGCCGATCGGCCCGAGCGGTGGATCGAGTTCCTCGATCCAATCGAACCGCACGCCTCGGTCTAGGGGAACGAGCTCGAACCACGCGATCCCGCGGATCGGCCAGCGATGATGTTCGACCACGATCAGCGACGGCTTTTCCCAGCGCGTGACGGTCATCTCATCGGTGAGGACTAGACCGGCGATCCTCGTCGCTGCGCGAACGCGCGTGCCGGGCCCCTCGCGAACGTCGCCGAGCACCTGCACCCTCGTCGCATCAACCATCCACGCCGCAGAGCTTTCCCAATCGGCGAGCAACGCCCAGACACGCTCGGCGGGTGCAACGATGACGGTCGAGACTCCGAAGCGGGCCATTCAAACCGAGGTGGTCGCGCCGGCCCGCTGCTGCCTCGGCAACGATTCCCGGGCGGCCGCCGCGACAAGGAAGGCGGCGAACGATAGCGACGCCGTCGCAAGAAAAGCCCAGCGAAACCCAAACCCCTCGGCGATCACTCCGACCACAATCGGGGCAAGCATCGCCCCGATGTCGGCTGCCGTCCGCGACCCTGCCACTGCGACTGCTCGCTGATCGGCCGACGCCACGTCGGCGACGATCGATGTCGCTCCCGGTCGTGAATATCCGGAGGCAACGCCGAGGACACCCATGAGTGCGAGGAAGGCAAAGCGATGCGTGGCGAAGCCCATCAGCACCAAAGCCACCGTAGTCACTCCCAGCGCCGGAACGAGCGTCACCTTCCGGCCGCGGCGGTCCGAGAGCGAGCCGGCATGCCAGATCACGGCCAGCGCCGCGAGTCCGAGCACGGTCAAGGGAACGCCTGCGCTGCTCTTGGACAGACCCATCTCGCCCACCCACACGAGCGAGGCCAGTGTGAGCAGCGCGCTGGTGACCCAGAAATCCGAAGCGCTGCCCATCAACGCGGCCCGATAGGCGGAGTCGGAGAGCAGCGGGCGAAGCCGCTTCAACGCGGGGGGCCGCGCCGGAGGCGGACAGTCCGGCGGCATGGCCGGCGCTTCGCTCAGTGCGCTGGCCGAGATCGCTCTGGTTCGCATCACGACCAGCGCGATCGGAGCCGCGATCAAACACACGGCCCCGTAGACGTACAGCGGAGCGCGAAGGGACCATGTGCCGAGCACCCCTCCGAACACCGGTCCGAGAGTGATGCCGAGCCCGATGGCCGCCTGGAACAAGCTCACGGCGCGGCCGCGGTGATCGGGATCAACCGCTCCGAGCACGTAGGCGGTCAGCGCGCCTAGAAAGAATGCGCTGCCGACTCCTCCGGCGCCTCTGAAGGCAACGAGCCACCCGAATCCCGGCGCTGCGCCGGCCGCGAGCGACGAAACTCCCACGATGGCCACTCCGACCATCGCCATGATGCGCTCCCCATGACGGTCGATGAGCGATCCGGCAACGAGATCACCGGCAAGCCTTGTCGCCGCGAAGGCCGTGATCAGAACCCCAACGGCGCTCTCCCCCACCTTGAAGCTCTTCGCGAACAGCGGCAAGGTCGGGAGGATGAGACCAAACCCGAGCATGATGAACAGCACCATGCCGATGACGGCGCGAAACTCAGCCGAGGAGAGCGCAACCGAGGAGGGCCGGACCGAGGACACGCCGCGCATCATAGCCCGCGCCTTCAGGCCCAGAAGGCGACGCCGAGAAGTCCCGGCCCCGTGTGCGCGCCCATAAGCGGGGTGAACTCGGCTACGTAGGACTCGACCGGCTGCAGCTCTCCAAGGAGGCGTGCCTCCAGCGCCTCGGCTTCCGCCGGAGCCGCGGCGTGGACCACGCCGAGATGCAGGCCGGCCGAACCCTTCGCACGTCCCACCTCCTCCGCCAAGCGATCAATCGCCCGCCCTCGCGACAGGGGCCGCGCAAGCTGCTCCACACGCCCGCCCCGCAGCGCGAAGACAGGCTTGACGTTGAAGGTCGTAGCCGCGAACGACTTCAAGGCATTCACGCGGCCGCTGCGGCGCAGGTATTCGAAGGTGTCGATCGTTGCGACGAGCGCCGCACGAGCGGCCACCTGTTGCGCGCGGTCCGCGACCTCCTCCAGCGAGGCGCCGGCTTGGGCCGAGCGCGCGGCCTCGAGCGCACAGAATCCCTCAGCGAGCGAGGCACTCATCGAGTCGACTACGACGACGCGATCGCCGAACTCTCTTGCGGCCAGCAGCGCGGAATCGTTGGTCACGCTGACGGATGCCGCCACGGTGACGCACACAACTCCGGGGGCGCTCTCCAGGCACCGGGCGAAGACCTCGCGAAAATCACCGGCGGACGGACCCGACGTCGACACGGCCCCTTGCTCCGCGGCCAGCATCTCGTAGAACCCCTCGGGAGGAAGATCGACCCCGTCACGAAACACGCGTTTTCCAAGCCGCAGGATCATGGGCACGATCTCGATCCCCAGTTCCACCACGCGGCTCGGCGGCAGGTTGGCAGCGCTATCGGTAACAACGGCGACGCCCACGGTGTTTCGGCTGCTATTCGGGAGTTTCGTGGACCCGGAGGACCGTCTCTTCGAGACGCGCTCTGCGCTCGCGCCAGGTGACGTACAACCCGTCGTAGATGACGCCCCAGTCCGGAAGCGGAGCTACGGTTTCGCCGCGGTCGTGCATGGCGGCAGCAGCCGCCGGGATGCTCGAATGCAGACCCGCCGCGGCCGCCCCGACGATGCACGCTCCGAGCGCCGAGGTGTTGGATTCACGTGCCCGCCGGATAGGACGCCCCAAGACGGAGGCCACGATGCGCGGGAAGGTCGGCGATCGCGCGAGGCCTCCGCAGACGGCAATATCGCCTTGCGGTCCCGCAACCTCTTCGAGCCACTCGAGTCCTGAGCGTGCGCCGTACGCGACGGCCTCCAGCGCGGCGCGCACCAAGTCCTCCTGCCCCCGACCGAGCGACAGCACGGGCACGGGAAACATCAAACCACCGACGCGCACTAGGGGAAAGTTGCCCATGTTGATGGGACCGGGATCGATGAAGGTCACGCCACCTGCTCCCGGCTCACAGCGCGACACCGCGAGCTCGAGCCAGGGGTAGTCTCCACCGCGCCCCATGAGTGCCATGAGGTAGTCGACCGCCGCACCGGCTTCGCCGCACGCTGCTTCCACAGCCCAGCGGTTCGGCAGCACGTGCGGAGAGAGCAACAGGCGGCACTCATCGTCCAAAACCGGCCGGTCGGTAATCTGTTGGACCGGCATCGACGTCCCCGCAACTACTGCCGCGCCGCCCGGCTCCCAGATTCCCGCTCCGAGCGCTGCGCATTGGGCGTCCCCGCCGGCAACGACGACCGGCGTACCGGGATGGAGTCCGAACTCGCGAGCGACGTCCTCGGGCAGTACCCCGGCCGTTGTCGCCTGGCGCTGAAGGGACGGAAGCAGCCTGCGGTTGACGCCGAGCGCATCGCAGAGCGCGTCACTCCACCGGCCGTGAACGACGTCGTAGAGCAAGGTCTCGGCCGCAAGCGTCGGATCCGTCGCATTGGTTTCTCCACCACTCAGCCGGCTCACGCACCAATCGGCGAAGGATTGCGCGCCGGCAATACGCGCGGCGAACTCGGGGCGGTTCGCGCGGAACCAGGCGAGCCGCGCCGGGAGGTATAGGAAGGCCGGGAGCCGCCCCGCGGTCTGATAGATGAGATCGCGATGCGTGCGCTCGAGCGCGATGCCTTCACTCACCCCACGCGTATCCGCGCTCGCCGCCGCGTGCAGGACGTCGCCACGCGCATCGCGGAGAACGATGCCTCCCCGCTGTGAGGTGACGGCCACCGCCTGGATAGCCTCCGGCCGCGCAAGCGAGGTTCGTACCGCTTCCCTCACGGCGCTGGCCAGCGACGCCCAGATCGTGGAGACGTCCAGCTCGGCGTATCCCGGCGCCTCACCGCGAGTACGCCACGGTCGCGAGGCAGCGCCGACGCGACGTCCTTCCGCGTCGGCGATCAGGGCACGGCCTCCGCCAGTCCCGATGTCGAGACCGAGGATCAAGCTCACGGTTCACTCCCCAGGCAACCGCGGGCTTAGCCCGCGCGCCCGCGAAGTATGCCCGAAGGATGCCGGGGAAAGCGAAGCCGTCGGGCTCGTCGAGATTGGGGGTGAGGCCGAAGGCCCAGGTCAGGGCCTTGCAGAACACCCGGAGCCCCTGCGGCGAGTCCGGTGGTGTGAGGGAGTGAAACCCCCGGGACCGCGCAGAGCCGGCACGAGAAGCAGGGCTATCTGGATGACGCTCAGTATCGTTCCAAACGGCAGGTACCACAGACCAAGAACGGCACAAACAAGCATCCCCGACCAAGCCCACGGCAACCGCAGGACAAAGCAGATCATCACCACGAGCCACGAAAGCCCCAGGGCGAGGTGGATGCATTTCATCAGCGTTGATCGTGGCTCGATTCCAACCGCCGACACGACTCTGGCCCACGGTCCAAGCTGGCCGGCATACCGGCCCGACTTTGGAGTGACGTAGTCACCCACAACGAGAGCACGTCCACCGTCGAAGGCCAGCCAGCCCGCCTCGATGACCGCCAAGGCGAGCACAACCCAGCCGAGCCAGTGCATCTCGGTTTCTTCGTCCTGCATTCTTGTTCCCGTCGGCCTAACGGATTAGCGACTGAGCAGCCGGGAAAGCTCACTCATTTCAGGTGCGCCATCTTTGACCCCTTGGCGCGCGAAGGTGGCAGGTGAATCATCCGCCGGCCCTCTGCCATTCCGCAGCGAGGGCGCGGACGCCGCGAGCCCGCGACCGTTCACGTCGCGAACATCTCCTGCAGCACGGACAGCGCGCGATCGATGGTCGCGCTTGTTAGTCGGCCGAGGCGTCGAGCGAAGCGATCGCGATCGACGGTGCGGATCTGGTCTAGAACGACGTGTCCAGCCCTCCTCTGGAATCGACACGGAACCCGGAAAGGATAGGCACGTGCCCCTGTCGTCATCGGCGCGACGATGAAGGTTCGGAGGTGCGCGTTGAGCTCGTCTGGCGACACGACCACGCATGGGCGGGACTTGCGGATCTCCCCACCACTGGCCGGATCGAGGTCGACCAGATAGACGTCGCCGCGACGAACTGAGGTCTCGGCTACCATTCCCACTCCTCCGTATCGAAGCGCGTAGCACGTGGCGAATCGAGCAGGAGGTCGCCACCCCTGCTGGCCAGGAGGGCTGCGGCCTCGCTCCAGCCGTGGCGCGGGCTGGCGGACGCCGAGATAACGAGTGAGCCTCCCTTGATCTCAAGCTCGACCTCTTCTCCCAGATGCGCTTGCTCGATGAGAGCTTTCGGGAGGCGCACGCCGCGGGAGTTCCCTATAGCGACGAGACGGGTTTTCATGGCTGATCTCCATTCGCCGGGGTAGGCTACATTGTAATTACACCAGGCTGCATGTCAAGCGGTAGCGCGAACCGCGAAGCCGGCCGGTCCTTCGGCGAACGACCCTGCTGCTCAGAAGTCAGCCGCCGGGTAAGCGCGCGAAGCCGCGACCAGTCGGCTGCAACCGCGAGTTCACGGTGTCACCCATGTCCCCGGACTAAAGTGTTACCTATCTCCCCGATCGGCCCGTCCCCGGATGACTTTGCGGTACGGAGCGCGCGCGCCGAATCCTCGGGTACATCTACGGCGACGAACCAGGAAGCAGGGTAGAGAGATAGACGTCGTTTCAACGAGCCAGCTCGATTCACGAAACAATAAACGTACCTTGCATCTCCGGCTCTCCCCGATAGAGCTTGGAGTAGAAGCGATACTGACCTGGCTCTAATTCGAATGTCGCGCGTTTCGAAGTCCCTGACGGGATTTGAACGTTCACAACTCCGTCAATCGTGAAGTTGCCGTGATGGACATCATCGTTCTCGACGTAGATCGATATCCTTCCCGCGGGAACCCGTAGCTCGCGCGCCGACCATGTGGTTTCCGGCGTGATCCGCAGGACCACGTCGCGGGCTTGCTGCAGATCGCTTGTCACCGATAGACGCGACACAACCCCAAGGGCGATCACAAGAAGCAATGCGGTGAGGGCGAGAGCTCCGATCGCCCTCGGCGCTCTCTCGGCGGAACTAGAGGTCAATGCAGCTAGGGCTGCGACGATAGCCACCAGGGTCGCAATAAGTCTGGCACCGGTCGAAACGAAAACCATCCACGACGCGGGGTAGGCGAGTTCCATCAAGTTTTGGAACAGAACTAGCACGACGATGCCTATGAGCACGTGTATCAGGCCGGTGTAGATGACGCCACCTTTTCCGGGACGACGGAGCCAGAGCAGCCCGATTCCTGTCAACAGACCGATGACGACCGGGATCTCAGGGCCGAACGCGACTGCGCCAAAGATCGAGATGACTACGCTCATGAGCGCAGTCGCCTGTAGAAGCCCCCTCCAACTCGATACCAGAGATCTGTTCATTACCATTTCTCAATTCCCTCTCGGAATACCGTCGGCATAACGACCCTGCGACTCAGCGGCAACGCATCGTGCGAAGCGTGATCGTCGTCTGTTCCAGTCGCAAGTTCTACGGCAACCTGTTGAATGGTTCAGGTGAGTACGTGTCATGTCACCAATCTATCGTAGTCGGCATGCGCCCCGACCCAGAACCAGACGAGCCCGTCGGGCGCCTCAGCCGCGAGAGCTCGATAGTGCAAGCCGACGCGCGCCGATCTAAACCGACCGACCTTC
>JBKKBZ010000057.1:0-52643 GCA_046713235.1 Actinomycetota bacterium | reverse complement strand
ATACGGCTACGTCAAGGAATTCCCCGTCGAGCGGATGATGCGCGACGCCAAGATCACCCAGATCTACGAAGGCACGAACCAGATCCAGCGCGTCGTGATCGCTCGCCGCCTCGCCAAGCGCTGATTCGTCACCGGGATCGGCAGTGAACCTAGGGTGGCCGTGCAGGACGACCGCCGGCCCACCGACGATGAACGACTATTCTTGGCCGAAGCTTTCTGCCGGTGTCGGCGAAAGGAGGAAGGCGGTGCCGGGTGAAGACCCCGACCCCGGACCGGGACGAGCCCCGGGAAAATCTTCGCCCCCGCACGTTGCGTCGGTTGCGCGGGCGCGTCGGCGCGCGTCCCGGGCGGAACGCACCGCGGGCGCGGGCGACGGCGCGCCAGGTCGCTCGAGCCCCGGTACGAGCCGTACGGCGGCCTGCTTCGGCCGTCGCCGACATGGTGCGGTATTGGCGCGCCGAGCGGCGCACTCTGAGGCAGGGGTTCGCCGCGCTGTCGATCTCGTCGGTCGGGGATCTCCTGGCCGGGCTTGCGCTGGGAGCCATGAGCGGACGGCTCGCCATGCTGCCGAGTCTGCTCATTCTGGTTCCGGCCGCGATCGGGATGCGCGGCAACATCTTCGGAGCGCTCGGCAGCAGGCTCGGCACGAGCATCCACGCCGGCCTCTTCGCGTTCACGCGCGAGCGAACCGGCGTCCTTTACCAAAACGCCTACGCCTCGCTCGCCCTTTCGTTGATCTCGTCGCTCTATCTGGCCGCCGGGGCCCGGTTCATGGCCGCCGCGACCGGCCTGCCGAGTATCTCGTTCTGGGACTTCGTCGCCGTGTCGGTCGTGGGCGGAATCGCCTCGAGCGCCGTTGTGCTGGGTCTCACGATCGTTCTCGCCCGCCTGGCGTCGCAGCGCGATTGGGATCTCGACTCCGTCGCCGGACCCGTGGTGACCTTCATCGGCGACGCCGTGACGTTGCCCGCGCTGTTCGGGGCGTCGTATCTCATCGGCCACGGAGCCTTTACTTTGGTAATCGGCCTGCTGCTCGCCGGAGCCACGACCTGGGCCGGATGGCAGGCCTTACGAACGAAACTCCCCATCGCGCGCCGGATCATTCGAGAGAGCGTGTTCGTTCTCGCACTTGCCGGGGCGATCGTTCTGGCTGCCGGCGTCGTCATCGAGCATCGCATCGATCGCTTTCTCGCCCTTCCGGCGCTTCTCATCATGATCCCCTCGTTCCTCGAGGACGCCGGAGCACTCGGCGCCATCGTGTCCTCACGGCTTTCCTCGAAGCTCCATCTCGGTTCGGTGCGACCGCGACTCATCCCCGAGCGGCTGGCCGTGCTCGACATAACGCTGGCGGCGCCCTTCGCGCTGGGGGTGTTCACGCTCGTGGGCGTCTCGGCACACCTGGTGGCAGGCGCGCTCGGAAAGGCGAGTCCCGGTCTGTTGACCATGGTCGCGATCTCGCTGATCGCCGGACTCCTCGCAACCCTCGCCGCCGCGGTGATCTCGTACGCTTCGGCCGTGGCTACGTTCCGATTCGGGCTCAACCCCGACAACCACACGATCCCCATCGTCACCAGCACCATCGACCTGCTGGGCATGATTGCCCTAGTCGGCACGGTGGTACTTCTCGGAGTGAGATGACATGAGCGAAGAGCGGCGCACCGTCAAGGATCTGCTCGTGGACGCCAAGGACGCCAGCGAGCTCATGGTCGACCTCGCCTACGCGGCAGTGTTCTTCGGTGACGAGGACATCGCCGGCGAAGTCATGCGTCTCGAGGAAACGATGAGCGAAGCGATCTCGGAACTGCGCGAGATCGCCGTGCTCGCGGCACGCAGCCGCGAGGACGCCGTTGCGATGAGCGGCGTGCTGCAGCTCGCCGCGTCGATGGAAAAGATTGGGGACGCAGCCGAAGACATCGCGCGAGTGGTATTGAAGAACCTAGGGGTTCCCCACGAGCTTCGCGACGACCTGCGCCATGCCGAAGAGGTTGTGGCCCGCGTCCGGCTGCGCGAGCAGAACGTCATGTCGGGCCGCACTCTGGCAGACCTCGCCCTGGCATCCGAGACCGGCATGTGGGTGATCGCGATCCGGCGTGAGGTGCGGTGGATCTTCGGACCCGCCGGAGACGAAGTCCTCGTCCCGGGCGACGTGCTGTTCATGCAAGGACCGGAGGAGGGGGTCGACAAGGTCCGCGAGCTTGCCGGCGCTCAGCCCCGGCGGCTTCGAGAGCCGGCCGGAAAGACGCTGACGGGATTGGACCGCGCGGTGGACCTTCTCGTGGAGATGAAGGATGCGAGCGAGGTAGCGGTGGGCCTTGCCTACTCGGCAATTCTCTTCCGCGATAAGGGACTTGCGGCCGAGGTCAACGCGCTCGAGGACGCCACGGACGAAATGCATCACGAGCTGGAACGCTGGGTGTTGCGCGCCGTGAAGGAAGGCGCCGATCCCGATGACATGCGCGGGCTGCTTCATCTTGCCTTCGCCTCCGAACGCATCGCCGACGCCGCACAGGAAATGACCCGACTTCTCGAACAAGAGGAGGAACCGCATCCCGTGATCGCAGAGGCCTTGTCGGAAGCGGAGGAGATCGTCGGCGACTGCGAGATCGTCGAAGGCTCGATGGTCGCCGGGCGGACTCTGCGCGAGCTGGGCCTTCGTTCGGAGATCGGAGCGGACGTGCTCGCCGTGCAGCGGGGCGACCGCTGGATCTACCGGCCGCGAGGATCCCTTACGCTGCTCGCCGGCGACCGCGTCATCGCCGTCGCACCCGAAGAGGGCATGGCCGAGCTCGCCGACCTGGCGGCCGGCATCATTCCAGAGGAGGAGAGCTGATGGATGGATCCGCGCTGCCGCCGCCGAGGCAGACCGCTCCGTGGCGCTGGATCATCGGCGCGTTCGTTCTGGGCGGCGCCGGTGCGCTCGGCGCGCTGGCCTCCTTCGGTTCGGCCGCCTACCCGGTGGGGCCCCTCGTCGTGGAGCTGAACGTGAAACCGTCGGCCGGCGGAACGACGGAGATCTCCGTCGAGCCGATCGCCGGAACGCCGATCAAGGCCGGCTATTTCGAAGCCGACACGCACGCGGGCTTTCTTACCTTGGGCGCCAAGGTCGTCGATGTCCGCGGCCGCGCGTTCATCGACCTCGCGGCCCAGCGCGTGCGCACCCCCAAGCTCGTCCTGGACTCGATCAAGGAAGACGGCAAGAACGCGATGAAACGCTTTGCGATCAGAACCGGCCTCGTTGCCCTTGCCGGAGGGGCGGCCGGCGGGGCCTTCATCGGCCTGCTGACCCAGCGCTTTCGGCGCGTGATTCAAGGGGCGGTCGGTGGGCTCATCCTCGTCGGGCTGCTCGGCGTGATCACCTGGCAAACCTACGACGAGTCCAAGTTCACGCGCGCCACCTTCAAATCCTCGGCGATCAACCTCTAAGAGGGTGTTCGGAATCCCTTCATTCCGGGAGAAACGAACCGCTCGTGAACCGCGCACAGGCAGGGTGACCGCACGGCGGTGCCGAACTGTTGAGACCATGACTCTTCGCCGCGCCGTTGCCGTCGTAGTCGCCGTGGCCGCCGTCGGAGGCGCGCTCGGAATCGGCCTCGCTGCCGAGCCGGCCGCAGCCAGGCTTACCTCCGGTTCGACGGTCAACTGGTCGGGCGGTCCGCTGAGCGGCACGGCAAACCCTTTGCGCCGCGCCGGTCCGCGTCCGGTCGATCCGTGTCCGGAGACCTCCTGCGATCGGTTCACCCTGACGATCTCGCCTCCCCCGCACATCCCGCCCGGCACGATTCCGGTCGTCGATATCCGCGTCGAGACCAAGACGCCCGAGCAACTCACGCTGATCGCAATCCCACCACACGGGGACCCGCAGCGCAGTTATTTCGACTATCGCCGGCTCGCCGCCCGCCTGCTCGACCCGGTCGCCGGGGATTGGACCCTGCGCGTCGAATGCAGCCAGGGAACGGGGACGAGCTATATGGGGCTACCGGCATGCGCGCAAGCGACCTACAAAGCAAAGGCAACGATGCGCCTCGGCGCGCGCGGAAACTCGGGATCACTTCACCGAGCCGGCGGCGTTCTGATGTCCGGGACCCCTCCGGAAGGCATCAGCCACCAGGTCGGCGTCCAGGCTGCTGAGCCGACACTCGGCGTAACGGCCGATGGAACACTGTTTTTCCAGGGATGCTGCAACGGTAACTACCTCATGCGCTCCGATGACGACGGCCGCACATGGAAAAACATCGCCCCGGTCATCGGTGCGCTCGATGCCCAGCAGATGAGCCTCGATCCGTACATGTATATCGACCGCACAACATCTCGTGTTTTTTATACGAACCTTTCTCCCACGCTGTGCACGCAGATCTCCTTCACCGACGACCGGGGCGAGACCTGGACCCACGGCGCCGGGTGCGGGAACACCGACTACCAGAAGATCTTTGCCGGTCCGCCGGTGTTCAGCGTGCCGAGCGGTTATCCGAACGTCGTCTACTACTGCGCGATCAACGGCGGCCTCGGAGATCCGGCGTCGACGATGGAGATGTGCGGCAAATCGCTAGACGGAGGCCGGACGTATGTGCCGACGGGGACCCCGCCGTTCATCGACGATCCCGGACAGAAGAATCACTACGGACTTCCGGCGATCTGCGGCGGCGGAGCCGGACCCGGAGCCGTGGACGCCGACGGCGTGGTGTACCTGCCGCGTGGTTGGTGCGGCCAGCCGCGGGTCGCGATCAGCCGGGACGAAGGAACGACCTGGGAGCGGGTTCAAGTCGCCGATCTGGGGGTCGCAACCTGGGAGGACGGGTACAAGGAGCAGACTGCCGCGATCGACGTCGATAGCGACGGCAACCTGTACTTCACCTGGATCGCCCGGGACCGCTTTCCATACGTGGTGATCTCGCGCGACGGCGGCGCGACGTGGGGCACACCGATCATGGTCGGGCCGCCGGGTCTAAAGGAAGCCAACATCCCCGACATCCGCGTCGGAGCGCCGGGCAAGATCGCCGTGGTCTACATGGGGAGCACGAACTCGCCGCACGTCCCGTTCAGCGAGCCGCAAGACTGTACTGAGGAGACGCAGAAATGCGTCGACGTCTTCCTCGGGAACACTCCTCCGGCGGACTACACGAACACGACTTGGAACGGCTACATCACCGTGAGCCCCAACGTTCTCGATGCGAACCCCACCTTCTACACGGCGCCGGTGAACGACCCGGCCGATCCACTCGTCCGCGGGGCATGCGGTCCGCAGCGGTGCCAGGTCGAGTACGACTTCCTCGACGTTCAGATCGCACCCGACGGCACAGCCTGGGCCGCCTTCTCAGACGGGTGCATGGACACGGTGTGCCACCCGACCGTCGGGGCCGGAGTCGCCGGCCATCTCGCCGGGGCGCCCAGCCTGCTCGATGCCCCACCGCCCAAGCCGTCGCCGTCACCCAGACCGACCCCGCCGGTCGTTCGCGGTACGCGCCGGGCGCTTCCCTCCACCGGAGTCGGCGACTCCATGGTTGTGGCGCTGCTCGTGATGGCCATGGCCGCTGTAGGAATCCGGGCGGGAATGCAGCGGGACTGAGAGTTCGGGCACTTCGAAAGCACATGAGCCGGACTCTCAGCCCCCGAGCAACTCGCGCGCGATGAGGATGCGCTGGACCTCGCTCGTCCCTTCGCCGATTTCCAGGACCTTGGAGTCGCGGTAGAACCGGGACACCGGATACTCGTTCATGAAGCCGTACCCGCCGTGCACTTGCACGGCCTCGCGGGCAACGGTGACGGCGTTCTCGCTTGCAAACAGCTTCGCGATCGCCGCTTCGCGTTTGTAGGGCATTCCCCGGTCGTGGAGCCAGGCTCCCCGGTAGACCGCGAGCCGTGCGAGTTCCGTGCCGACGGCCATGTCGGCAAGCTTGAACGCAATCGCCTGGAACTCGGCGATCGGCCTGCCGAACTGCTTGCGCTCCTTGGCGTAATTGGTCGCCATCTCCAGACAGCCTTGCGCCAGGCCGACGGCAAGCGCTCCGATTGCCACCCTGCCTCCGTCGAGGATGACCATGAAGTTCTTGAAGCCTTCACCGCGCACGCCGAGCAGGTTCTCCTCCGGCACGAGCACCCCTTCGAAGACCAGCTCGCGCGTGTCCGAGGCGTGCCACCCCATCTTCTTGTAGGCGCGACCCACCGTAAACCCCGGCGTGCCGACGGGCACGATGATGTTCGAGATTTCCTTCGCGCCCCCGCGTTCCCCGGTCACCGCCGTCAACGTGACGAAGAGGGAGATCGGCGTCCCGACGTTCGTGATGAAGGATTTCGTGCCGTCGATGTGCCACTCGCCGCCCTCAAGTCGTGCTTTCATAGCCGTGGAGCCCGAATCGCTTCCCGCTCCCGGCTCGGTTAGACCGAACCCTCCCAATCGCTCGCCGCGCGCAAGCGGCACGAGCCATTGCTGCTTCTGCTCCTCGCTTCCGAACAGATAGATCGGCATCGCACCCAGGCCGACCCCGGCCTCGAGCGTGATCGCCATCGACGAGTCCACCCGCGCCAGCTCCTCGATCGCGATGCACAGCGTGGTAAAGTCGCCGCCCATTCCGCCGTACTCCTCGGGGAACGGGATTCCGAAGAGGCCCAGCTCCCCCATCTGCAGAGCGATGTCGACGGGAAACTCCTCGGTCTCGTCCATCTCTTCTGCCCGCGGGGCAATGACCTTCTCGGAGAAGTCCCGCACGGTGCGGCGGAACTCTTCCTGCTCGGGAGTGAAGGCGAAGTCCATAGCGGCTAAGCGTACCTCAGGACCAGGTGCCGACCCGGTGAGGCTCCACGGCGATCACAAGGTCGTTGCCGAACGTCTCCTCGCGTTTGTATTTATCGAGGAAGGCTCGGGTCAACGCGTCGTATTCGGCGTCTCCGGGCCGGACGAATCGCAGTGGCCCACGGACCAGTACGCCGAGCTGACCCTTGTACGCCATGAGCGCCCCTCGCATGCGGCGAAGCGCATTCCGGGCCTTCACGGAGTTCGAATCGATCCAGATGTAGGGCGTGCCGTCGTGTACCACGACCTCGCACGGTGTTACGTGCGGTCCGCCGTCGGGGCCCACGGTCGCGAAGACGGCGATCGGCCGCTCGGATAGAAATGCCTGCCAATCATCCAGTCCCACGCTTCACACTCCGTCCGACCGCTGGAACAGTTGGATGATGTTTCCGTCGGGATCGCGCAGCGACGCGAACCGTCCGGTCGGAGCCTCGCGCACCTCGCCCTCGAAGTCGATCCCTTTCGCGCGCAACGACCGCATGGAAGAATCTAGATCGTCGACCTCGAATACCACCGTCGCTCCGGCCTGAGGCGGCGGATGGCCTTCGCGGGAACCGTGCAGTGCGATCGTCGTCCCGGCAACGTCGAACTCCGCCCAGTCCTCACCCGCGCGCACGCGCAAGTCGAGGCCGAGCACGTCGCGATAGAAGGCGACGGCAGCATCCATGCTTCTGGTCCAGTAATGAGTGTTGTCGACGCGCTCGATCACCACCAACCTCCCCGGCGGGGGCCGAATCTAGCATGCGACCGTACCGTCAGGCGGGCCGGAGGTGGACGACGTCGCCGGCCGCGAGACGGCGACGCTCGCCGCCGGTGCGCAAGATCAGAGCACCCGAATGATCGACGTCCTCCGCCGTGCCCTCGACGTGGCCGTCGGCGGTCTCGACCCGTACCCGCCGGCCGAGCGTGGCGCAGGCGGCACGATAGCGCGGCAGGAGATCATCCGGGTCGGCCATCGCGCCGGCGAAGCCCCGCAGGGTCTCACGGAGCAGCGTCGCGCCGTCGGAGTTCTGCGTCCCGGCCTCCTCCAGAGTCACCGCCGCGGGGGCGACCTCGGGCGGGACCCGGCCGGAGAGATTGAGCCCGAGGCCGACCACGACGAAGTCCGGGGGTCGTGCCTCGGCCAAGACCCCGGCGAGCTTTCGCGTGCCGAGCATGACGTCGTTCGGCCACTTGAGGGATGGGGATAGCCCGGTCGCCGACCGAACCGCGTCTGCGGCGGCCAGTGCGGCGGCGATGGTCAGCAGCGGCCAGCGCTCGACCGGCCAGTTCGGGCGGACGACCCAAGATGCGAGCAATCCTCGGCCGGCTTCGCTCACCCAGCCGCGGCCGAGCCGGCCTCTGCCTCCGCTCTGCCGGCCGGCAACGACGACGGTTCCCTCCGGTGCACCGTCCGCGGCGAGGGCCGCCGCGTCGTCGTTGGTCGAAACGGTGGCGTCGAGCGCGACCACGTCGGCCACCCAGGTCAATTCCGAGAGAACCTTGCGGAACCGGCCCGGGTCGAAGAACGCCCCAGAGGTCACGGACGCGACGCTCGAAGACTCGTCCGGCTGCTCACTCTTACACGCAAGGCTATCGCACGGCCTCCGGACGGACGCCGAGGCCCGGGACCTCTTCCCGGCCTCTGGTAGCCTTCGCGCGGCGCCGCCGAGCCACGGCAGGCGATCGACGGCGGAGGTTTCGTGTTCTCGAAAGTGCTGGTCGCCAATCGCGGCGAGATCGCCGTCCGGGCTCTCCGCGCGCTTCGGGAGCTCGGGATCGCATCGGTCGCGGTGTACAGCGAAGCCGACCGCAACGCCGTGCATGTTCATCGCGCCGACGAGGCGTTCCTGATCGGCGAGGCTGCTCCGGCGGCGTCGTATCTGAACATCGAGGTCCTGATCGAGACCGCCTTGCGTGCCGGCGCGCAGGCCGTCCATCCCGGATACGGATTCCTCGCGGAGAACGCGGCATTCTCACGAGCGTGTCGCGACGCGGGTCTCGTTTTCGTCGGGCCCGGCCCCGAAGCCATCGAGACTATGGGCGACAAGGTCGCGGCTCGCCGGGCCGTCGTCGAAGCCGGCGCGCCGGTCGTTCCCGGGACACTCGAGCCGGTGAGCGATCCCGGCGAGGTCTCAGCCTTCGCAGCAGAGCACGGCTTTCCGATCGCGATCAAGGCCTCGTTCGGCGGTGGCGGTCGTGGATTCAAGGTCGTTCGATCCGAGAAGGATCTACTCGACGCGCTCGACTCGGCCAAGCGCGAATCGTCCCTCGCCTTCGGACGCGACGAGGTCTACCTGGAGCGCTATCTGGAGGGCGCTCGCCACATCGAAGCGCAGATTCTTGCCGACGGCCACGGCACGGTGCTGTTCTTCGGGGAGCGCGACTGCTCGTTGCAGCGTCGCCACCAGAAGCTCGTGGAAGAGTCTCCGTCGCCGGCGGTGTCGCAGGAGGTTCGCGACCGCCTCCGCGAAGCATCCGTCGCGATCGCTCGACGCGTCGGCTACGTGAACGCCGGCACCATCGAAACGCTTCTCGACGCCGATCGCGAGCAATTCTATTTCATGGAGATGAACACCCGGCTCCAGGTCGAGCACCCCGTCACCGAGCTCGTTTACGGAGTCGACCTCTGTGCCTGGCAGATTCGCATTGCGGCCGGTGAGCGCCTTCCCTGGCGCCAGGAGGATCTGACACCGCGCGGGCATGCGATCGAATGCCGCATCAACGCCGAGGATCCGGCAAGGAAGTTCCTTCCCTCTCCCGGATGGATCGGCGACTACCGCGAGCCATCGGGTCCGGGCGTGCGGGTCGATTCGGGATTCACCGCCGGCTCCGAGATTCCGCGCGCGTACGATTCTCTCATCGCCAAGACCGTCGTTCACGGTGAGGACAGAGAGGCGGCTCGACGGAGAATGCTTCGGGCGCTCGATGAGTACGTGATCGAAGGCGTCAAGACCACCATACCGTTCCACCGGCTGGTGCTGTCCGACGACCGCTTCATCGCCGGAACCTATTCGACGTCGTTCGTCGAGCACGAGCTCGACCTTTCACCTTTGAAGCCAACCGCATCGACTGCCGCGTCGCCGGCTTCCGGTGAGTCCTCGTCACGCGACGTCGTGGTCGAGGTGGAGGGCAGACGACTGACGGTGCGCATCCACGGATTAGAAACCGGTGCGACGCCCGGCGCCCCGGGGAGGTCGCGACCGGCGCCTCCGACGGCCCAAGTTCGAGGTGACGCCCAAGCGCCGGGTACCGGGGAGGTGCGGGCGCCGATGCAGGGAACGATCGTCGCAGTGGCCGTTGAGCCCGGGGCGGCCGTGAAGGCCGGAGACGTCCTCGTGGTTCTCGAGGCAATGAAGATGGAAAATCACATTCCGGCCCCGCGAGACGGGACCGTTGCGGAGATCGCCGTGAAGCCCGGCCAGAACGTCGAGACCGGCGCTTTGATCGCCGTTATCGGCTGAGGTGAACTCGGCCCAACCCTACGGATCGAGTCTTCGGCAGCTAGACCGGGGTAACCGGCCGGCGCTTCGCCGGACGCGGCCGCTCTCGCCCCTCGGCAGCGCGAAGCCGGGCGACCAGCTCGCTTCGGAGGTTTGCCGGGTCGACGACGGCATCGACGACCATCTCCGAAGCAAGCCGGTAGACGTCGATGTCTCGCCGGTATTCCTCGCGCTTGGCCTCGACGAACGCTGCTCGCTCCTCCTCAGGCAGCTTCGCGATCTGGTTGGCATAGACGGCGTTGACGGCAGCTTCCGGTCCCATTACCGCAATCATCGCGGTCGGCAATGCGATCGTCGCCTCCGGCTCGAATGCAGGACCGGCCATCGCATAGAGCCCCGCGCCGTAGGCCTTCCGAACTACGACGGACACCTTGGGTACCCGCGCTTCGGAGACGGCGGCGATCATTTTCGCCCCATGGCGGATGATGCCTGCACGTTCCACTGCGCTGCCGACCATGAAACCCGGGACATCTGCGAGGAACACGAGCGGGACGTTGAAGGCGTCGCACAACCAGATGAACCGCGCCGCCTTGTCGGCCGAGTTGACGAACAGCACGCCGCCCTTGACCTTGGGCTGATTGGCCAGGATGCCGACGGTGCGCCCCTCGATGCGCGCAAGCCCCGTCAGCAGCTCGGCTGCATACAACTGCTTGATCTCACACCACGAGTCCTCGTCGATGATCGCCGTCACGACCTCGCGCATGTCGAACGGCTTGTTCTGGTCGGTCGGGACGACGTCGACGATGGCCCGGCCGGCCGCAGGGGGGCGGGCCCCGACGCGCGGCGGCATCGAGTCGCCGTTGCCGGGCAGGAACGACAGATAGCGGCGAGCCCAGGCGATTGCCTCGGGCTCGGTTTGCACCAGCACGTCGCCGCATCCGGATACCGTGCAGTGCATCCGTGCCCCGCCCATCTCCTCGAGCGTCGTCACCTCGCCGACGACTTCCTTTACCATCCGGTCGGATCCGAGATACATCGAGGCGTTGCCCTCGACCATGACGACGACGTCGCTGAATGCCGGAATGTAGGCGCCGCCGGCCGCGCTGGGTCCGAACAGCAAGCACAACTGCGGAACGATGCCGGACAGTTGCACCTGGTTGAAGAAGATGCGCCCGGCACCGCGGCGGCCCGGAAACATCTGGATTTGGTCCGTGATGCGGGCGCCGGCGGAGTCGACGAGGTAGACGAGCGGGGCTCTCAGGTGCATCGCGTGCTCCTGAATCCTCAAGATCTTCTCGACGGTTCGCGCGCCCCACGACCCCGCCTTCACGGTTGAATCATTCGCCATCACACACACCGTTCGCCCGTCGATTCTCCCGGTGCCGGTGACGACCCCGTCGGCCGGAAGGTCACCGGCCAGCACGTTGGCGAGGAGTGCGTCCTCGACGAACGAACCGGGATCCAGGAGCAACTCCAGCCGGTCGCGTACGAAGAGCTTGCCCTTCGCCTTGGCGGCGTCGTGATACTTCTCGACTCCGCCGCGCCGCACCTCGTCGGCGAGCTTCGCGAGATGCTCTGGTGTTGGGTCGATGCGGTCGTAATCCATCTATTCTCCCCGGTACACCGGCGGCCGGCGCTCGCGAAAAGCCGTGAGCCCTTCGAGACGATCCTTGGTTCCAAGTGTGCGTTCGTACAGCTCGGTTTCCAGAGCAAGGCCTTCGTCGAGGGTGAGGTCGAGACCGCGCCGCACCGCCTCTTTCGCGGCGCGGACGGCAACCGGAGCGTTCGCGGCGATCCGCCAGGCGATCTCCCCAGCCTCCGCCGCGGCCGTCCCATCGGGAACGACAAACTGCACCAGACCAAGGGCAAGGGCCTCGGAGGAGTCGACGCGGCGCGCGGTCGCGATCAGCTCCATCGCGCGACCCCGTCCGACCAGCCGGGGCAAGCGTTGCGTTCCGCCGCCGCCGGGAATGATTCCGAGGCTGGTCTCCGTCAACCCAATCTGCGCCGACTCGGCCATCACGCGAACGTCGCAGGCAAGCGCGATCTCGCATCCGCCGCCGAACGCGACGCCGTTGATCGCGGCCAGCACCGGCTGAGGCAGTCGCTCTATCGCGGTGCACGCGTCGCGAATCGTCCGTACGAAATCACGGACATCCTCTTCGGCCATTCCCGCACGTTCCTTCAAATCGGCGCCGGCGCAGAACGCTTTCTCACCCGATCCGGTGACTACGACCGCACGGACCGCGGGATCGTCGCCGACCGTTGCCACGGCCTCAATGAGCGCCGACATCGTGGCGCGGTTCAGCGCGTTGGCCGCCTCCGGCCGGTTGATCGTCACAACGGCGACCTCACCGCCGGCCAGCACGACCAGTCCATCAGCCATTAGAGGATTCCGAAACGCGGCGCCGGGCGTCGGCGCGTTCGGCCTTCAGAAAGCGACTCGGAGGCTCGTGCCCGACGGATCCGGCGATCAGCTCGGCGGCCTGCATGACCACTTCGACGTCGATGCCGGTCTCGACACCCATGCCGGAGAGGAGGTAGAGCAGCTCGTCGGTCGCGACGTTCCCCGTTGCTCCGGGCGCGTACGGACAACCACCGAATCCGCCGGCGGATGCGTCGAAGGTGGTCACGCCGGCCTGAAGCCCCGCAAGGGCGTTCGCCAGCGCCGTGCCCCTGGTGTCGTGAAGGTGTAGCGCGATCGTGTCCACGGGGGTATGTTCCGCGAGCGCCTCGACGGTAGCGGCAACCTGAGACGGCGTACCCATCCCGGTGGTGTCTCCCAACGAGACCTGCCGGACGCCGAGATCGAGCAGCCGCCGGGCAACGTCGACGACCTGCTTCTGCGCAACGTTGCCCTCGTAAGGGCAACCGAACGCCGTCGAGACGTACCCGCGCACGTCAACGTCGTCCTTCGCAGCGCGGCCGCATACCTCACGGTACCGGTCCATCGCATCGTCGATCGAGCAGCCGATGTTGCGGTGATTGTGGGTTTCGGACGCAGACAGAAAGACTGCGATGTGGCGCAAGCCGGCGCCGTCTGTCGCCCGATCGTATCCACGCGCGTTGGGGACGAGAGCGCTGTAGACGACGCCGCCGCGACGCCGGATCCGCTTGCAGACCTCCTCGGCATCGGCGAGTTGCGGGACGCGGTCGGGATTGACGAATGCCGTAACCTCGATCCAGCGCAGGCCGGATTCCGACAAGCGGTCGATAAAAGCCACCTTGCGCTCGGTCGGTACAGCCTCGGCCTCGTTCTGCAGGCCGTCACGCGGCCCGACCTCGACGATCGTAACGGAAGGCGGATAGGGGCGGACCATGCCCGGAACGATAGCGCAGGCCGGCCGGCCGTAGGATGTTCGTCGTGCTGGATCACCTTGATCTGAATGTGTCGGACCTCGGCAGATCACGTGCCTTCTACGGGGAGTTTCTCGGACGGATCGGATACCACGAGTTCGAGGAGGGCGCCGGGTGGTGCAGTTTCGTGGATCCGTCCGGGGCGTTCTATCTGGTGCTGGTCCAAGCCGGTGAGGGCCATCTCGAGGTCGGGTTTCACCGCAAGCGTGTCGGCGTCAATCACCTGGCATTCGCCGCACCGAGCGAGCAGGCCGTAAACGATCTCGCCGCCTGGCTGGACGAGAACGACGTTTTTCTGTTGTACGACTCACCGCTGCGCATGGGCGATCGCTACGCGGTGTTCTTCGAGGATCCGGACCGGCTGAAGATCGAGTTCGTGTTCAGGCCGGCAAATGCCCCATGAGACGGCGTGCGGCCTCCTGGATGGAGCCCGACAGCGACGGGTAGATCGAGAACGCCTGAGCCAGTTGCGTCACGCCGAGTCGAGCGTGAACCGCCACCGATATCGGCAGGATGAGATCACTCGCGTGCGGGGCGACCACCGTGGCCCCGAGGATCGTTCCCGTCTCAGCCGACGCCACCAGCTTGACGAAGCCGTCGGTCAATCCGACCATCTTCGCGCGGGCGTTCGTCGCTAGGGGGAGCTTTATCACGTCCACCCGCATCCCACGCTCGGCCGCTTGCGGTTCGGATATGCCGACCGCGGCTATCTCGGGATCGGTGAAGACCGTCGAGGACACCGCATCCGCGCGGATCGGGGCGACGGCCTGACCAAGCGCGTGCCACATCGCGATCCGTCCCTGCATCGCGGCCGTGCTTGCCAGCATCATGCGTCCGACAACGTCCCCGGCCGCATAGATGTGACCGACGTTCGTACGGCTGACCCCGTCGATCGGGACGCCTCCCCCGCCGGCGACTGTCACGCCGGCGACCTCCAGGCCCAGCTCGGCCGTGTTGGGAATCTGGCCGACCGTGAACAGCGCGTGGCTGCCCTCCAGCCTGGTCCCGTCCTCCAGAGTCACCGTGACGCCGCCGGGGTTTGCCGCGGCCGACGCCGCTCGCGTGCGCTTGAGGATGGTCATCCCGCGCCGGTGGAATACGTCCTCCAGAACTTCGGCGGCGTCGGTGTCCTCGTTCGGAAGCACATGCTCGCGCGAGGACACCAGCGTCACCGCCGCCCCCAGCCGGTTGAAAGCATGGGCGAACTCGACACCGGTCGCCCCCGACCCGACGACGATGAGGTGCTCGGGAACGACGTCCAGATCGTAGACCTGGCGCCCGTTCAAGATTCGCACGCCGTCGGGCTTCGCGCTGGGCAATTCACGCGGCGCCGAGCCGGTCGCGATGAGAATTGCCTCCCCGGCGAAACGCTCTCTCCCGGCCTCGATCGTGTGCGGATCAACGAAGCGGCCCGCGGCATTCACTATCCGCACACCACTTTGGGAGATGCGGCGCTCGACGTCGGACGACTGCGCACGCGACAGCGACTCGATGCGATCGAACAGCACGCGCAGGTCGGCCTTGACCTCCGGCGAACCGAGCCCCAAGCCCTCCGCCTGCTCGAACCAGGTGACGGCTTCGGCGGCGGTGCACAGAGTCTTCGAGGGCACGCAGTCGAAGAGCACACACGCCCCGCCCATCCCCGACCGCTCGACCAGCGTAACCTCGGCCCCGAGTTCCGCCGCGACGAGCGCGGCCTCATACCCACCGGGTCCTCCCCCGACGACGACGATCTTCACGCGGTATACCGGATCATCGGGCGGGGCGATAGACGCCGAACACATCGCGGAGCACGTCGCATACCTCGCCGACCGTCGCCGACCGCTTGAGCGCCTCGCGCATCGGCACCAGCAGATTGTCGGTCCCACGCGCAGTGCTACGCACGTCCTCCAGCGCCTCTTTAACCGCGGTGTCGTCCCGGCCTGCGCGCACTTCGGCGAGGCGCTTGAGCTGCCCGTCCACGACGGACTGCTCCACGCGGAGAAGCACGGTGTGGTCCTCCTCCTCCGCGACGTAGCGGTTGACCCCGACGACGATGCGCTCGCCGGCCTCTACCTGCTGCAATTCGCGGAACGCTGCACGCTCGATCTCGTCCTGCATGTACGCGATACAAGCCACCGCGCCGCCCCGCTGTTCGATCTCGTCGATGTATGCGCGAGCCTTCTCGGCCACGTCGCGCGTGAGCGATTCCACGAACCACGATCCGCCGAGCGGGTCGGCCGTCCAGTCCGCTCCGGTTTCGTGTGCGAGTATCTGCTGCGTGCGCAGGGCGATCTTGGCCGCGTTCTCGGTGGGCAGTGCCAGCGCCTCGTCGTAGGCGTTGCAGTGCAACGACTGCGTCCCGCCGAGCACAGCAGCCAGCGCCTGGATGGTGACGCGCACGATGTTGTTCTCCGGCTGCTGCGCGGTGAGCTGCACGCCGGCCGTCTGCGTGTGGAACCGCAGCATCGTCGAGCGCACGTCCTGCGCGCCGAAGCGGTCACGCATCATCTCCGCGTACAGCCCGCGCGCGGCGCGGAACTTCGCCACCTCCTCGAACAGCGTCTCCCGCGCAACGAAGAAGAACGACAGGCGCGGAGCGAAGCGATCGATGTCGAGCCCGGCGGCAAGCCCGGCTTCGATGTAGGCGATCGCGTTGGCGAGCGTGAATGCGACCTCTTGCACCGCCGTCGCACCCTTCTCGGCCATGTGATAGCCGGAGATCGAGATCGAGTTGAACGACTGCAGCCGGTCGGCGCAATAGGAGAAGGTGTCGGTCACGAGCCGCATCGAGCCTTCCGGCGGGTAGATGTAGGTGCCCCGCGCGATGTACTCCTTCAGGATGTCGTTCTGGATCGTGCCGGTGAGCTTGTCGGGAGCCACGCCTTGCTCCTCACCGACCAGCTCGTAGAGCAGCAGCAGGATCGAGGCCGGCGCGTTGATCGTCATCGAGGTCGACACCTTGTCGAGCGGGATGCCGTCGAACAGCGTCCGCATGTCGGCGAGAGAATCGATCGCCACGCCGACCTTGCCGACCTCGCCGAGCGCGGCGGGGGCGTCGGAGTCGTAGCCCATCTGCGTCGGCAGATCGAAGGCCACCGAGAGGCCGGTCTGGCCGTGGTCCAACAGATAGCGGTAGCGGCGGTTGGACTCGGCGGCGGTCGCGTAGCCAGCGTACTGGCGCATGGTCCAGGGGCGCTTGCGGTACATCTCGGCGTAGACGCCTCGGGTGTAGGGAAACCCTCCCGGCCGCCCCAGCTCGCCGTGGTCGAAGCCGGGGATGTCCTCCGGCTCGTACACCTGTTGAAGCGGAATCCCCGAGTCGGTCTCACGCTCGTCCATAGGTATCATTCTACGGGGGTTAACCTGCCGGGCGGCCTTCCCATACTGCAGCGGTACGCCAATCGCCGCTCCCGCCGGCCAGAAGAGTCCCATTCGAGGTCTGGACAAGCGAGCTGATGAACTGATCCCCTTCGCCGCCGAAGACAGTCTCAGAGTGCGGCACGCGTTTCCAGCGCATGCCGTCGGTGGTTGTCCAGAGCGCCGCATCGAGATCACCATCAAAACGAGTCGAGCCGCCCGCCATATAGCCGGTGCCCTGCGTTTCGATGACGGACTTCATTGCGGCAGAACCGAATGAGTCGTCTCCTGGGACTCGGTGCCAATCGAGACCATCATCTGATCGCCACACAGCAGCGCTTGTGCCGTCCATTCCTACCGCAACAAACCCGCCATCTGAACGTGCGGTCACAGCGTCCATCATCTGAATTCCGGGCCCTCCCAGCGCGGCGCCGGGAACATTTACGCGCCGCCAAACCTTTCCATCCTCAGACACCCACACGGCTGCATCACCTTCGGTGAGGTGGGTTTGCTCCGGCTCGTGGGAGCCCACGGCAACAAGTCGGCCGGTTTTTCCTCTTGCGATGGCGACCATTCTCTGTCTGCCTCGTCCGCCAAGAGCCGGATCTTCCGCGGAGACTCGGCTCCATCGAGAGCCGTCAGGCGATCGCCAAACAGCCGCGTCCATATTGCCGAGCCCGCCGGAGTCTCCCACCGCTACAACCTCTCCCGCGCGCGTTGTGGTAACGGCGTTCATCGCCTCGGGGACGGGTCTCGCTAAAGACGCCTTGTCGGCGATGGGGGTCCAGGATGCGCCGTCCCGCGATATCCAGACGGCGGGATCGGTGTTGCCCCGCTCATCCGTCTTGGGATCGACGGGCCTGCCCACTTCCCCCACCGCTACAAACAATCCTGTTGCCGTTTTCGTGGCACCGAGAATGCGCCGAGTAAAAGGCCCTCGAATCACTCCGTCCCCCCCAAGGGGAGGTCCCTCTATCGTTCCGATCGTCCAAGTCCTGCAGTCTTGCGAAGTCCAGGCGGCCGGCCGCACGGTGCCGGCGGGTGGTCCCTGCCAACCCAAGGCGGTCGCACAATTGCCTGCGGCAACGATTGACTCGATCACCTGTCGGCTAATGTTCTGACGAAACGTGCTACTCGTAAGCTTCCGCCAAACCATGTTCGTCGCGTCACGCACGGAGTCGCCCCGCGGATTTTCAGCATGCCCGCAGGCGGCCATTAATACGGCCAAACAGGCGGCGGACACCAAGCGGCGGCGACCAGGCGTCGCTTGCTTGCGATCCGACGCATGGAGACTTCTCCCAGGAAGCGGCTTGGGGGTCACAGTGATATTCAAACGGATAACTGATCCCCTCGTCACACAGGCGAACAGGTTCCCGCGGTAACGGTCGGGCGTCCACCAAGATCGTCGTGACCGGTGCCCTCTTCGCTATCCTCAGCGAAGGCCCGGCCATCGCGCTTCCGCGAGGACAAGGGCCACGCGCGACCCCACGGCGATGACAACAGCCTACTGCGTGTCGAGCGCCGTCGAGTACGACCTCGTCTTCTAGGATCTCTGCACGTGCTGGGATCGTCAGCGGGCGGATGCGCGGGCCAAGGGGATCTTCCTCGAACGCCGGAGGTCGCGATCCCGGGTGACCAGTGGTACGTCGTGAACGATGCTCGTCGCCGCAATCAGCTCGTCGGCCGGATCGCCGCGAACGTCTAGGCGAGTGCTCGTCCTGGCGATGTCGGCCGTGATCGGCCACACCTGAATCGCAGTGAGTGTTCTCACCACCTGCCGATCGTCGAGATCAACCTCGATCCTCCCGATCTGGGCGAGTTTCGCGATCTCCCAGAGAACGATCGCGGAGATCGACCAGGGCTGGGCGCGCAGCATCCGGCCCTCGGCCGGCGTGAGATCTCCCGTCACCGCGTACAGCAGGATGTGCGTGTCAAGATTGAGCATGCCAGCGCGTGTCCGTCGTAAGGATGTCGCCCTTGATTCTGAGCTTGTCTCTGAGCGCACCGATGAGCTGGGCGGAATCTGCTCGAATCGGAATCAGCTTCGCCACGGGTCGCCCGCGTTTGGTGATCACGAGTCCCTCCTCGTCGACCTCGTCGAGGATCGCCAAACATTGCTCCTTGAACTTCGCCGCCGCCATCTCCTTCATAGTCGGATCATAGCACTAGTCATCTGTGATGACCACTACGGCACGCGAGGGGCCTCCCCTCTTCCCGATCCCCAGCGCCACTCCCGCCATCGCCGCTTCCGCGAGGATGAACACCACGCGGGACGCCACGGCGAGCGCAACCGCCTGCGGAGTGTCGAGCGCCGTGGACAACAACCCCAGGAGCACGGCCTCCCGGACCCCAAGCCCTCCCGGCACGGGGATCGCCAGGAAGCCCACCGCCCAGGCTGTGGCGAACGCTCCGGTGAGCAGCACCCAGTCGCCCCCGAGCCCGAGCGCCTTGGACGTGAACACCAAACCGGTCCCGTAGAGCAGCCAGATCCCGCACGACGACGCCGACGCCAGCGCGACGCGGCCGACGGAGATCCCGGAGGTGTCCGCCTCCGGCCGCCGCGTGACGCGGGCGCCGAGCACCAGCACCCGTCGGATCACCCGTGGGTGCAGCACCGCGAGCATCGGCGGCACGACCAGCAGCAGCCAGACGAAGCCGCCGGCGGCACCGCTCGCCACCAGAAGCACCGGACCGACGGTCAGCGACGCCGCCACCGTCACAACCATGGAGATCAGGATCGTGACGCTCGCCGCCCCCATGCCGACCCCGGCATCGCGTGCGAGCTGGACCTGGCCGAGCGGCTGCCAGAACCCGCCGGGCAGGTACTTGCCGAGCTGCGACAGGGACACGATCCGAACAGCCTGCGACGCCGTCAGCGACGCTCGCCGCCCGCGCAGCAACATCCGCCACACCAGCGCCGTTGCGACGATTCCGGCGCAGATCGCCAGCAGGGCCCCAACGGCGAAACCCGGCCGCAGCCGAAGCGGAGGCAGGCGGCCTGCCGTGCGTGCCAGCGTTACCCCGAGGAAAACCAGCGATGCCACGAGAAGAATCATTCCGAGCCCGCGCCGCCTCACGGCGGGAGGCTAGCAGAGGATTCGCTGGCCCCAGAAGGCCGATGCTAGGATCCGCGCGCACGACGAAACCGCCGAGAATAACCGGAGACAGCGACTCAGGTGCGACCGGCCAGCAAGCTCGGAACGATCTATCAGGGCGGACAGGGGCAGTGGTCCTGGGCCGCACATCGCGTAACCGGAATGCTGCTCTTTCTCTTTCTCGCCGCCCATATCGTCGATACCGCTCTGGTCGGGTTCGGCCCAGAAGTCTACAACCGGGTCGTCGGCGTCTACCACAATCCCATCATCCGCGTCATGGAGATCGGGCTCGCCGGCGCCGTGCTCTTCCATGCCTTGAACGGCCTGCGCATCATGCTCATCGACTTCTCTCCGCGAGCCGCCGATCGCCAGAAGCAGCTTCTCGGTTTCGTTATGGGGCTCTTTGCCGTCCTCTTCGCTCCCGCGGCGTTCTTCATGACCCGCGCGCTGATCGAGCATCTGTAGATGACCGTCGCCGAGCAAGCCCGGACCCCGGCGGGAGCACCCTCGATGCCCGCAGGCAAAGGCTTCGAGCTGTGGACCTGGTTCTTCATGCGGATCAGCGGGGTCGTGCTCGTCTTCCTGGTGCTGGGCCATTTCACGATCGTGCACATCCTCGGCGAAGGCGTAGACCGCGTGAACTTCGCCTTCGTCTCCGGGCGCTGGTCCAACCCGCTGTGGCAGACCTGGGACTGGACGATGCTGTTCCTCGGCATGCTCCACGGAGCCAACGGCGTGCGGGTCATCATCGACGACTACGCCCGATCGGACGGCCGCCGCGCGTTCCTCAAGGCAACCCTGTGGTTCGTCACCGTCGCGCTGATCCTCCTGGGATCGCTCATCATTCTCACGTTCGATCCAAGCCGGGGACGCTCGGCGGTCTTGGGCGGCTGATGATCAAGAACCACACCTACGACTGCGTCATCGTCGGCGCCGGCGGAGCCGGGCTTCGCGCCGCGCTGGAGGCCGGGCAGCACGCGCGCACGGCGGTGCTCACCAAGCTCTACCCCACCCGCTCACACACCGGCGCTGCGCAGGGCGGCATGTGCGCGGCACTGGCCAACGTCGAAGAGGACAAGTGGGAGTGGCACGTCTACGACACCGTGAAGGGATCGGACTTCCTCGCCGACCAGGATGCCGTCGAGATCATGTGCAAGGAAGCGATTGACGCCGTCTACGACCTCGAGCGCTGGGGCATGCCGTTTAACCGCACATCCGACGGCCGCATCGACCAGCGCCGTTTCGGCGGCCACACCCGCAATCACGGCGAGGCGGCCGTGCGCAGGGCTTGCTACGCGGCCGACCGCACCGGTCACATGATTCTTCAGACGCTGTACCAGCAGTGCATCAAGCTCGGCGTGACGTTCCACGACGAGTTCTACGTCCTCGATCTCATCATGAGCGAGGACCGGGTCGCCGGCGTCGTCGCCTACGAGCTGGCCACCGGCGACCTTCACGTGTTCCGGGCCAAGACCGTGCTCTTCGCGACCGGCGGCTACGGCAAGATCTTCAAGGTCACTTCGAACGCGCACGCGCTCACCGGCGACGGACTGGGAATCGTCCTGCGCAAGGGGTTGCCATTGCAGGACATGGAGTTCTACCAGTTCCACCCGACCGGCATCTACGGTATCGGCATCCTGCTGTCCGAGGCGGCGCGCGGCGAGGGCGGGGTCCTGCGCAATGCCGGCGGCGAGCGGTTCATGGACCGCTACGCGCCGACGATCAAGGATCTCGCGCCTAGGGACATGATCAGCCGGGCGATCTACATGGAGGTGCGCGAGGGCCGCGGGGCCGGACCCAAGAAGGACTACGTCTATCTGCACGTGGATCACCTCGACCCCAAGATCGTCGAGGAGAAACTTCCCGACATCACCGAGTTCGCGCGGATCTATCTGGGCGTCGAGCCGCTGCACGAAGGCGTTCCCGTCCAGCCGACGGCGCATTATGCAATGGGAGGGATCCCGACCAACGCCGGATCGCAGGTGGTCGTGGACGAAGCCGGCACGCCGCTCCCCGGTCTGTACGCCGCCGGTGAATGCGCGTGTGTGAGCGTTCACGGCGCCAACCGGCTCGGGACGAACTCGCTCCTCGACATCGTGGTCTTCGGACGGCGCGGCGGCACCGCGATGGCGGAGGAGGCGCAGCGGATCGATTTCGCCCCGATGCCCGAGGACCCGGCGGCCGACACCGTGCGCATGCTGGCCACGCTGACCGATAAGCGGCGCCAGGACGTCGTCGCCGAGCTGCGGGAGGAGATGCAGGCTACGATGGACCAGAACGCCGGCGTCTTCCGGACCGAGGATCTGCTCCGCGACCAGGAGACGATCCTGCAGGAGCTACAGTGGCGGTACACGACCGGCGCCGGGGTCATGGACACGTCCAAGCGCTACAACACCGACTTGCTCGAGGCGGTCGAGCTTGGGTTCCTTCTCGACCTCGCCCAGACCCTCGTCGTCGCGGCCCGGGCGCGCACGGAGTCCCGCGGCGGCCACGCCCGCGACGACCACCCGAACCGGGACGACGTCAACTGGCTGAAGCATTCCCTGATCTGGAAATCCAACGGTTCGTATAAGCTCGGCTACAAGCCGGTCACGATCACCCGCTACCAACCCGAGGAACGCAAGTACTGAAGGGGGAGACGGATGAGCTGGACGAAGGAGATCGACGAAGTCGTTGAGCGCCGGCACCTGCTCGCGCACCCGTTCTACACCGCGTGGTCGAAGGGCGACCTGAGCCTCGACGCCTTGCGCGGTTACGCGTCCCAGTACTACCAGCACGTGGTGAACTTCCCGACTTACCTGTCGGCCGTGCACTCGGAGACGTCCGACCTCGGTACGCGGCAGTATTTGCTGGAAAACCTCAACGACGAGGAGCGCGGTGAGGAGAACCACCCAGAGCTGTGGCTGCGTTTCGCCGAGGGAATCGGCTGCTCGCGCGATGACGTCCGCGCAGCCGTTCCGCTGCCGGAGACGGCGACGTGCGACTCGTGGTTCCGTGACATCGCCGCGCGCGGTCCGGCCGCCGGGCTCGCGGCGCTGTACGCATACGAGTCGATGGTTCCGGCGGTAGCCCAGGCCAAGATCGACGGCCTCAAGCAACACTACGGCATCGACGACGAACGGACTCTCCAGTTCTTCAGCGTGCACGTGAAGCTCGACGAATGGCACGCCGACGTGGCGCGGGGCATCCTCGATCGCACGGTCCCCGCCGACGACCGGCCGGCAGCCGTGCGCGCGGCCGAGGAAGCCACGAAGGCGACCTGGATCCTGCTCGACGGCGTCGTTCGCGCGTACTGTCCCGAGGTCGCTGCGTGAGAGCAAAGCCGTCGGGCGGCACCGTTCGTCTCGACATCCTGCGCTACAACCCGGAGGTAGACCGCAGCCCGCACTGGAAGCGCTACACCGTTCCGATGGAACCGATGGACCGCGTGCTCGACGGCTTGCACAAGGTCAAGTGGTTTCAGGACGGGTCGCTCACGTTCCGTCGGTCCTGCGCGCACGGCATCTGCGGCTCGGACGCGATGGTCATCAACGGCCAGAATGCCCTCGCGTGCAAGGTGCTGCTGAAAGACATCAAGGAGCCGGTGCGGATCGAGCCGCTGCGGGGATTGTCGGTGGAGAAGGACCTGCTGGTGGACATGGAGCCGTTCTTCGAGTCCTACCGCAAGGTGATGCCCTACCTCGTCAACGACGAGGCGCCGCCCGGCGGTGAGCGGCTGCAGTCCCAGGAGGAGCGGGAGCGCTACGACGACACCACGAAGTGCATCCTTTGCGCGGCGTGCACGACATCGTGTCCGATCTTCTGGTCCGACGACGGCTACACGGGCCCGGCGTCGATCGTGAACGCGCACCGGTTCGTGTTCGACTCGCGCGACCGAGCCGGCGACGAGCGGCTGGCGATCCTCGCGCAGTCGTCGGGTGCCTTCAAGTGCCGCACGACCTTCAACTGCACCGACGCTTGCCCGCGCGGCATCCACGTGACGCGCGCGATCCAGGAAGTGAAGCGGGAGATCCTCTACCGAAAGATCTGAGCATGGAGGCCGGGGCACCCTCCACGCTCGCCCGCTGGACGAGCCCGTCGCGTGTCGCCTCGGTCGCCGTCTTGGGATCGGTTCTCGCGAAATCTCTCGGGGAGCGTTTGTCGGACATCGATCTCTGGTGGCATCTCAAGGCCGGCTCGATCATCACCTCGACCCGGAGCATCCCGAACGTCGATCCGTTTTCCTTCACGGCCCCCGGCAAGCGCTGGGTCGTCCAGGAGTGGGGTTCCGAGGTCCTGCTCCACTGGATCCGAGAGGCCTTCGGATTGCGCGGCATCGTCGTGTGGCGCGCGCTGATGCTGTTCGCGCTGTACGCGATCGTCGCGCGCCTCATCGTCCGTCGCATGGGTGGGCGCATCGGGGCCTGGGTGCTGGTCGCCTTGGTGGCCTACGCCGGGGCAGCGAACTGGACCGAGCGGCCGAACCTGTTCTCCTTCGTGCTGTTCGCCTTGACGCTGGCGCTCCTCGAGCGCGGCGACCGGTCGGTGTGGTGGTTCGTTCCGCTCGCCGCTCTCTGGGCCAATTTGCACGGCATGGTGACACTCGGGCTCGGGACGATGGCCCTGGCCGCCCTCGCGGCATGGCTCGAGGTGCGCCTGCACAGGCCGGAGGCCGACGCGCTGCGCGCGAAACGTCTCGGGCTCGTCACCGTTGCGGCCGCTGCGGCGGTCCTTCTCAACCCGTCCGGCTTCGGCCTGTATACCCACGCCTACGATCTGCTGCGCATCGTGCCGCGATTCGTCACCGAGTGGGCATCACCTGATCTCCACCAGCTCGGACCGGCGCTGTTTCTCGTGCTCCTGCTTACAACACTCGCCGCGCTGGCCCTCGACCGGGCATCACCGTCTGTTCCCGACATTCTCTTCACGATCGCCTTCGCGTTTCTTGGATTGTGGGCGGCCAGAAACCTCGCCGTCTCGGCGATCGTGCTCGGGCTCGTCGCCGCACGTCATCTGCCCGGTGCAACGGCGGCACTGCGCAGCACAGCGGAGCCCCGCCCGGCCGGCGGCACATCGGTGGTCGTCGGGTTAACCGGGCTCGTGGTCGCTGTGGGCGGCCTGGTCATCGTGGCGGCTTCGGCATTCCCAAGGTCCGGGCGCGCCGCCGACGTGGTGAACGAGGAGGTGCCACTGGCGGCAATCGACGCCGTGTCGCGGCCGGGAGTTCGGCTGTACACGTTCGACGTCTGGGCAGGTCATGTCATCGACCGCCGGTGGCCAAACGTCCATGTGTACTACGACTCCCGTGTCGAGATGTACGGGGAGACGATCGCCTCGAGGTACCTGAGCATCCGTGGCGGCGGGCCGTCGTGGTCGAGAAACCTCGATCGGTATTGCACAACCCATGTCCTGGTTCGCCCTAGGGACCCGATAGCCCAGATTCTCACGCTCAGCCCGGATTGGACAATCGAGCTTCAGGAAAGGCGCTCGTTGACATTCGCCCGCAAAACCCCCGCGCCCGCGTGCGCCGAAAGCCCGTTTCCGGCGCCGTCGTCGTGAACGCGACGCCTTCTCGCCCGCAGGGTGAATGCCCTGCTCAAGCACCTCGTCAGAACGGCCGATTCACTAGTTAGCCCCACCTCTATCGTGGAGGTGGATCGCCTCCTGCGTCGGGCAGAAAGAGGAGTTGCGGCCGTGAAGCGAGACCGAGAGATCTGCTTGTTCTGCGGGGCCAAGATCCCCGTTGAGTCCATTTGCTTCAAGTGTGGACAACCGACGCCGCACATGTCGGCGAAGGATCGCATTCTTTGGGAACTCGGCCAGTGGAAGACCACGCGAAGCGGAGGCACCGACGACGCCGGTAGGGCGCCGGCGACGACACTCGTCGCTGAGCGGCCTCCCGCGCCGGTCATCGGCACGATTCCGCCCGCCCGGAAGAGCACCGACAACAACCACATCAGTCGAAACGGCAACGGCCACGCGGCGTCGGCGTCGGCCGCGAGCACCGCTCCGGCGCCGGAGGTCCCTCGCCAGCGGCCTGTCGGCGGCACGAAACGCACGCTTTCTGTGTATCGCTCGGCCGCGGCGGCTCCGGTAGCTCCAGCAACAAAGCCGGTTCCCGTGACGCCTCAGACTGTCGCCTCCGTGGCGACCGCACCGTCCCCGGCTCCGGCTCCGGTGGCTCGCCCCGTCGAGACGACCAAGGTCGACCACACGCCCGTTACCGCGTCGGTTCAGTCGCCGCCGCAGACACCGATCGCGCCGGCGCGCCGCGACCGCAAGAAGCCGAAGGCCGCGGTTTCGGCACCGGCTCCAGTCCGTGCTCCAAGGCCGGAGAAGGCCGAGCGAGTGCGCGCGCCGAAGCCTGCGCGTGCGCCGAAGCCCGAAAAGCCGAAGCGGCAGCGCGAGCCCAAGGCGGCCCGCGCACCGAAGGCGCCTCGCGAAACCCGGTCCTTCAAGCTGCGTGAAGGCGAGCAGATCACCCTGCAGATCAACGGCTGGTCCCGGTTCCGTCCGGCAACGCTGGCCGTGACAAATCACCGCGTGATTCTTCGCCGCTGGCTCGGCAAAGTGCGCTGGATCCCGCTGCAGCACGTGGACAAGACGGCCGTGCGCTGGCGCGGCGCGTGGGCGATCGTCCTAGTCGGCTCGGTGGAGATTCTCGCCCTGCAGAAGTCCGGTCGCCGTCAGATCGACATGTTCCACGCGATGGTCGACTCGGAAATCGGCGCGGCCCAGTCCGGCGCACGGCGCCACGATCCGGACCTGGTCCAGGAGTGGTGCGACATGGCGACCGAAGTGTGGGATTCCCATTTCGGCAAGATCCGGATTGCCATGCGACGCCACCCGGTGACGACGCTGTTCTTGCTGGGCGGGCTGGCCGGTCTGGTGCGATTCGCACTCGGCTAGGCCGGTGACACCGCGTCACGCGACAACGAGCGCCGTCTCCTCCTCTGCCGGAGGCCGCTGAGACCAAGCTAGCGGATGCGAATCCGGTCCACCAGCTCGGCGACGGCGAGCCCGGGAGCGGCCTCGTCCGCGAGTTCCGCAAGAAGCTCGAGATCGAACTCGCTGAAGTCCTTGCGCCCGACGATCGCGATGCCGTAACAGATCCCCTCCACCTCGAGAGGCGCCGCCAGCAACGCTTCGGTTCGCGCCCCGCCGATTCCCGCCACGAAGCCTTGAGCTAGGTCTACCGGGGCGATGAGGATCGCCTGGAGACCCGTCACAACCTCGAGGAACAGCGGCTGCTCGGGCATGACCTTCATGCCGGCCTCAACGGTGGAAAGACCGTGGCTCGCAATGACCGAATAGGCACCGTCCGACGTCGGCGCATAGACCGCGGCGACCTGCGGCGTGAACATGTCGATGACCCCGCCGAGAAAGGCATGCGCCATTGCCCTGGGCTGCGTCAATGCCGAAACCTCCTCGAGCAAGGACTCGAGTTCCCGGCCGGCCACGATCGCGGCTCGCAGCCGGGCGACCATGGGATCCTGGGTAGGAGCCGCTTCCCGCTGCATTTGAGCGGCCGGCCGTGCCGGGCGCCTCAAAAAACGCCTCAGTGCCCCGTCGCCGCGCCCACCTGGCTTGGCTTCGGGTGCGCCCTGGAGATCGGCCGTGACGGCCGAAACCGGCGATGGCGCAACGGGCTGGGCCGGCGGTGGAGCCGGTGGAGGGGATGCTGCGGCCGGCGACGGAGGCGCAACCTCAGGCGCCGCCCTCTCCTCGACCACGAGGTCGGCCGCCGGCGGTTCCTCGGCGACGGCCTTCGGCAACTCCTCGGCCACGTCGGGCTCGGGCTGTGCCTTCGGTGCCTCGGCTTCTGTGGGCGGTGCCTTCGGTGCCTCGGCCACGTCGGGCCCGGTGCGGCTCCGCGCCTTCTCCTTCCGCGGCTCATGGGTGACCTCGGGCGCCTTCTCGGGCACCGGTGTGGGAGGCGGGACTTCCGGCGGCGTCCAGGTCCGAGATTCCTCCACGGCCCGGGACAGATCGACGAGTGTGAACGGGCGCGCAAGGACCGGGACGCGTGCTCCCGCCGGCGGGGGCCCGTCGCCGATCACGAGACACGGGATCGTCACACCGCTCCGACGGAGAATCTCGGCCGCCTCGAGCCCTCTCTCGGTGGACCCGGCGTCCACCAAGGCGACCTCTGCGTCGGCGGCGACACCGGCAGCATCGGCAGGATCCCGGACGGACTCGATGTCCCACTCGCGCATCATCGAGCTGAGTGCGGTCAGAAGTGAGACGTCGGACGTGACGGCGAGAATGCGCACTAGACCCTCAGGTTAGCACTCTGCCGCCGTGCTCATTTCACCGAGAAGGCCTTGTAAATCGCGATCGCCGCCGGACCGAGCAAGACGATGAACAGAGACGGGAAGATGCAGAAAATCAAGGGAAACACGATCTTTACCGGGAGCTTCTGGGCCTGCTCCTCTGCGCGCTGCCGGCGCTTCAGCCGCATCTCGTGGGCTTGCACCTGTAGCACCTTGGCAATCGAGATTCCGAACACGTCGGCCTGCACCATCGCGAGCACGAAGGACTTCAGCTCCGGAACTGTCGAGCGGTCGGCGAGGTCGCGCAGCGAATCGGACCGGGTCTTGCCGATCTGCATCTCCTGCAGCACTCGGTGCAGCTCTTCGCCGAGCGGACCGCCGGCCTGCCGCGCAACGCGAGCCACGGCGGCGTCAAACCCGAGACCGGCCTCGACCGTGATCGACAGAAGGTCCAATGCGTCCGGTAGCGCGCGCTGCAACGCCTTCTGGCGCTTGCCCGACCGGCTTCGCAGAATCCACTCCGGCAGGTAATACCCGACGAAGACGCCGAGGAAGGCCAGGATGATGACGCGGAACACCGGGACGCCGGCGATGGGCCCGAGAACGAGGATGCCGACACCGAACACCGCGACGCCGAGCAGCTTCAGCGCAAGGATGCGCTCGGCGTCCCATCCGGTCGGGCTTCCCGCATAGACAAGCTCTTTTCCGAGGCGTTCGACCACGCTGGCCGGCGTCATCCGCTTTCCCAGCCCCCCGAGACGCCGCAGCGCGGGGAGCGCGACGCGCTGACCGAACGGGATCGCCAGCTCGCGCTGGCGGACGTCGGTGGAACTCAGCTCGATCGCGCGCACCGAGCGGAGCGCGCGGAACACTTGCCGCCGTTCGAGCGCAAAGTCGCCGACCGCGATGAACGCCAAGGCCAGCGCTCCGAAGAACGCGAGGATGCCGATCGTGTTGAGATCCATGCCCGCCTTCCTACACGTCGATCTTGATGAGCTTGCGCATCCAAACGATGCCGATTCCGATGAGAACGAGTCCCAGGCCGATCAAGTATCTTCCACCCCTGGACTCGATGAGCGGCTGGAGATAGCTCGGGTTCACCATCATGACGTAGCCGCCGATGGCGAACGGCAGGATGACGAGGATAACTGCCGACAGCCGGCCCTCGGCAGAGAGCACCTTGATCTGGCGGCGCACCATCTCGCGCTCGCGCAAGGTGTTCGCCACGGTTTGCAGCAGTGCCGCCAGGTTCCCACCGACTTGGCGCTGGATGTTGATCGCCAGAACGACCCAGCGGAAGTCCTCCCCACCGACCCGGTCGGACATGGTGCTGAGCGCATCCTCGACCGGCATCCCGAGGCGAGCCTCGGTGAGGACGCGCGAGAATTCCGTGGACGTGGGCGTCGGCGCTTCCTTCACCACGGTGTCGAGGGCCTGCATGAATCCGTACCCGGCCTGCAGCGAGCCGGCGAGGAGCTGAAGCGTGTCGGGGAGTTGTGAGAGAAACTGCGACTCCCTCATCGAGACGCGCTGCTGAAGGACCAGCCTCGGCAGCACGGCGCCGAATCCGAGCATCACTATCCCGAGCCACCAGCGTCCGAACAACCCCCAGCCGAGGATGATCCCGACGATAGCTCCGCCGATCTGGAAGAGGAGGAACTCGGTGGAACGAAGCGGCCAGCCGGCCTTGTCGAGCTGGAGCTGCAGGCGCTCCTCGAAACGCTGCGTCTTCGGGACGCGTTCCATGAGCTCGACGGCGCGCCGGCCGAGCGCGCTGGCGGAGAGCCCACTCGACTCCTCGCGCTTCTTCCGGCGGTCACCGCGGGTGTACATCCGCAATCCGCGCTGGAGCACCTTGGCAGCCTCGCCTCCGCTGGGCGCGTACAGCAGCATGCCGAAGAACAACAGCACCGCGAGGAACACGCCCGCGACGCCGACATAGAGCCCGGTCTTCGAGGCGAAGAAGCCGACCAGCGGCTTCGGCCCGCTCGGCGGATCGACCCCGGTGCCGCCCTTGGTGCCGGTCGCCGCCGCCTTGCGCGAGTTGATAACGACGATCTGGTCGCCTGCCGTGGCCGACCCGACCTTGACGCTCACGGAGATGTCCAGCTCTTTCGGCTCAACGAGCGTGCCGTCGTAGGTCACGACGTACTGCGAGGCGATCTCGGTCGCCACCTGTTTGAATGCCCCCGCAAGCGCGGACGACTGCGTGACGTCGATCGTCCGGCCGCCGGTCTGCGTAGCCAGCGAGTTCAGCGACGCCGGGTTGAAGTCTCCCGACCGAAGACCGACCACCGTGATCGGCGCCTTCGCGTTCTTCGCCGCTGCCGCAGCGGCCGCTGCCGACGCCTTGCTGGACGTGTCGGCTCCGTCGCTAAAGACCACCATGTTGTGCTGGGCATCCAGCGGCGCCAGCCGGGTCGCGGCGAGTACGACCGCGTCGTACAGCGCCGTGTCTCCGGCCGCCGATAGTCCGTCGATCGCCCGGTTCAACGCGGCCTTGTCCGTCGAGTAATCCAGCCGGACACCCGCCGTGTCGCCGAAGGCGATGATACCGACGCGAACGGCCTCTGGGAGGCCGGCGATGAACCCTTTCGCCGCCGACTTCGCGTCGGCGATTGGACGACCGGCTGTGCTCCCGCTGACGTCCATGACCAGTTGTACGGCTACCGGTTTCAGGTTCGTCTTCAGCAGCGGCTGCACCGTGAGTCCGGTGATGGCCTTTCCCTCTTCGGACAGCGTGAAGTTGTCGGTGGACAGAGTCTGCCCCACCGACGCGGATCCGGTGACCGACACGATGATCCGCGTGGTGCCGTCGGCATCGAGGCTCGCTTCACGGATCTTGACGAGCAATGCTTCCTGGCCGGCCGCCGTGCCGGACAGCACAGCGAGGGAAAGCAGCCCGAAGGCGATGACGAGCGCGGTCCGCCGCCTCATGTTCTCTGCGCACCTCGGGCGAACTGCTCGGGCTCGAAGATCTCGGGATCGAGCTTGATGCCCATGTCTTCGAGCCTCTCCATGAACTTCGGCCGGAGCCCGAGGGACTTGATGTGACCGCGATACCGGCCGGTATCGTCCACGCCCATTCCGAAGTCGTACAGGAACAGGTCCTGAAGGGTGATGACGTCTCCCTCCATTCCCACGATCTCCGTCACGTACGTGATCCGGCGCGTTCCGTCCTTCAGACGCGATTGGTGGACGATCACCTGGATCGCGCTGGCAATCTGTTCCCGAATCGCTCGCACAGGCAGGTCCATCCCGGCCATCAAACACATGGTCTCGAGGCGGGCCAGCACGTCGCGCGGGCTGTTGGCGTGGACCGTGGTGATCGAGCCGTCGTGGCCCGTGTTCATGGCCTGAAGCATGTCGAGCGCCTCGCCGCCTCGAACCTCACCGACGACGATACGGTCGGGTCGCATACGCAGGGCGTTGCGAACTAGGTCGCGAATGGTGACCTCTCCCCGGCCCTCGATGTTCGGTGGGCGGTACTCCATCCGCACGATGTGCGGCTTGAGGAGCCGAAGCTCGGCCGAGTCCTCGATCGTGAGGATCCGCTCGCCTTCCGGGATGAACGACGACATCACGTTCAGCGTCGTGGTCTTGCCGGCGCCGGTTCCCCCCGACACCAGGCAGTTGATGCGCCCGCGAACGCACGCCTCCAAAAACCGTGCCGTCTTGCTCGATAGCGTTCCGAACGAGATCAGGTCTTCGGCCATGTAGGGGTCACGCGCAAACTTTCGAACCGTCAGCACCGGACCGTCGATCGCCACCGGAGGGATGGCGGCGTTGACACGCGATCCGTCGAGCAGACGTGCGTCCACGTACGGCTGGGACTCGTCGATGCGCCGGCCCACCTGCCCAACGATCTTGTCGATAGTGCGGCGAAGGTGCGAGTCGTCCAGGAATCGCGCCTCGGTCCTGAAGATCTTGCCTTCGCGCTCGACGTAGACCGTCTGGTAACCGTTGACCATGACCTCGGTCACCGTCGGGTCACGCAGGAACGGCTCGATCGGTCCGTAGCCGAGGATGTCGTCGGTGATCTCGGCGACCAGCCTCTGGCGGTCGCCGGCCGTCAGCGGAGTGCTCTCCTCGTCGAGTACGTCCGTGAGCTTCTGGCGGACCCGGAACTCGAGCTGCTCCGTCGTCATGTTCATGTCGTAGAGCTTTGGACCCAGCGCTTGCAGCAGCGACTGGTGGATCTTGCGTTTGAGGTCGGCAAACGGATCTTCGATCCGCGGAGGGGGTGCACCGATGGCGGGGGCTTCGCCGCGCTCGGGGGCCTCGGCCGGCGTTGCTCGGGCCTTCGACAGACGCTCGTACAGACTCATGACCTATCCCCTCCCGAAACGAAAACGTCCGCCGGATGACTGCGATTGATGCTGCTTCGGAACGGACTCCGCCCCGCAGAGCTGAGCCAGCTTCGCGATCGCCGAGACGACCGGGGACTTCGGGTCCTCCGAGACGAGCGGCGTGCCGCGGTTGATCGACAGCGGAACCTCCCGGCTCGACGGGATCGCCACGTCCACCGTCGTGCCGAGCGTCTTCTCGACTTCCTGGACGCGAAGCCCGACCTTGCTGTCTGCACGGTTCAGCACGAGCCGGATGCGGTTCCGGCTGAACCCGAGAAGCTCGAGGGTTTGCAGGGCGAGCTTCAGGTTCTTGATGCTCGGCACGTCCATGCTCGTCACCAGGACGCATTCCTCGCTCTCGTCCAGGGCTCCGAGCACGTGGTCGGTGAAGGACGGTGGGCTGTCTACGATGACGTATCTGTACGTTTGCTTCAGCATCTTCATGATGCGCACGACCTGCTCGGCGGAGATCGTCTCGGCGAGTCCGGGCTCGAGCGGCGCCGCCAACAGATAGACGTGCTGGCGGTGCGGCGTGAGGTATCCGCGCAAGGCATCCGCGTCGAGGCGGTCGAGGTTCTGCGCGGCGTCGTAGATGGTCCGCGCAGGGAAGAGCTGCAGCATGATGGCGAGGTCCCCGAACTGCAGGTCCAGATCGACCATCGCGACCTCCTCGCCGGTCCTGCTCGCCAGGAGAATCGCAAGGTTGCTCGCGATGAAGCTCTTGCCGCAGCCGCCCTTCGAGCTGAACACGGTGATGACCTTGTGGTCCTTCGTATCCTTATCCGGCTCCGCAGGACCACCGGCGCGCTCGCGGATCTGGCGCGAGAGCGCCTCGGCCCGGGCCACGGTGTCGATGAGCTGCTGTGGCGTGAACGAATCCGGCAGGACGTCGCGGACGCCGGCACGCAGGGCCTTCTGCAGCAGCTCGGACGACAGTGTCCCGGCCACGAACACAACGCTGATGCCCGGCGAGGTGAGCGAAAGACGCTCGGCGATCCGGAGTGCCTCCTCGGCCGGAAGGTTCGGGCCGAGGAGGAGCACCGAGATCTCATTCGCCTTCTCGTTCAGCGTCCGTTCGAGCGTTTTCAGTTCGTCGACCATCAGCATCTGGTCCCGGCGCCCGACTTGCTCGAGCACGCGAGCCTGGAAGCCCCGGTCGGAGTCCGCGAGAATGATCATCGTCTGGAAGTCTAGGCCGCCGGACCTACTGGAATGCGTTCTGTTTGGTGCGACCCGTCGTGGAGGACGGCTTCTGACCCTTCGGAAGCAGGGTGAAGTACAGCTGTCCCTGAAGCTTCGCGAACACGAGCTTCTCCACTTCGGCCGGACGCAGAGCCAGCGTCGCAAGGACCTGTCCCTGCTGCTGGTTCTGTTCGCCACCCTCTTGACCCTGGACCGTGACCACGCGCTGTCCGATCGCAAGCACCTCGATGTCCTGCAAGAGGTACTGCACGCGGGTCTCGTCCTTCTCACCACGGGGGACGCTGATCTGCGCAAGGATCGAGATGTGGTCACCGGGCTGGACGAAGCCTGCGACACCCGGCGGAATGGCCACCTCGACCGAGACGGCCTGACGGTCGGCAGGGATCGGAAGGACGCCCTTGACCTGGCCGGGCGTGACGAAACGCACGGCGATGATCTGTTCGCCCTTGACGATGTTCACTGCGGCAACCTTGCCGGCGATCTGCCCGAGGTCGGACACCGCGCCATCGGCGAGGACCTTGCGCGGAATGACCTGACGCTGGAAAAGGTTCTTCGACGAGGCAAACTCCGCCGCTGTGCCGGCGGGAATGATATCGCTTGCAACGAAGACCTCGACGGTCTCCGCACCTTCGAAAGCCTTGTCCTCGAGCCCGCGGACGTACGAGATCAAGGCCACGGTCGCGACCGCGGCGAGCACTATAGCCACCACGAGCGCGATCGTCCGTCTGCTCATAGAGATAGCCGCCAACTTCAAACCCCTCCCATCGGATTCGATCCGTTACGGTCCGGCCTCGTCCGTTCCCGGGCCGCGGGGAAGACATCGGCGCTTTCCAGGGGAAACTGTACTTCGGGGTTGGCGGTTAGACCATCAGGCCGGGAACCCTAACGGCTCCAGGACGTTAATCCTGCGTCCCGGTTCATCCCTGTATGTGGCGCTCGCGTAGTGTGGTACGGGTCGAAACGGCCGACTCAGGGCGCCGGCGAAGGGGTTGTCTGCGGCACACAGCGCGCCGCAACGACATCCGCGGGCGCATTATCGTGGTCTACGGCGCAGATCTTCATGACGCGGTAGCCCGGGTCGAAACCGCGTGTCGGCTCCGCCAGGCAGCATCCGCCCTCGAACACCTTGTCGGTTAGGAACTGCAGGTCGATATAACGCTCCGACTCCGCTCCGTCCAGCTTGAAACCCCGGACGATGACGCCAAGCATCTCGTAGATCTTGTAATTGCAGTTGCTGCCCCCGCCGCCGGTGTTGTCCCTCTTGCTAGGGCCGGCGTCGCAGACCGCGCTGTCGTAGATAACGATCGGAAACTCGACCTCGCTCAGCACAAGGCATTCGAGCGCGGCTGCAGGGGAGTGCGGGGTCTTGGGGCATACTCCCGGCTTGGCCCTGCCGCCGCCTGATCCGGTGTCGCCGTCGCATCCATCGGATTCCGGGGCGTCTGGGGGGTCGCAGCCGGGAATAGGAACGAAGTTCTTCTGATATCCGTTCATAAGCCAATCCGCTAGGTCGTTGGTCCCGTTCGAGCCACCATCGAAGTCCATCCAACCCCAGTTTCCGGGATCGGTTTCTCCACAGGCGCCGTCCTCGGCGCCGTCCTTCGTGAAGCTGATCCGGTGAACCACTGGTCTGGGGCCGGTACCGTTCGGCGGCCAGTAGTAGTGCTCGATCCCTAAACTGTCCTTGTTGGCAAATGTGATGTCGTCTATTACCCCGTCGATAGGATCCAGATCCCTGCCGGGTTCCGTGATGGGCAGCGCGTCGAACTCTTCCTGCGTCATTGGGGGGCCTGCGGAAGCGTCGCCCCTGAGCCGACGCCATTCGAGGATGTGCTCCTGGTTCTTGCAGATCCCAATGGGCCGGACACCGGAAAGGCCGGTGGGGATGCCCCACATCGCGGCGCTAAAGGAAAAGGCATTCTGGTCGCCGGTGTTAAAGACCCCGCTGAAGCGCGCTTGCGACAGCTTGCGGGCCTGGACGACGACGTAGCCGGTGTACGGGGTGGTACCGGGCACGAGCGTGCACGCTGCCCCGTCACCCGGGCGAAGGGCCACCTGAAGGCTTTTCGGGACATTGCGATCGATCGCGGTCTGATAGGCACCGGTACACGATGTCGATCCGGTCGCGAACGCCAAGGCCTTTGCCTCAGCCAGAGCGCCTGAGTCTGTTGCCGTGATCGCCTGCCGGCGCGACTGCCACACGCTTCCTGCGTCCACGGTGATCACCGCCGCGCCGAATAGCGCAATAAGGACCACCGCAACGATAACGGCGGCAACCCCACGCTCGTCTTGCCGGAGTCTCGCCAGCACGCCCTTGCACCTACCGCTCCCCATCTGCGATCCCCCCTAACTGCCCAGTATCTTCACGTGACACACCCGAACTCTCCGCCCGCCGACACCGTCAGGGGGAACGACATGACGGGCGGAATCTGGATTTGCACCCGGTACGACGCCTCGACGAGCACCGCCTGAGCCGCCCCCGCACAAGGCTTGTCCGTCTTATTCTTGAGGTTGGTCAGCGAGTTGTCGGCATTCCGGCGTTGGACCTTCACGCACCCTGAATTGAGCGTAAGAGGGCTCGTGCAAGGAACGACCAGTGCCGCACCGCCGACGGAGTTGGCGGCATTCACCCTATCCAGGATGCCCCCTACCGTCGTATCGGATCCAGCGCCTGCTCGCGCGCCCTCTCGGCTGGCAGCTTGGAGGCTCTGATACCGGTTGTACGCCATCCCGAATTGGATCGTCCCGAACGCCAGCATGGCGAGGAGACTGAGGACGAGCGCGAACTCCACAACGGATGCCCCATCCTCGCTGCCAAACGCCCTGATAAGACGCAACCCCCGCGCTCCCGCCCGTCCGCCTCAGCTAGGCTCGAATGGAGCCAGCCGCCACGCTCGTGGCCAAGGGACAGTCTAGCAACCACTCATAGCGTCCGGCCAGCCCAAATCCGGACCTGATTGGCCCAGAAATTCGGCAACGGCGGACTTATCGGAACCTGGTCTCGGAGAGAGAACCGCCCCCGTTTAGGAGAGGGTGCAGCGGGCTGCCGGTCCTCCACCGGGCTGCGTGTCGTGATCGACGGCACACAGCTTGATCCCTCGAATCCCCGTGTCCACTCCGTCCGCGGTGCAGCACGTGCCCTCGAGCGTCAGGTCCGTGAACTCGAAGTCGAAGTAGCGCAGGGCGGCGAGTCCGGTCACCCTCCAGCCTCGGAGGGTCACCCCGACAAACGCATACGGGTTGTACTTCACCCCTGAACCCGTGCCCGTCACCGAATCGAAGATCAGGATGGGAAATGTCTTGTTGATGATCTGCCTCAAGGCAGTGTTGATGCTGCCACCGCTGGAACCGGTATCGGCGGAGCAGTCCTCGTTCTGTGTGGCGTTGTCGGCGTTGCAGTCGGGTGGCCCGACTCCGACGTTGTTGCCGAAGAACCCGCCAAGGAGCCAGTCCCGCATTTCGGCGTTGCTGTTGTCGCCGCCGTTGTAATCCTGGAATCCCCAGTTGCCGGGCGCGTTGGCCCCGCACGCGTCGGGGTTCTCCTTCGTGAACAGGATCCGGTGGACGACCGCGTTGGCCGGGTACAAGACGGGGGGCGAAGGCTCTTCTCCGGGACCAACCCCGGAGGCAATTGGGTGACCTAGACCGCCGCGGAGAGCATCGTATTGCGCCTGCGTTATTGTGCCGTTCTTGAGCTTGAGCCACTCCTGGATGTGGGAGTTCTCCACGCAGATGCCGATCGGACGCAGGCCCTTTACCGCTGGAGGGAATCCCCACAAAGCCGCCGACAGCGAATAGGCCGACTGGTCCCCCATGCCGAAGACACCCGAGAACTTCGCGGTGGACCGTTGCCGTGCCTCGACGGTCACGTACCCGGTCTTGCCGTTGACGGGGTGAAACACGGCGCAAGCCTCCGGCGTGAGGAGAGAGGCAGGAACGTTGTCTGTCAGCGCTGCGTTCCAGACCCCCGTGCATGAGGCCGCGCTGCTGCTCGAGAGGGCTCTCGCCTCCGCGAGTGCCGCGGCGTCCGTTCCGGTGATGATATTGCGCCGAGTCTGCCAAAGGCTTCCCGCATCCACGCTCAGAACGGCCGCCCCGAACAGCGCGATCAAGCTAACCGCCACGATCACGGAAGAGATGCCACGCTCACTGTGGTGCAGTGCCCTGAGTCGACGCTTCAATTTGGTCTCCCTCTCCTATTCACACCGAAACTCCCCCGACGCGCTTATCGTCAGGGGAAAGAACATCACCGGCGGGATCTCGATCCTCACACGGTACGAGGTCTCGACAATGACCGTATTGCCCGTTTGCAGATTGCAGGGCTGAGTCGCCAAACCGGACAACACGGTGACCGCACCGCTGGAGGCATTTCTCCGCGACACTCGGATACATCCTTGGTTCAGCCCGAGTCCTGTCGGACACGTGGTGGAATAGGTCAACGACGTGCCCGCGATAATGCTCACGGACTGCCGAACCCGGTCGATGATGTTTTCGATGGTCGTTCCCTGGAGAGATCCGAGCCTCGCGCCTTCGCGGCTTCCGGCTTGGAGGCCCTGATACCGGTTATAGGTGATTCCAAACTGGATTGTGCCGAACACGAGCATGAAGAGCACACTAAGAATCAGCGCAAACTCGACGGCCGACGCGCCGTCCTCTCTTCGCAACCTCCGTGCTCCCGGCACTCTGCCCGCCCTCCGACGTCGTAGAACGCTAACGTACCGCCCCGGCCGCCCTCGGCTGCGGAGCACCTCTGTGGTCAACTTGGTATTGAAGCACCACCGGGAGTGGTCGCGCCAGCCCCTCTACGTGGTCGAATAAGACCATTCCTTCATCCCTCGCCGCCAGCCAACGCGCGGCCGGTCCGAGGATTCCCGCAATGATCACCAAAACCTGCTCCCTCTTTCTCGGCTGAACCGGACCCCGACCTTGAGTCCCGGCCGCCCTTAGATATGAACCGGCTCCGGGCAGGTCCTGCTCGCCCGGAGCTGCAGTATCACGCGTCATGCGACCTGCTGTGGGAAGGCTGTCCGGGCGGGCGCTTTCACCCGCCCGGACACTCGCCTAGTTACTTCTTGGCTACGGGCAGTTGGTCACGCCCTTGCTCGCCACCGACCCGGCTGTGCAGCTGAAGGTCTCACTCGTCTCTTTACCGAGGAAGACCACGGCGAGAATGATCACAGCCGCGATAAGCGCGACCATGATTCCGTACTCCACCGCCGTTGCACCGCGCTCGCTCTTAATGCTGAGCCGTGCGGTCAGAAAGTTCGCCGTAAGACGAGCCATCCGTACGATCCCCATGATTTGATTCACCTCCTCCGATTTTTCGGCGACGGCTACCCGCCGCAACTTGTACCGCTGCGGCCCACTCGCCGCCGAAACTTCGCTCCGAAATCTTCCCTATTTGCAGGACCGGTATCGGTACCGCATCCCGCGGAGTTGAGTCAGAAGCGTGGAGCAATGTGCTCACCACGCATAGTAGCGACGCACCTCCTGTGGGAAAGAGCCGCAGGGCACCACTTTTCAACCGATTTTCGTCCCCGCCTAGATAGGTCCTGGGTCCTATCACGCAACACTGGGGAGTGACCGATGGGATTGTGGTGCCGTATCTTTTAAGAACTCGATTCGTGCCCACCCGGCACCCGAATGCGTAGGAGACGATGATGGCGAAGATGTCCGGTCGCATGAGGACGGCACCGCGAACAATTGGTCGCATCATGAACGACCTGGACGCCGACTTGAAGTCGGGTCAGGCAAAGGACTTCGTTCCGGTCGCCACACAGTTCGATGTGCTCGACAGTGTTCTAGGCGGCGGCATCAAGAGCGGAGATCTCACACTCGTCGGCGGAATGCCCGGCGTCGGGAAGACAATCCTCACCCTACAGTGGGCGCGGAACATCGCGCTCGCCGGGGGCACCGCGGTCTACGTCTGCTACGAGCACGAGGAGTCTGCCTTGCTCGCGCGATTGCTCGCGCTCGAGCTGGGGGACTTGCCGCACTCTACCGACGACATGGAGATGGAAAAGCTTCGCCAGGGCATCCAGGAAGTCGCGCTTGGAGGGACGCGCGGGCTGATGGACGTTCTCCAGAGCGAAGAGATGATGCGGCGCGCGTTCGCGCATGTGCAGGAATACGCCGATCGTCTCTGGCTCGTGCGCGCATCCGGCGCCTACACGGGCATTCCAGAGATCGAGGAGATGATCATCCAGCGGCGTGATACAACCGAGGTGCTCGTCATGTTCGTCGACTACTTGCAGAAGGTGGCCGTGCGTCCCGAGCCTCCGGACGAGTCCGAGAAGGTGACGCGCACAACGGAAGCGCTCAAGGACCTTGCGTTGACGTACAAGGTGCCGATCGTGTGCGTCGTCGCCGCGGATCGCGAAGGATTGAAATCTCGCCGGCTGCGCCTGCACCACCTGCGCGGCTCGTCGGCACTGATGTACGAAGCAGACGTCGCGATTCTTCTGAACGACAAGTTCTCTTGTGTCTCGAAGGTTCATCTCGCGTTCGACCCCGTCAAGGCCGAGACCTACAAGGACTATGCGGTCTTCTCCATCGAGAAGAACCGCGGTGGACCGAATACGGTGGACTTGGAATTCCGCAAGGACTTCATGTACTACCGGTTCAACCCGAACGGCGGCATGGTCGCGGAGAAACTGATAGACGAGCGCATCTACACGGAGTAAGACGGTCCGGGTGGGCGCGGAAACCGCTACGGTAGCGCCGTCACGTCCTCTTCGCTTCGCAGTTCTAGCCGGCGCGGCCTTCGGAGCGGCGGCGATCCTTGCCGTCTCCGGTGGCAACATCGACAAGATGACGATCGGCGATGCCCTCGTCGCGCGTTACGTTGCCGCGCATTTGGATCAGGCTCCCCGAGACGTCCACCAGGTCGTCGTCGAGCGCGGAGTGTCGCTTCGGTACGGCCGGATCGGCCTGCCGATCGTCTTGTGGGTCACCTCTGCGGGCCGCCCGTCGGCCATGCGGTACCTCCAACCAGTGCTGATGGTGGCATGCGCGGCCGCGATCGCCGCAGCCTCCAGGAGACTCCTTGGGGGAGCGTCCCCGGCGAAGGCTCTAGTTCCGTTCGCTGCTCTCGGGCTGACGCTCAGCATCACCGGAGGATTCCCCGAGGCGCTGGCGGTCGCGTGCCTGCTGTGGAGCGTCGTCCTGGCTCGCGACCACCCCTGGCCGGCCTCGGCCCTGCTGTCGCTCGCAATGCTGACCCGTGAGAACGTCGGGCCGATCGCGCTGGCGCTCATCGCGTGGTACTGGTTTTCCGCTGAGCATCGCGCCGCCGGAATCCTTGCGACATCGATCGTTCCGGTCGTAGCATGGCACGCCTTCGTTGCGGGTCGGTTCGGCCACTTTCCGCTGTTCGACCCCTACTTGAGTTCGTCTACCGATACGCTGGGAATACCAGCCTTTGCCACCTGGCGGTCGTTGACAGAATCGGCAGCGGGCTCGACGGTTGCCGTCGCCGTCCACCTCGGCCTGGCCCTTGTGGCTCTCTGGCTCTGCCGCCGTTCGCTCCTTGGACTGCTCGCGGCGGCAGCCGGCCTGCAGGTGTTTGTGAGCGGTCCGTTCGCGTGGGTTTTCGTAGGCGAGGCTGCGCGAACCGGAGCCTTCCTGCAGGTGTTGCTCATCCTTGCTGTGATCCAGATTCGGACTCGTCACACCGCGCCGTCGATGTCGCCGGCGCGACCCTGACGGGGACTCGTCTCGGGCCGCGCCAGTCTGCAATTACGAAGGCGAGGAGTGCGATCGTTGGTGGCATGTAGGCCAGGAACTGCACTGCCGTTGCCGTTCCGGGCTGTGCCGGAGCAAAACCGAGGGGTATTCCCACCGCGATCGCCAGTAGCACAATTAGCAGCGGGATCGACGGCAGCGAGGACGTGTCGACGAATTGTCGTAGAACGACGAAGAGAACCGGAACGCAGAGGACAAGGGAAAAGTCCCAGGCCAGCGGCGTTGCGAGGAGCATGACCGGGACGGCCGCCCAAAACACGTCTCCGGATATCCGCGCAGGTGTACGCAGGGCGACGAGGAAAGCCCCGGCCATGATCACAGCCGCGAGCGTCCAAGCGAGCACCGGAACGTCCAGACCGGAACGCCAGTCACCGGCGGTGAGCCAGCGAATCGGCACGGCAAAAAGCGACACATTGAAAGGCGCCGACCCGTAGAATTCATAGTTGTCGGGCCCTGCGATCTGAAGGAAGGTCTTGGTTTCTTCAAGTCCCATCACCAAGATCGACACAACAGAGACCAGGCCGGCCGTGGCCGTGGCTATTCCGACGGTGCGGCCGCGGTGGTTTCGAAGCAACGGCACGACCAGGAATGCGGGATAGAACTTGAATGCGGCGGCAAGACCGAGCGCCATACCGGCGCGGCGATCATTTCCCTCTTTCAGCGCCATCCACCCAGCGATTAGCAGGGCAACGATGATGCCCTCGAACTGAGCGAACTGGATGAGCTTTTGGGAAACCGGAATCGCAAGAGACCCTGCGGCCAGAGCCCACGCACCACGCGGATCCCACCCGAGGCGCCGCAGGAACAAGGCCATTGCCACGACCAGAACGGCAGACGAGAGAACCAGCCAGATCCCCCGGGCTGTTTCGTAGGGCAGCGCGGAGAGCGGCCGGTACAGCAGGATGAGCGCTGGTGGGTGGGGGTTGCGATGATCGAGCTGGAGATCCGCAAGGTTCGAATCCGGCCCCACGTGGGTGCGAATGAGTTCCCTCGTCTTTCCGTAAGGGTCGCCGCCGAGGCTCCATTCCTTTGCGGAAACGTAGTTCTCGGTAAAGTCGTTCCGGGTGAGGTTCGATGGATCGAGCCATGCGATCCGCGACACCACGCTGGCAATCCCAAGAGCCACAAGCGCCGCCTGCGCGAAGAGAACGACCGAGCGCCCGAACGCAGAAGATTCCGAAGCTCGTGGCATTGCGTCCCATCCTATCGATGGCTACCCCAACAAGACGGTGAGGCAGTCGCCGTGAGCAGCGAAGATCGTCGCACTCCCCGGCCGGCGGGTCATGATGGCGGCTCCGATAACTCTAGCGTTCGATCCGGTCCTCCGACGTCATCAACCGGCACAATGAAAAAGCGGTCGGGTAGTGCAGGCAGCCTCACCTCGAACACGCAGCCGAAAATTTTCCTGAACGCATTCACCGGAGTGGCACCGTCGGCAATCGTTCCGCGACACCCGGCCGGAAGCCTGTAGGCCGACATGATCGCGAAACGCTCACGCCTCTGAGATGCGTCCCAGTTCTCCGTCCGGGTGAAGAGCTGAAACAATGAATCGGGCCCGTGGTCGCCCGACAGAAACACCACACTGCGAGGGCGAGCCGTGTCGATGACTTGCAGCAAGCGTCTATTCAGGCACCTGATCTGATCAACGTAGGCCGCGCGGCGGCGCGGCGCGTCTTCTTGATTCCATGGGACGACGACGTTGAGGCCTTCCAGTCGCTGGTCGGTGTTCACCGAGCAGTCGGCGCCCACATGCAAAGGCGGATGCGGGATCAAGATGTGGCCAAAGATAAACCGCGGACGCCGCGGACGGTCGCGTGCCACCTCCGTCAACCGTTGAAGTCGATCCATCGAATCCACCGTAAATGCATGCCCGTAGCGCGCCCTGAAGGGCAATCGTAGAGGAGATCGATCGATCATCTCCCATGAGCCTTCCTCCAAGAAGGGCGCGCGAATGCATCGGTCGACTGGAGGGCCACATCGGGTTCCCCCAAACCCGCCCTCGAGGTGGACGATCTCGTAGCCTGCATGCTTGAGTGCCGAAACAACAGGGCTGGATCCACCCATGACGTCGTAAAGCGCAATTCGAGTCCGTTCGTCTATCGCCCGACCGGTGCCAATTGGATAGTCCATTGCGAGCGTTGCGCTCACCGATGCATAGGTCATTGAATAGTTCGCCGAAGCCTTCGACGGCACATCGAATCCGCGACGCTCCAGCTCGCGAACAAACGGACTATTGTCAAAACCATAGAGATCTCGAAGAACATCGCCCCGGCCGTAGCCATCGAGTACCAGGTAGTAGATATCCGGCGGATCGTGATTCTTCGAGTCCAGAACGAGCGGGCCTCCGAACGTGCGAATGGCACCCGGTCGCAAAGCCACCGCATCCCTGATCAACTGGACCGAAGCGGTGCCTGCGATTCCAATCGTGATGGCAAGAAAGATCGAACGAAACTCCTTAGACTCGGCCGCGCGGATACCGACGACGGTCAGCGGCACGAGGAAGACCAGGGGAGCGAGAGATCCCCAGAACGTATTCACGTCAAGACCCAAAGGCCCGAAAACAAGACTCATGCGCCGCCACCAGAAAACGAGCAATAGCACCATCGATGTGGCCGCCACAGACTTCAACCATCCGCATCGCAAGACAACGCCGGCAAACAAGGACACTCCCAAGGCCACCACGAATGCGGTGAACCCGATCATCAGGAGATGCTCAGGATCAGGCCGACGCGCGAAATTGCCCTCCCAGAATGAGATAACCGGATGAAAGGCAAGCACCGCGAGCTGCACAACGGCGGCGGCCCCGCTCCTCTCTCGTCCAACGGCATTCGTCATTACGCCGAGGCAAACGATTTCATCATGCCCCGACGGCTCTCATAAGGTAGAGAATTCGCTCCGAGGACGATATCCGTTCGCGCTGCAGGATTTGGAAGCGCGAGCCCATCGCTTTCTCAAACCCCTCCAGCGAATACGTAGAGAAGACGTCCTCGCGGTGCGACAGCAGCGTCCGGGCCAGAGGGTCGTCCTTCGGAACGAACTCGATCACAAGGGTTCGGCACATCCCGGCCAGAAAGTCGGCAACGAGCGCCAGCGGAACATTATTTCCGATGGCGAGGTGATGAACGAGGGCAAGCGCGAGAGCCAGGTCCGCAGGCCCGCGTTCGACGAGCGAGGCTCGCTCGCGATGATTCCATCCAAGAGCGGGTGTCGGGTTCGCCAGATCGGTGATGAGAGGAAGCAAACTTGTGTTGTGGGATTCCCTTACCTTGCGATAGAGCTGCTCCACAACAGCCGGATCCGCGTCAAAGGCGACGGTGAAAACACCTCGATTCGTCGCCAACTCGCTGAACATTCCTGTGTTCGATCCCAGATCCCAAACGGTCGCCGGTCCGATCTCGTCAAGAAACCTGCCAACGATCTCCACCTTGGCGTCCGAAGACTCCTGGGAGTAGCTGGCTCCCTCGCGGTAATAATCAGTCCACCGGGACTCCGGATCCCACTCAAGGTGAGCGATGGTCGATCTCAAGCTGTCGATCAAACCCGTCAGGGCCCGGCGCCCCATGCGCCCGCCCTCCGGCTGTTGCGCAAGGGGGGAGGGACTGCGAGTGACGGCGCGCGCGTGGGCGCGGATATGCAAGAGCAATCCGGCTCTCGGCCGCGAGCGCTTTGGAAGTAGCCGCGACGCGAGGTCGAGCGGAATCCCATCGATGAAGGAACGAAAGAGCTGTCCGAGCCTAACATCGGAGCGCGCCATCAGCGCGAGCGGGGCCAGGAAGTGCCGACAGAACTGCCCGTACCCAACCCAGGGTTCGCCCTCCCGGAGAGGGGTGAACGATAACGTATCGATCAAGACATGACGACCCTCATGGAATTGCATGTTGAATGCGCTGGCGTCGCGAAGAGAACACCCTGCCTCGAGAGCGAGAGATTGAATCTGGAGGAGGGTCAGCGCTGTGTCCTTCAAGTGAGAAAATGACCATTCCCACGGATAGGAGATGAAAGGGACTCCCTCGGGCATGAGGATGCGGTAGGCGCCATCCGATGCGGGCTCAGCGTCCACGTCCTCATGCGGAAGAAGAAGTCTCTCATCCACGAGGGCGTCGTAAAGACCAGAACCCATAAGTGCGTCGTACGACTCCCTGCCCGCCTCGTTTACCTGACGGTAGACGACTCCCTCCCGGCGAAAGACGAATCCACTCGGGTCACGAAAGGATCCACCAACGAGTTCAGCGGCCATCACGAGCTGCGGGAGAACAGACGCCTTACAGCGCCTGCGATCCGATGCCAAAAGAGCTTTACCGTTACTGCCGCGCCGAGGAGCGCTCCCACGGCGACCTGAAAGACGTAGCTACCCGCACCCGGATCAATGTAAGCACCGGCTGCGGGTAGAAAAAGAGTGGAGACTCCCAAAGTCAACCCTGCGACCCAAGCCGCTCGTTCGATCATTCTCACGTGTATCCTCCAAGGAGATTGCTGGGGGTGGCCCGATCTTAGTGCGTCCAGGCAACGACACCAGCGCTACGAGTTCGTAATGGAAACAAGGCCGCGGCGGAATGCCTCCGAGACTGCCTGAGCGCCGGTCGCCACTTCCAGCTTGGCGTAGATGCTCGTGAGATGATTCTTAACCGTCTTGACGGACACAAACAACTTCTCGGCGATCTGCGTCGGCCGGTTTCCCTGCGCGAGCAACTGCAGAACCTCGAACTCACGCTCGGTTAGCCCGGCGTTGGTCTTGTTGCGATCCCCGCTCGCCATCTGCATGACCCGGCGTGCAACCGACGGGCTGAGATGCGTTCCTCCCTCGGCCACCGCGCGCACGGCGTGGACAAGCTCCTCGGTGGACGCCGTCTTCAGGACATAGCCGTCGGCCTCGAGCTTGATGGCCTGGGAGATCGTCGAGTCGTCGTCGCGCATCGTCATAAACAGGATCTTCGGAGGCGACGGCTTGCGCTTGATTCGCCGCGCAACCTCGAGCCCGTCGAGTCCCGGGATTCCTATATCGAGGATGACGACGTCGGGTCCAAGGCTATCGACGAGCGGTAGGGCCTCGTCGCCGGCCGACGCCTCCCCCACGACCTCGATCCCCTCGGAGGTGAGCGTCTTGACCAAGCTCTGGCGGACGAGCGTGTGGTCCTCCACGATCAGGACGCGTGGGGCCGGCTCTTCGCTCACGGCTTGCCTCCCTTCGGGATCTCGAGGCGCACGAGCGACCCTCGCTCCAACCGTGATGTTACTCGGAGGCCGGCGCCCATCCCTTGAGCGCGCTCTCGCATGCTTTGCAAGCCGACACCCGGCCCCCTGTCGGGATCCATCCCGACGCCGTCGTCCTCGATCTCCAGAATGACCCGGTCGGGCTCGGACGCGAGCCGGATGACGATTCTCGTGCAGTCGGCATGGCGCATCGCGTTTGAGATCGCCTCCTGGGCGATGCGGAACGACTCGCCGGTCGCCTCCTCCGACAGCAGCGGGTCACCGTGCGCCTGGAGTTCAAGCTCCGGCCCCCCGAGACCGCGGAGGTCTTCGAGATAGGACGCCAGCGCCGGCGCAAGGCGCCGTCCGATCGCGATTCCCGATCGGAGCCCGACGATCGTCGCACGGACGTCCTCGGTGGCGCGGCCGACGACCCGCGACAGGCGTCCAAGCTCGCGCCGCACCGTCTCATCCTCCATCGCAACGTAGCGCGACAGGTAGTCCAGCTCGAAGCGAACATGTGTGAGGGTCTGTGCGACGCCGTCGTGAATGTCCCGCGCAATGCGCCGGCGCTCCTCTTCGATCGACAAACCGCGAACTCGTGAGAAGAGGCGGGCGTTCTCGAGTGCCAGCGCCGTCTCGCCGGCGATGCGTTGGAGGATCGCCGGAGCCGAAGCTTCGTCTTTGATCCCGGCGGCGAGCAACAGCCCGAGGACCGCACCTCCGCGCCGCACCGGTGCGATGTGCCACCGGGGAAACGCGGACAGGACGGCCGCGTGCTGCGGCGCGAGAGCGTCGAGTCCGAGAACTTTCACCGCCGAACCTTCGGCGGCGCCGGCGAGGGCGCCCTCGTTTGGGTGCAGCGCGAGGGCTTCGATCCCCACGATGCCGTAGGCCGACGCCGGCGTGAGGACCCCGGTTTCCTCGACGAGCACGGCGCCCGCCTGTGCGTCGAGCCCGTCGGAGATCTCTTGGATCGCCGTCCGAGCGACCGTGGACGCGTCGAGGCCACCCGGCATCGCCCGCGCGATGCGGTAGAGGGCACTCAGCATCCGGTTGGCTTCCGCAAAGAGGGCCGCACCCTCCGGATCAACACCCCCGAAGATGTAGCGTGCGTATCCGGCGGCGAGTCCGATCAAGGGGAAGATCATCAGCAACGCGATGACCTCCGTCGGCCCGGTGGCCTCGCGGACCAGCGAACGCGCAAGGAAGGGGAAGAGGGCCAGGGACACCGCGCCTCCAGACGTGAAACCGTCACGAGAACCCGTTTCGATTCCGACACCCATCGCCAGGGCAACCGCGAACGGGACGAAGACGCTGTCCCCCGCGCCGGTTGCGACGAGGATTCCTGCCCCAACCGCGGTGTCGATAATCGCGGCGATGCGCGGCCATCGCGTAGAGGGCAGCCGCGCCGTCGCATACACGAAGGCGAACCCAAGGACGGCCGAATGCCATGCGGGGCGCTGACTCGTGACCATGAGCACCGCGGCGAGCGCGACGGCGCCGATGCGCGCGGCGCCGACGAAGCGACGAACAAACGGGAGCAGCGGCCGGGGTGGTCTTGGGGCCGGCAGTTGGAGCGCGCGTCGGACGGCCTGATGAAGCTCGGCCGGAACGAACGGCCGCGGAACAACCTGGTCTATGTCGGCCGGCGGGGGCCCGCTTGCCCCCTCAGCATCGAAGAGCCCGACGACCGGAGGCCGCTGCGGCCGTGAGACGAGCTGGGAGTAAAAGGTCCCCCCGGGGTTTACCGGCGTGACCACCAAGTCGGGGCGTTCGGACAACAAGCGCAGGGCGGTTTCGTCGTCCTCTGCTTGCTCGATGACCGCGCCCGGAATCTGCATCCTTAGGAGCAGGGCCAGGTAGGGATCTCCGTGGACGAGAAGGACTTTCACCGTCCGGCGACGGCGTATTCCGAGCCAACGGCGCGTCGGCGGCTTGGTGGCAGCCGCAGGCGCGACCGGCTCTTCCCGTGGCTCAGGTCGGTCGGCATCGGCGCCGGCCGTCGAGTCCATCGGCTTGTGGGACACGCGAATCACGTTGACTGTATCGGCGCGCCGGGGCCGGTCAATGATGGTTTGACCCAAGAGCAGAGGAGGCGGCCCCCCAATGCCCGCCTCCTCCAGGAACTCCCATGCGAAAATGCTGTGTGACCCTCGAATTCGCGCCTGCAACGGCGTGATCCTGCTGGGAGTGAGAAACTCCGGATAGGGGCGATCTGGCGGGTTCAAGCCGTTTGCGGAGTCATCCGTCCAAGCCGTGAGTGTTCCGGCGCCCCAACGGCAACGGCGCGCGTGCTGCCGGCGGGCTCAAGACCTCGGCAGGAAGCCGACCCTGTCGTAGACGGTCTCGACCGTCTTCTCGGCGACGGTCTCGGCCTTCGCCGCCCCGATGGAGAGCTGCCGGGAGATCTCTCCCGGATCTGCGATCAGATCCCGGTAGCGAGACTGGATCGGCTCGAGGAACGCGATGAGTGCTTCGGTGACCTCGCGCTTCAAATCTGCATATCCCTTGCCCACAAACGACTCTTGCAGGTCGGCGATGGTCCTCCCGGAGGCAACGGACAGGATCGTCAGCAGATTGGAGATCGCCGGCTTGTCGGGTGATGCGAGAATCTCACGCCCGGAGTCTGTGACGGCGACCTTGATCTTCTTGGCGACGACTTCCGGCGGGTCGGTCACGCGAATCGTTCCCTGCGGGGAGTCCGCCGACTTCGACATCTTCGCCGTGGGATTCTGAAGGTCTAGGATTTTCGCCCCCACAGGCGGGATTGCCGCTTGCGGCACGACGAACGTCTCGCCGAAACGCGCGTTGAACCGGACGGCGATGTCGCGCGTCAGCTCCAGATGCTGACGCTGGTCCTCCCCCACCGGGACCCGGTCGGCTTGATAGATGAGGATGTCGGCAGCCTGAAGGACCGGATAGCCGAAAAGACCGACGCTGACACTTTCGGCCTGCTGTTTGGACGACTTGTCCTTGAACTGAGTCATTCGCCGGACCTCGCCGAAGGTCGCGACGCAGTTGAGAACCCAGGCCAGCTCCGTGTGGGGCGGCACCTGGCTTTGGACGAACAGCGTGCACCTTTCGGGGTCGAGTCCGACCGCCAGAAGGGTCGCCGCCAGGTCGATGGTGGCGGTTCGCAGCGTCGCGGGATCTTGCGGCACGGTGATCGCATGCAGATCCACGATGACGTAGTACGCATCATGAGCGTCCTGGTCGGTGACCCAGTGCTGCAGCGCGCCGATGTAGTTGCCGAGGTGGACCTCGCCGGTGGGCTGGATTCCCGACAGCACCCGCGCCATGTTCACCTCCTCGAAACCGCGACGACCGCTACCGGCGCACGATAGCAGCCGCCCGACGAGACTCGGGCAGGTTTGATTCTGCCGTTCCTCTTCCTCGGCATGACGAACGCGCCGGCGGTACGCGGCTATCCTTCCTGTCGTGATGACACCCGGAGTCGGCTTGAACAGCGATAGCCGCGGATCACCGGTTCCCGGAGTTGTGCTGTGCATGGTGGTGGCTGTAACCGCGGTGTTGATCGGGGTGAAGATCGGCTATCGTGAGCTCGACGTTGATGAGGCCGTCTACCGCGAGACCCTGGTGCGCATGCAAAGCGGCCAAGGATATTACCCCGCGATGTCGGGTGCGCTGGTCGGCAAGGAAGGATCGCCGCCACGATCGATTCGTGCGGTACGGCTCCCGACGCTCTACGTCGCCCTGCGGTGGATCCCTCCGGGAGCGTGGCGCTACGTCGTCGGTATCGCGTATCTGGCAACATTGCTCATCGCGTTTCGTTTGGGATCGCCCTACGGCCGGTTCGGCGGCCCCGTGGCAGCGGTCCTCGCAGGTTTGTGGGTGATTGCCGGCGCCCGATTGCTCTTCTTGCATGCCGAGGTGTGGGCCATTCCGTTTCTACTCGGAGGCGCGTTGGTGCTTCGCGGAGGACGTGATCGATCCGCCGCGGCACTGATCGCTTTCGCCACCATCATCCGGGAGCTGTGCGGCTTGGGGTTGATCATCGGGCTCTTCCTGCGAAAGCGGAAGTCACCCTGGGCGCTGGCACTGGCGGGGGTCGGCATGTTCGCTTTGATTCACGTTGGATTGGCCGGGGCCGTGCTCTCCCCAACCGGCTACGAGGCACCTCTCGGCAACGAGCGGCTCGATTTGGCGTTCATGCTCGACGCGCTGTCTCCGGGAGAGGGCGCCGCGGCATGGATCGCCGGAATCCCGATTCTCGCAGCGGGTCTTGTCGGCCTCGGTCGAGTGCGCAGTAGCGACGCATCCGCGACCTTTCTTTTGCCGTTTGTCGTCATCATGGCGATCGCAACCGTGGGAGCGACTCGTGTTTACTGGGCAATGCTGTTCGGACCCGGACTCGCGGCGTTCGTCCCGGCCGCCGTTGCGGCACGACGTAATGCGCCGGCAGGGCCCGGCGCACCGCCGTCATCCCCGCAAAGTCGCTTCTGAAGGTCCCCTTTTCTAACCCGGCAGCTTGGCCAGGTCGGCGCACTTAGCCCGGACCGACTCCGCGGCGGAACGCAGCGCGGCCACCTCATCGTCTGCCAGCGGCAGCTCGACGATCTCCTCCACACCGCGTCTGCCGAGCCGCGCCGGCGCGCCGAGGTACACATCGGAGATTCCGTATTGCCCTGTCAGCCAGGCGCAGACCGGCATGACGGCCTTGGTGTCGCCGGCGACGGCCTCCACCATCGCAGCCGCCGCGCTCGACGGCGCGTAATAGGCGCTGCCGGTCTTGAGGAGCCCGACGATCTCGGCTCCCCCGTCGCGCGTGCGCTGCACGAGCCGTTCCACCGTCGCCGCATCCGCCACGTCGGTGAGCGGCTTGCCGACGACCCGCACCTGGGACGGGACCGGCACCATCGTCTCGCCGTGCGACCCCAGCGTGATCGCCTCGACCTCGAGCGGCGACACCCCCAGCTCCTCGGCAACGAAGTGTTTGAAGCGCGCCGTATCGAGCATGCCGGCCTGCCCCATCACGCGCTCGGAGGGGAAGCCGGTCACCTCACGGAAGAGAAACGTCATCTCGTCGAGCGGATTCGACACCACGATCACGACTGCGTTCGGCGAGCCCTCCGCGAAACGAGCCGCGACGTCGCGAATTATCTTCGCGTTGACCTCGAGCAGGTCCATCCGGCTCATGCCCGGCTTGCGCGGCAGGCCGGCCGTCACGACGCACACGTCGGATCCGGTCGTCTCGGCATAGGAGTTCGTCCCGGTAATGCGCGTCTCGAATCCTTCGATCGAGCGTGACTGCATCATGTCGAGCGCGAGCCCCTGGGGCAGGCCCTCCACTATGTCGGTCATCACGACCTCATCGGCAATCCCGGACTCCGCGAGGCGCTGCACTGTGGTCGAGCCGTACTTGCCGGCTCCGACGACGGTGATCTTCACGCTGGCTCCCCCTTACCGGGACTCGATCTTGGCGATGACGGCGTCGGCGACCTGACTCGTTCCCACGGCCGTCGGGTCGTCGCGGCGCTCCTTCAAGTCGTAGGTCACGCTGCGCCCCTCACGCACCACCTCTGCGAGCGCCCACTCGAGGGTGTCGCCGGCCTGGTTCTCCCCCAGGTGCCGCAGCATCAGCACGCCGGAGAACATCATGGCCATCGGGTTGACCTTGTTCTGGCCCTTGTACTTCGGCGCGCTGCCGTGCGTCGCCTCGAACACCGCCACTTCGTCGCCGAAATTGGCGCCGGGCGCGACCCCGAGGCCGCCGATCAGCCCGGCGCACAGGTCGCTGATGATGTCGCCATAGAGGTTTGGAAGCAGCAGGACATCGTATTCCTGGGGCCGCTTCACGAGCTGCATCGAGAGGTTGTCGACGATGCGGTCTTCGAACTCGATGTCGGGGTAGCCCTTCGCAATCTCACCGCACACCCGGAGAA
>JBKKBZ010000056.1:0-25664 GCA_046713235.1 Actinomycetota bacterium | reverse complement strand
AACCGTGTCGGCGTCGTCAACCGTGTCGGCGTCGTCAACCGTGTCGGCGTCGTCGGCTTCATCGGCGTCGTCAACCTCGTCTACCGTGTCCGCGGCTTCAACCGTGTCAACCTCGTCGGCCTCATCGGCGTCGTCGTCTACCTCGTCGGCTGCCTCCGCCTCGTCAGCCTGCTCGGGCTCCTCGGCGTCGTCGGCTTCCTCTCTCTCATCGTCAACCTCTACGGCGTCCTCGCCGTCGGGGAGATCAAGTCCGACGCTCGCGAGGGCGGCCCGCAGCGGCGAGGGCATCACGAACGCTCCGGCGAAGGCGAGACCGGTCGAGAGCGTCATCAAGGCCAGGACGGCTGCGGCGAGAACCGCAGCGAGTCGCAGCTTTGTGTTACGGAACATGCTGTACCTCCTCATCGGGGACACGGGGTCGAGATGTCCAGCGACGGCAGCCGTCTCGATGGCCGACAGGTGCGCGTCCTCTCGGTCCGATCGGCCCCGCAGGGGCTCCAGCGCCTGGCGCAAGCGCGCCAGGTACGCCTCATCGGGATGCTCGTTGCGGGTCATCTCACTATGAAAAGCGGTTGAGACCTCGGATTCGATTCACCCGGCGCCGGCTCGAGCGCCGCCCGCAGGCGCGCCAGCCCCCGGCGCTGAAGAGACTTGACCGTTCCTTCCCGCTTTCGCAGGATCCGCGACACCTCCGGGACGGTGAAGCCGCCGAAGATACGCAGCAGAAGCACTCGCTGTTGGTCATCCGAGAGATAGCAAAGGGCCTCCAGCGCTTCGCGATCGGCGCCGTTCGCGAGCGCATCGCGTTCGGCGTCACCGATAGGGCCCTGCGCCGCAAGCTGCTCAGCCGTCGCCGGCTCCGCGCGCATCCGACGAGCATCCGCTCGTGCCGCATCGATGCGGCGGTGGCTAGCGATGGTGAACACCCAGGCGCGGAACTCGGCCTCGCCCCCGGTGAACCTGTGGAGATCCCGAACCACCTGCAGGAAGACCTCGCTCAGCACGTCGTCGGGATCGCGGACGGATCGCGCGCGCAGGTATCCGAGCACGTCCGGCGCCAGGTCGCGGTATATGGCGTGCCACGCCCAGGACGCCCCAGCTCGCGCGGCGGCGAGCGCCTCAGCAAAGTCTTCTCGGAGGGCCACGGTTGTGTTATCGGCAGACGTCAGGGATTCCAACAGGCCTCTGCCTACCGGCTGCGCAAGGCGCGCGTACTCCACAAACGTGATTCAAGAGGAGCACGCGACCGACGAGCACGATCGACGGCTGAACGGCCGGCTCGACCGTAGCCTCACCTCTGGGCCACGGACGTAGCGGACGTAGCGGTCGTCGCAGACGACGAGTCCTCCTCGCCGGTTGGTATGGAACGGTCGGCGAGGAGGAGCATCGTCGTCGGACTGTTTTCCTTCGCGTCGACCCTCATTCGGGCTGAGGGCTTCGGGCGAAGTGGCGCTTCGTGCTCGCTGCTAGCGTTTGGTTGCCAGCACCAGCAGATAGGTCCACTCGAGCGCGGCCGTACCGTCGGTGCGCAGGTTGTGCCGCTGTGCGAGCTCCACTAGATCGCGACGGAACCCTTCCCGGCGGTCCCCTTCGAGCGCCTCGGACGCCTTCAGGGTCGGTCCGTAGTTGCTGATGAAGAAGTCGGCGAAATGTTCCGGTGACAGGAAGCCGATCGTGATGGCGCCGTCCTTGAAGGTGACCGAGGAGGCGCCGTCGCCGAAGAGCTCGCGGACGCGCTCTTCACTTCCCCACAACGCCGCCGGCTTGAGCCCTTCCGGCGGGGGGACGTGCCGGCCGATCGTGCGGAAGAGCTCGCCGATGAATCCTTCGGGTCGCCAGTTGATCATGCCGACCGTGCCGCCCGGCCGGCAGACGCGGAGGAGTTCGCTAGCGGTCTTCTCCTGATTGGGTGCGAACATGGCGCCGATCGTCGAGAGGACGTAGTCGAAACCCGCGTCGGGGGCGGGGAGGTTCTCTGCGTCGCCCTCGGTGAACGTGACGTCGAGGCCTTCGGCCGCTGCGCGCGCTCGCGCGACGTCGAGAAGAGCTGGGACGTAGTCGACGCCGGTGGCGCGGGCGAATCGGCGTGTGGCGGCGAGTGCCACGTGCCCGGTTCCGGTTGCGACGTCGAGGACGTCTGCGCCGGGGCGCAGGTCGACCGCGTCGCACAGCAGCTCCGACAGAGGCTGGGTAATCCACGCGATCTTGCCGTAGTCACCGGAGCTCCAGGTGACCTGCTGTTTGGCCTTGATCTCTTCCAGGGTCGGCATTGGTGCCACCTCCAGATCGGGCCGATCGGTCTGCCAGCTCTCGGATCATCGCTCGCCTACCGATGCGGCAACAGGTTGGTTGACGACGCGACGGTACAGCGGACCAGTGGGTCGTGTCAAGTATTCATTTGAATATTTGACAGAAGAGGCCAGAACCATATAGCGTCGGTCGCGTCATGGGAGATCGAGCTGCCAAGGAAGCTCTATTCGATGCGTTCGCCGGGGTCGCCAAGGCGCTCGGCAGCGGACGGCGGGCCGAAATCGTCGACCTGCTGGCTCAGGGGCCGCGCTCGGTCGAGGAGATCGCTTCGGAGATCGACCAGAGCGTGGCAAATACGTCCCATCACCTCCACGCCTTGGCCCGCGGGGGCGTGGTGCGCTCGACCAAGGACGGAACCAGGGTCATCTATCGACTTGCCGGTCCGGCAGTGCTGGCGCTGTGGCGGTCGCTGCGTGAGGTTGCCGCCGAGCACGTCGGCGAGGTCGACCGGCTGGCGCGCGACTACCTCGGTGATCTCGACGGCCTCGAGCCGGTGCCGCGCGCGGAGCTCGCTCGGCGGCTCAGGCGCGGCGACGTCGTGGTGCTGGACGTGCGTCCTGCGCCGGAGTTCGAGGCGGGCCACATCGCCGGAGCGCGTTGGATCCCGATCGCAGAGCTCGGTCGCCGGCTGAAGGAGATCCCGAAGAGCCGCCAGGTGGTCGCGTATTGCCGCGGCCGGTACTGCGTGTTCGCGGACGAAGCCGTTCGGGTGCTTCGGCGCAAAGGCTACCGCGCACTGCGCTTGGAGGACGGGTTCCCCGAATGGCGGGATGAAGGTTTGCCGGTTTCGGCCGGCGGAACGCCTTGAGAGTGAGCGAGCGATGACTGCGCTGAACGTGCATCGGCGTCGGAGGCGGAGCCGAGCATCTCGTAGGCGACGGTGAACAGTAGGCTGCGGTGTGGCGCGAACGCGTCCGTCGGTCTCGAACCCAGCCGCCGCAGGCGAGATGAAGAAGGTGTTGGCAGTGAAGGGCAATGAGCCGCAGCTACGACGCCGCGAATAGTCGCCATTCGCCGGGCACACCCTTGAGGGAACGCACGCCACGGTCGGCGAACTCGATGCCCGATCCGATAACGAGATCTTTGACGGTGTTCGAAACGAGGACCTCACCCGCGCCGGCTTCGGCCATGACGCGCGACGCGAGATGAACCGCCAAGCCACCGATGTCTTCACCTCGAAGCTCGACTTCTCCCGTATGAAGCCCGGAACGAACTCCGATTCCAACTCGCGCGACGTCATCTGAAATCGCACGGGCACAGCGGATTGCGCGTGCCGGTCCATCAAACGTTGCGAGGATACCGTCGCCGGTTGTCTTGATGAGCCTGCCCTGGTAGCGCTGGACGTGCTCGGCAGCGACGCGGTCGTGCGAGTCGAGCACTTCATGCCATCGCTTGTCGCCAAGTTCCGCTGCCCGTTCAGTGGAGCCAACGATGTCGGTGAAAAGAACTGTGGCGAGCACGCGGTCGTGCTCCGGCTCGCCGCGTACCCCGGTCAAGAACCCCTGGATTTCCCCCAAGAGTGCGTCTTGGTCGCCGGCGTAGAAGGCGTGGTCGGCGCCGGGCAATTCGACGAATTGAGCGCCCTGGATGTGATCGGCGATGTAGCGGCCGGCCGAACTTCGCACGTAGCTGGTATCAGCCCGATGGAGCACGAGCGTAGGGACACGGATTGCGGGAAGCGCCGCGCGGACATCCCATTCCATTCCGTTGCGGAACATTCGCTTGATCGATGAAGGGGAGGCGGACAGACGCAGGAATCGTTCAAACCATCGCCGGGACTGAGGGTCGGCGCGCAGGCTGTCGTGCCACATCGACACGATATCTCTATTGGGCCCAGCAACGACGTCGACAGAACGGTCGATAAGGTGTTGAGGCAGACCGATCGGATAGTCGTCATGTCTCAGATAACATGCACTGCCGTTGATCAGGACGAGTGCAGATGTTCTCTCTGGATGCGCGGCAGCAAAGATCATTGCCATCTGCACACCCTCGGCGCTTCCGACAATCGCGGCGCGCTCAGACTGCGCAACGTCGAGCACGACCCGGATGTCGTCCGCCCATTGCTCGAGGGTGGGGAGCGCGCCGAGTGGAACAGGGTCCGATACGCCAACCCCTCGTTTGTCGAAGATGATGACTCGACTGAAGTTGGCAAGGCGGCGCATGAACCGTTCGATACGCGCCTCTTCCCACATGACTTCGATGTTCCAGAGCCATGGTGTTACGAAGAGCAGATCGATCGGACCGTCGCCAAAGATTTGATAAGCGACTTCTCCTTCAGGTCCATGCGCGAATGTTGTAGTCGGCGCGTCCATGTGCGGCAGGGTGCGGGACGGGGTGTGGGTCCGTCAACCTAGGCTCCGCTTGATCCCGCCTGGTGCCGGCAAGCCCAGGAGTCTCCCACAAGCTCTCCCTGCGGTCGGGAAGGGGGGATTCGAACGGTCGTCAACTGTGCGACCTGCGGAAAACGTCGTCAGTCGATCAAGCGTCGACCACAACGTGTCGCGCTGAAGCTGCTCGTCAGCGCGTTGCGAGCAATGGCCCCCGAATCGAGTTTGCACACCGCGTGCACACGGAGTCGTCCACCGGACTGGACGCTCGATTCGCGAAAGGGTCAGCGCTTAAGGGGCATCACGAGAGTCCTCACTTCGTGAAGATCTTGTCGATGATGCGCCCAGTCCGGGGATCGAGCGTGCATACGAACGAGGAGAAATTCCAAAGAACGAGCGGCTCCGAGCTCTCGATGTCTACGTAGACATCGTTGGGTCATCGTGGTGAGATGCTCGGCAGTCCACAGTTTCCGCCCTTCAGCATCGAACCCCTCGACGTTGAAGAAGTGATACAGGGGCCTGTTGGGGGCGTCGGGGTCGTAGAGAACAACGACGACGTCGCCGACCCGGACGGCTTTCTTTATCGGATGATCGACAGCCACTGCCGGCTATTGATCAAGACCTGCTGTCCCGAGAACTCAATCTCCATCCGGAGGGCCTCCTATTCAGTTTCCTTCGGATGACCGAGATGCACTTTCTCGATCAAGACCCGGCGTCGCGGACGCGGTCCGCGACCCTTGCGTTGCGTCTTCATTCGGCCGCCTTGAGTGGGATCATCGACGAAATACCAGATGCGGCCGCCGGAGGTCACCTCGTACTGCCATCGCTCATACTGCTGGCCCTCATAGGTGCCCGTTCCAAGGCTCCCCTTCATTCGCGTTTGCCGAGAGGAGAATGCGGTCGGGTCGGTCGAGAGTTGATCCCATGCGGTCGCCGCCGCATTCGGCTCAACCGCGCACAGCTTGTCCCAATCCTCTTCGACGCGACTGTTGATCGCTTCGATGACCCACTCGGTCGTTCGAGTCGGGCGCGCCAGTCGGCTATTTCTTGGCACGCGAGATGCGAGGTGCCTTCAACTTCACCGATGGGCCACGGTGGGATTTCTGCAGCCGTTTGGCGATCTCGGGGTCTGCGTAAGCCTCAGCTGTCGCCTGCCATCCACGAAGACTCCTGATGAGGGGCTCGTAGTTCTCGAACTCCACGCAGGCGACTGCAGTGTGCGTGAAGTCCTCGAGGAACTCATTCCGGTCGTCCAGAGGGAGGAAACCCGTCCACGGCAGCTCGTCGCTTAGCCATTTGGCCATGGAATCACGACTCTGATCGTCCGCAAGAGCCGCGCGAAGAAGGTGTGCCAGGACGCTAAGGGAATCACGAACCCCGCGCTCTCGGGAAAGGAGCGCTAGGTAGAGGTCCTCGCCGTCTCGCCGCTGAAGGACGACATCCCGGTGCTCGACCTCTTCCAAGACCTCCCCTGAGTTTCGGAGGAGGTAGCTCAAGCTTCGCTCAGAAACAGCCATGCCCTAGAAGATACATCACTACTTCTGAACTCGGCAAGACCTATTTCCAAGCGCGTCAAGCGGCCTGGACGCCTGGTCGAGGGCCTTATCGGTTCGGCGAACGCGAGCCTGACCTCGCGAAATCGAACCGCGTCGACTATCGCTCGCGCCAGTGCGACAGCGAGGTGCGACAATTACAGCGTTGTACGTTACTCGGCGAATCCCTGCCAAGAGCTTCGGAATCGGTCGAACGCATCCCAATTGCGCTAACACAATGGGGCAGGCTTCCGTCGCGCTCTCGTCGCGGCGGTACGCATTATCGCGTCGCGGATCCGGAGTGGGAGGATCCTCTCGACGAGTCGTACGCTCGCGCGTCGGGAGGAAGATGGAATGCTCCGGGGACGTTTCCGATCGTCTATCTGAAGATTGTTGCGCTCCCGAATCGGGCAAAGGATGGCTAGCCCGGGAGCGGGACCGTCGGCGTTCGTTTCACGCCGAGTAACGAGAACAAGTGGCCGGCCTCCGCGGCGGCGCGGTCCGATGGGTCGCGGCGCAGCGCGGTAAGGCGCGACGAAGCCTCGAGCGTCAACGCGATCTCGAAAAGCGCTTTCGCCGAACGCGCGACGCGGAGACTCTCGGCGATCGACGCCTCGGCTTCGTCCGGCTCGCCGCGCTGCATGTGCGCATACGCACGGACACGATGCAACTGCGCGACGAGCGCGTGGAGCCCTCCGGCCTTTTCGGTCGCCGGAAGCGTCGCCTCGACTAGCTCGAGCGCCTCAACCGGGCGTCTGGCGAGCACGTGCGCCTCGGCGATGCGCCCCTGCGCCTCGGCGATCCAGCTCTCTGCCTTGATTTCACGAAAGCCTGCGAGCGCGCTCTCGAGCAGCCGCCTTGCGTCCTCGTCACGCCCGTCGCGCGCCGCCGCGCGCCCAAGGTTGACTTCGGAGAGCGCGACGCCGTATCGGGACTTCGCCGCGCGGTACGCCGACTCGGACTCCGAGAAGCACTCGACGGCCGCGTCGATGTTTCCCTGGTCGGACAGGATCTCCGCCGTGTTGTTGAGCGCGTCGGCTACTCCGATGACGTCCCCGATTTTCTCGAGGACATCCTTGGCGCGACGGTTGACGCTTAGAGCTTCGTCCCACTCGCCGGCGAAATACGCGTCGGCACCGATGTTAATGAGTGCGTTCGCTTGGCCGAGCAGGTCGCCGATCTCCTCGAAGATCGGCAGCGCCGTCGAGCGGTACTGCGCGCGCCTCGGATCGCCGAGCCACGTGTAGGCGGCGTGAAGCAAGTAATAGATGTGCGCGAGAGATGATCGCAGGTTCAGCCGCTCGGCGAGCGGCAGCACGCGCTCGCACCAGCGGATGCACTCGCGGTACCGGCCTTGATGGAAGAGCACTCCCGCATATCCGATCGAGAGCTCGATGCGCTCTTCGACCACCTCGGGGTCGTCGTCGCTTGCGATCTTGAGCCCGCGCGAGAACCAGGAGAGTGCGCGGGAATAGTCCCCGGAGAGCCGGCGCAGGATCCCTTCCTTCCGGTGCAGGCGTGGTAGATGCGGTCCGGCACGCAGCATCTTTCGCGCGCTTCTGTACGCGTCTACGGCTCGGTCGTATAGGGCCGCCTGCGTCGACACGTCGCCCAGGGCCTCGTACACGCGCCCGAGTTCCGGATCGGCTACGTCGTCGAGGCGGCGGGCCGCGTCGAGCGCGCGCCGGTAGAACTCCGCAGCCTGTACGTTCGCGAACTTCGAGCGCGCGCGATCCCCGGCCAGGACGGAATACTTCCACGACTTGTCGAACCGCTGCGCTCGATCGAAGTGGAGGGAGAGCACCTCGGCGCTCTCCTCCGACGCGTCGGTCGATCTCCGCTCGATCTCCTCACCGACTCGCGCGTGAAGCTCGCGGCGCCGGCGAAAGGGGAGCGCTTCGTAGGCGACGTCGCGGAAGAGCATGTGCCGGAACCGGTACGCGTCGGCGCCTTCCGGCTCGAGGAACTCTGAGAGGCTGCTCCACGTGACGCGTTCTAGCACCTGCGGAGCCTGGTCGGGCAGCGCGTCGCGCAGGATGTCGAGCGAGAAGCGCGCGCCGACAACCGCCGCGTACCGGAGCAGGGACCGGTCGGCGGTGTCCAAGGCGTCCATTCGCGCGTTGATGACAGCCTCGACGGTGTCGGGGAGCGCGTCGAGCGATTCCCCCATTCGTGAGGCAGCCACCAGCTCTTGGAGAAAAAGGGGATGGCCTCCACTCCGTTCGGCCAGCGCCGCGAGGACATGCGCAGGGAGCGCAAGCTCCTTGGCGGCCTCCTTGACGAGCGCAGCCGAGCTGGCTTCCGGAAGCGGTACGAGGGCGAGGATCGTCGATTCGCGCTCGCTGGACAGCAGTAGGGTGTGACCTTCCGGCCGGGACGTCACCACGATGAGCCACGACCTCTCCGCGAGATCGCGCACGACGAAACGCAGAAGCTCGTTCGACGCGCCGTCGACCCAGTGCGCGTCCTCGACCGCGATGAGAGCCGGTTCCGGCAGCACGCGTTCGAGAAGCGTTGCGACCGATGCGTGCAGGCGCTGGACCTTGAATGATTCGTCGAGCCCGGATGTCTCCGGCGTCGGCGGCACCGACGCATCGACCGGCACCGCGAGCAACGGTAGCCACGGACGCAGCTCGGGCGCGGCAGCCGCGACGACGTCTGCGAGCCGGCGTCCGGCCTCGGCGGCCGTGGCGCTGCGCGGGATGTCGAGAACGGCGCGCAGCAGCCTCCGGAAGGCGAAGTACGGCGTTTGCGCCTCGTACTGCTCCGCCGTCACGGTGAGCACGCGCACGTCGCGCGCGCGGCGGCGAAGCTCGGCGACGAGGCGGGACTTGCCCATGCCGGCCGCGCCGACGATCTCCACGAGCGACCCGTCGCCGCGTGCCGCCCGGCCGAGAGCTTCTCCGAGGATGGCCATCTCGGGCTCGCGACCGAGAAACGGAAGCTCGTCTGCCTCGGCGCCGGCTTCCGTGCGCGCACCCCGGATCGCGCCGACGGCGAAAGCTGTGACGGGGTGCGCCTTTCCCTTCACCATGAATGGTTCGAGCGGCGCCGTCTCGAACAGCGTTCGGGACCGGTCGAGCACCGACGTCGTCGCGAGAACCTGGCCGGGCGTTGCTTTGGCCATGACCCGCGCCGCGAGGTTCACGGCGTCCCCCATAACGGTGTAGGTGCGGCGGTACGACGGGCCGACGTCGCCGGCGAAAACATGGCCGGCGTTCGTTCCGATGCGCACCGGGATGTCCGGATGCTCGTCGAGGATCGCGCGAAGCGTGCGAAGCATTCGCTCCTCGTCTTGGCCCGTCGTCTTCGGGATACCGGCCACGAGGATGATCTTTCCCCCGTCGTGGTCGACGTCGGTCCCGAGGAACGTCACCTCGTGATCGGAGGCAGCGTGCTGCGCGATGGACACGAGGCCGTGCAGGGCCCCCACGACGTCGCTGCAGCCGGTCGTCTTCACCAGCTCGTCCGTGCCGTCGAAATGAACGAAGGCGACGGTCACGCGGCGGTGTTCGGGGTCGAGGTCTCCGCCGGCCAACCGGTCGCGAATGGCGATCGGCACGAACGGCGCCAGGTCAAACGACGGCCCCGCGACGGCGGCGTGGTGCGCTGCCGGCGGCGGAGGCGGCATCCGCGTGAGGAGAATTCCCTCCCCTTTGGGATCCCCCAGAAGCGAAGGATCCACGAGGCTCGCAAGCGGCTTGCTGAGAAGGATCTCTCCGGCCTCGGCCGTCGACTCCATCTCGACGGTCTTGCTGGCCGCCGGTCCGGTGAGGATCAGCTCCCGATGGAGATCGCCGACGAGAAAAAATTGAAACAATCCGGTATTGACGCCGACCGACATCCGCAGCCGGACCCGCCCGGCCGAGCTGGTGAGTCCTTTTCCGATCTCGGAGAGCTTCCGGCGCATACCGGCCGCGGCATGAACCGCTCGTGCCGCATGTCCGGGATCGTAGAAGAACACCAGCAGCGCGTCTCCGCCGAACTTGATGAGCGTGCCGCCGTTCTCGTAGGCGACGGCGAGCAGCCGCGTGAACGTGGAATTGAGGATTTCGGTGACTTCTTCGGCGCCGACCTTGCCGAACTTTGCGAGCCGCTCCGACATCTTCGTGAAGCCGGAGATATCGACGAAGACGAGGCTGCCGTCGATCTCCCGGTACGACGGCCCCTCGGGGGTCGGCCAGTCGAGGACCAGGCGAGGAAGGTACGGGCTGAGCACGCTCGCGTCTAGCTCTCGCGCGGTGCTCATTGGTGCAGACCGCCCCCGATCATGACCGGATTATCCGTTTCGCTAGACCTCAGTTGTGAAAAGCTACACAGCATTGGTGGTGTTGTCCTCATTGACCACGCACCGTCACATAGTAGACAATCTGTGGTGCGTCCGTCCGAGTAGCACGCCGGGCGCGACGCAGGACGCGCCTCGGGCGGGTGCTGAGGACATTGGGTCAATCAATTTCATCGGGGGGAATCGTTGTGGAGACGCAAATTTCGTCGTTCGAGGTCCGCAGATATCGACCGCTTGCCGTCGCGCTCGTTCTCTCGCTGTTCTTGGCGATGCTGTTCGTGCAGCCGGCCAAGGCTTCCTCGCCGGGCACCCCGCACGCCTGGGGGCGTAACTGGCAGGGCATGATCGGGGACGGAGGCGCACTCGCGTCACCCGGCCCGGCGCAAACGACGCCCGCGGCGGTCGTCGGCGGACACACCTTCAAGCAGATGGCCGGCGGTTTCTTCCACACCCTAGGCTTGACCGGCAGCGGCGACGTCTATGCGTGGGGCGACAACTCCTCGCGCCAGTTCGGCATCACGCACGCGAACTCCAGCACCCCCGTCCTGGTTAGCTCGCTGACCTCAGGTTCGATCGTTGCGATCGACGCACACGGCTATCAGAGCCTCGCCCTCGACTCCACGGGCAAGATCTGGCAGTGGGGCAGCGATTTCTACACGACCCTAAGCCCGGCGACCCCGCGGCAGGTCGCCATGCCCGCCGGAGTGACGGCGGCGGCGATCGCGGCCGGCCAGACGCACAGCCTCGTGCTCGGGTCGGACGCCAAGGTGTACGCGTGGGGCAACAACTGTGTGGGCCAGCTCGGCGACGGCAGCCCGATGACGTCGACCTCGGGAACCTGTCCCGGCGGCTCGACGACGCACAATAATCCCTCGCCGGTCTCGATTCCCGCCGGACATACCGGCATGGCGATCGCCGCCGGTCAGTGGCACGGCGCCGCGCTCGTCAAGAACGTGTCGACGGACGTCGTCACGCTGTGGAGCTGGGGTTACAACCAGGTCGGCCAGCTCGGGAACGGAACGACGACGAACTCGAACGTCCCAGTGCAGGCCGTGACGGGGCCCGTGCCGTTCACCGGCGGTGAGGCTATCGACTCCGGCGACAACCAGACGCTGATCCTCAAGGCCGGGAACGTGCACTACACCGGCTACACGTCGGCGGCCAACTTCAGCACGACCGTTGCCCAGATGAGCGGCCTATCCGGCGTCACGCAAGTCTCGGCCGGCGGCGCGAACTACGCGCTTCTGTCCGGCGGAACTGCGAAGGCGTGGGGCGGGAACTCAGACGGCGAGCTGGGCAACGGCACGACGACGAACAGCGAAACGCCGGTGTCGGTCGGCTCGCTCACCGGCGTCATGCACATCGGTTCGGGCTCATTCACCGGCTACGCAATGACCGGTGTACCCGATCTCTCCGTGTCGCCCACCTCGCTTGCGTTCGGTAACGTCGAAGTCGGGCAGAGCGCCACGCAGTCGGTGACCTACACGAGCGTGGGGTCGGCGCCGGTGCAGGTCACCGCGGCCAACCTCGACGCAAGTCCGGACTTCTCCGAAGTCTCCGACACATGTACGGGCGCTACTCTCGCTCCGGGCGTAACCTGCGCGGTGTCGATCAGGTACACACCGTCCGGCGTCGGGAACGACGGCGGCGGGTTCTACATAGCGAGCAACGACCCCGCGGACCCGGTCGTCACGCTCGACGGCAACGGTGTGGACAACGTGACCGCGCTCCAGGACGTCGTGCTGCAGGTCGTGCCGGTCGGCAGCCCGGATCCGTCCGACTTCCGGACGACCATCGGCGCGACGGCGGTGGACGTCAACGACGTGACCGCCACGGAGATTCCCGAGACGGCAAGCCCGACGCAGTCGGTTCCGACCGCTCGCGTGCCAACCGCGCGCGTCCCAACCGCTCGCGTTCCGACCGCGCGTGTTCCGACCGCGCGCGTCCCAACCGCGCGCGTCCCAACCGCGCGCGTCCCAACCGCTCGGGTGCCAACCGCGCGCGTGGCTTCCACCGTGTTCGGCAACAGCACGCTCAACCGGTTCCCACTCACGCGTGAGGGCGGCTGGGCCGCAATCCTCGACAAGTACCCCGCTCGGTTCGGTGACGCGACGCCGGAGAACCTGCGGCTCTTCGAGCTGTACCAGCCCACCCCGATCCCCGAGCTCGACCCGACCGCGCCCGAGGAAGTCCAGTTGAAGCTCGGCGAGTTCAACCTCGCACTGTCTCCGTGGAACAACGTGAGCCTCGCCGCGTTCCTCGTGGGCGGACTGACGTGGGCGGACTTCGGAATCACCGTCGCCCAGGTCCCGGCCGGTACGGCGTGTCTCGCGCCGGCGGCCTCCGGCGACAACGGCCTCAACGGGATCAACACGTTGATCTTCGAAGCCGACATCCGCGGATGCGCGCTCGAGCTGACTCCGCTGCTGTCCAAGACGGTCGGGGACATCAATCCGGCGAAGCTCGCGGAGGCCATCTTCCCGATCATCACGATCAAGGACGGCATCTTGCTCACGAAGAGCAAGCTCAACGATCTCAAGATCGCCGACATCCCCGCGGCCAACCGCAACTCGATCGTGCGGTGCGCCGTCATCGACTGCGTCAACCCCGGCGCCCTTGAGCTAGGCGACCCGGCAGTCGTCCCGAACCTGCGGACCGGCGGCTTCGGAAGTGACGGCGACCCGGCCAACTCCGGGCGGTACCTCGATCTCGGCGCTGCTCTCAACGGGTTCACGCTTAACGACATCATCATCGGCTTGATACCGCGCACCACCATCCCGTGGGCGGAGTTCGAGCCCACCGACATCTCCGTCGAGGGGTACGGCGGCGCCGCAATCTTCAAGTCTTACGACTTGAGCTTCACCTTCCCGTGCCCCGCCGTAGGCGCCACCGCGGTTCTCACGCCGCGCGGCGGGTTCCGGTATCGCCCGGGTTCCTCCCTCGCGTTCAACGGAGAGACCTTCAGCGGCGTGGCAGACCCGGCCGTCGGGCCCGACGGCAAGATGACCTACAGCTTCGCGGGCTGCGAATCCGGCACAACGAGCCGGCGGGTTCGATTCCAGTTGATGCCCGGCTTCGCCGTCGGCGCCTTCGGGGTCGACGTGGACGTCACCGTTACCACCGGAGGAGTGGTCCCGCCGGAAGACCCCAATCACATCTTCCTGCCCAACCAAGCGATCGTTAACGTCGTGGAGAACGACACGAGTGGTATCGTCGGCGATCCGACCGGCGGATCGGCGGGCGTGCTCTACCTCGGCCAGGTCGCCCGCGAGGGTGACATCGATGCCATCTCGATCAACGTTGCGCCGGGCAAGATCCTCAACGTCAGCCTCAACGTTCCCGACGGGCAGGATCTCGACATGGTGCTGTACGCACCGCAGGGCAGCACCGGCGGCGTGAAGAAGCTCGTTCCCGGCGCGGCCGTGGACGCGAACTTCGGCAAGTTGCCGATTCCGGACTCCGGGTTCTTCGAGGGCGGCGTGGTTCGTCCAGAACTAGGCCAGGAGATCCCGATCGCGCCCGGGCAGCCCATTGCCGGCGTCTCGGCGTTCCGCAACTCCGACAACGAATACATCACGACGACCGCCGTGGCCGGTACCGAGGGTGCTCAATACGTCCTCCAGATCAACGGCCACAACGGGTCGCACGGCAACATCGCGTACACGGCGTTCGCCAGCATCAGCGACCCGGTTCCGCTGCCGGAGTGCTCCACAGCGGGGCGCACTTTCCCGTACGCCGGTCAGGCGTCGGTGTCCCCGGCGGCGCCGGCCGTTCCGTCGCCGTCCGATCCCGCCAACACGCTCATCCTCGTGGACTACCAGCGGATGCGGGACTCCTACGGCAGCACCGCGTACGGCCAGGTGACGACGGCCATCAACCAGTTCGTGACTACGGATCCGGGTGGCGTTGAGGCGCGCATCCTGCCGATCGACGCTTTCTCCGACGTCAACTCGGCGTTTGCGACGCTCGACTCTGGGGGCAACCGCTGTAACCCCGACAGGATCAACGACGTCGTGGCGAGGATCACCGACAAGGTCGCCACGTATCGCGGCAACGCGACGAACATAGTCGTCGTCGCCTCGGACGAGATCATTCCGTTCGCTCGCCTCATCGACAAGACGACGGACGGAAACGAGGCCGGGTACGCGGCCGATCTGCTGCTCGACAGCAACCCAACGTCGGCGATCGACGCCAACAACGCGCTCGCCGGCTCGCTGGGCGCGGGCTACTACCTCTCCGACAACCCATACGGCACCATCACGCCGCTGTCGGTATTCGGGGACATCGTGTACCTGCCGCAACTGAGCGTCGGACGTATCGGCGAGCAGGCGGCCGACATCACGGCGCAGTTCGACCAGTTCCGTACGTCGAACGGCCTTGCCGACGGTAAGACGTTGTCCACCGACACGCGCCGCGCGCTCGAGACGGACTACGACTTCCTGATAGACGGCGGCACTCTTATCACCAACGAGCTTCGCAACCAGGTCGGATCGGCGAACCTCACGCGGCTCTCGCCGGCCGTCCAGAACCACGAGTGGGATCGTGGTGAGCTAGAGGCGTCGCTGCTCGGCGGAACTCCGCCGGCGATTGCCGCGATCAACGCGCACTTCTCCCACCGCGAGGCTCTTCCGGCGAGCGGCGACGCAGCCGGAACCACGGGTGACCTATTCACCACGGCCGCGCTGACCCCCGCTCCGTCGCTGATGAAGCGCATCTACTTCTCCGTTGGGTGCCACATGGCCCTGAACGTGGACAACGCGCTCGGCGCCGGCCTGCTCGGCGCGTCCGACATCGCGGGCCGCACCGCGGCGTTCGACGGCTCGACGCTCAACGACTGGAGCGAGGCTTTCGCCCGCAAGGGCGCCGCGGCCGTCATCGGCAACATGGGGTACGGCATCGGGGACACCGTCGGCGTCGGTTACTCCGAGCGTCTAATGGCGGACTTCGCCAAGTACCTCGACGGCAGCCGCTCGATCGGCCAGGGGCTGCGCGACGCGAAGATTTCGTACTGGCTCGGCATGGGGTCCTTCACAGGTGAGGACGTGAAGGCCATGCAGCAGCTCGTTCTCTGGGGCTTCCCGATGTACCAGGTCCCGGGAGCGGTCGGCGCTGCCGCTGCCGTCACGCCGGTTTCGTCTCCGGCGCCGGACCCGATCTCGGGAGTCGCCTCGACGACGCAGTTCGACCTCACGCCTACGTTCCAGACGAACAACGCCCCCGGCGGGCGCCAGTTCGTCTCGGCGGACAGCGGCACGCAGAACACGGCTCAGTACCCGGTCATGCCGAAGGTCGTCGCCGACCTCCCGGCAGTGTCGGGCAAGAAGCCGGTGTTCTTCGCGCCGATCGAGATCAACGCCTTCCAGAACCAGACGCTGCTGCAGGCGTTCTCGAACCCGGTGGTCGACTCGAACACCGACCCGACGGTTGCCGGTAACGTCGCATACCCCTCCGTGCTGCAGAACATCACGACGGCCGTCGGTCTCGACGGCGCTCAATACAAGGGAGTCATCGTTCCGGCGATGTACTTCCCCGGCGCCGACTTCAACGGGCCGGGAACGCTTCGGAAGTTCACGAACACGCGGTGGATGGCTTGGTACGCCGACGCGAACGCGCCGGCTCCGGCGCCGCCGACGATCGAGTCGGTCGAGGCGACGCCCGTCGGCTCGGGCACGGCTATCGTGGTCGAGGCCTCGAACCTCGACGGGCTCTCGACCAACGAGGTCTCGCGCGTGTACGTGTTCGCACAGTTGGCGGGCCAAAGCTCCATGCAGCGCATCGAGCTGGCAAAGGGAACCGGCAACCGGTGGAGCGGCGGCATCGCGGCGACAGATGTCGTTCGCATCGACGCCTATGCGATCACCGAGCTAGGCGCCGGGGCGAGCGCAACGTTCAAGGGGCTCGGCTACACGGTGTCGCCGGCTCCGGAAACTCCGGCCCTCCCGGCCGGCGAGTCGATCAAGATCAAGGACGGAACCCTGTCGAACGGCTGGTACAAGAACAGCACGACGACCGGTGCTCCCAAGGCCTTCGTGGCCGACGCCGGCGGCAACGTCGACGCCGCCTTCGACATCTCGATCGACGGCGGTGCGCCGCAGGTCGCTCCGGCTTCGATAACCGGGGACGGGTTCCACACGATCCAAGCGGTGACCTCGACCGGTGAAGTGGTCGACGGCGCGATCATCGTCGGCGTGGACAACACCGCTCCCAGGGCGTTCATAACGACGCCGGCCCAAGGGGCCACCCTGTCCCTGAACCAGGCGGTGACGGAGCAGTACACGTGCGTCGACGCGGGATCGGGCATGGCCGCAGGCGGGTGCACCGACACGAACTCTCCGGCATCGAGCCTCGTGGACACCTCGACGATCGGAACTCGGTCGTTCACGGTGAACGCCGCCGACGTCATCGGTAACACAGGCTCGGCGACGAACACCTACACGGTGAAGTACGGGGAACTCACCGGGTTCTTCCCGCCGGTGGCGGCATACCCGACTTACGATTCGTCGGGCAAGCTCATCGTGAACTCGGCGACCACCAAACAGACGATTCCGTTCAAGTTCAAGGTGACCGACGGCAACGGTGAGCCGGTGCCATCCGGGATCAACGCCACCTACGCCTGGACGTCGGCAGGAACCCTGTGCAGCGGCACCGGGACGATCGCCGACCCGGTCGAGAGCGAATTCGTCTCGGTGGAGACGACGTCGCCAATCTACGATCCGAGTTCCGGCACGTGGCTCTGGAACCTTAAGAAGGGCTCCGGGCCCGGGTGCTGGATGTTCACGCTGCGAGTGGCAGACGGCCGCTACATCAGGGCCCTGTTCCGGATCAAGTAACGGCGCTTGATGCGACCGGCCCGGCGGCGACGCCGGGCCGGTTTCTATGTCCTGGACTCAGCCCGGCGGCGGCGAAGAAGATTCGGGCTCCGTGACCCACATCTGCGTGAGCAGCACGACGTACGTCGTGTGTCCCTGCACGTTGCCGACTCTTCCCGAGACGAAGAAAACGCTCCGTCCGTTCGACCAGTTCACCAGGGGCGCCTCATCGCTTACCTGTCGGTCCACGCTCGCCCACAGCTTGGCCGAAGCGGCAGGGTCTTCTGCCTGCAGATCGAGTGCCTGCAACGTGAGCTTGTCGATCTTTCGGGAGCAGTAATGAGTAAAGGTTGAGGCCTCCTGCCCGAGTTGGGCGAGCGTCTCCGGGCACGTCATCAGCGGCAGGAGGTAGTTGGCAGGGCTGGGATACTCGGTAGCCCAGCCCGTGAGCATTATCTGCAGCTTGCGGTTCGGGTCTTTCAGCGCCTCGAAGTAACCCGGAAGGCCGCCGGGTACCGCGCGGATCGACGGGAGGTACCCGATCGCTTCGAGGGCGTCGGCGATCACCGGCGCCACCCGTCGTCGGATGAGCGCTTCGGGCGCGTCGCCTTCTATTATCCAGACGGTGACCCGCTGCCCGCTCGTGCCCGACTCCGCGACGAGCCGGCGGCCGGTGTCGAGGTCGGGCCCGGTCCACTGTCCCGACGGGTTCGGCGCTTTCGTGTATGGGCAGTAAGGCGCGTATCCGATCATGTTCTCGGGCAGGAGCTGGCAGCTCAGCTCTCGCGTGAGCGGGCCGGCGGCGGTGATGAGCGCGCGCCGGTCGACGGCATAGTTGAGGGCTTTGCGCGCACGGACGTCGTCGAACGGCGGAACCTTCGGGTTGAGGATTGCGAACACTGTCGAGGGGAAATCGACGGAGTGGAGCTGGCTGGGAAACTCAGCGTCCGTCTCTTCGGTCAGCTGCCTCAGCGCGGGGAGCCCGAGATCGGGCGTGAAGTCCAGGCGGCCGGATTTGATCGCCTCGACGTGTTCCGCGGGAGTGCCGCCCATGATGATCTCGATGCGGTCCGGGTAGGCGTTCGGCTGTGCGAGCCCGCGAGCTTGGAAGTGTGGGTTGCGCTCGAGGGATGCGGTTCCGCTCACGCCGGACCCCTCGGCGTCGAGTTCGAGCTTGCCGCTCGCTATGCGGTAGGGGCCCGTCCCAGGGATCGGAACCTGGCCGGCGTTTCCGGCGGGGGCGCTCGACGGGACGATGCTGAGGAACGGCGTTGCCAGGATGTAGGGAAAATCGGGGTTCGACCGGCGAAGACGGAAAACAACGGTGCGGGCGTCGTCGTCGGTGACAAGGCCCGCGGATAGGTCGCATTTTGTTTGAGTGCAGGCTTCGCTCCCTTTGAGGGCGGGCAGGAAGCTCGCTCCGTACGTTTTGTTTCGGATGATGCGCTCGAAGGTGCCCCGGACGTCCGACGCTTTCACGGATGATCCATCCGAGTACTTGAGTCCCGCGCGAAGTGTGAATGAGTAGGTGAGTCCGTCGTCGGTGGGCCGGCGGATTTCCTCGACCAGGTTCGGCACGAGCTGGTTGCCTTCGGGTCCTCCCACGCGCTTGAACGCGGTGAGGCCGTCATAGAGAACCGGCATGAGGTAGTAACTCACCGAATCGCCGCCGAACGTGGGGTCGAACGTGGATGCGACGTCGCGGGTACCGATGCGGAGCGTGCCGCCCTTATAGCGGAGGATCCCCCCGCGCACCGAGACCCACACCCGGTCTTCCGCGGCCGCCAGACCCATCGGTGCGTTCTCCAGTTCGATCTGGCGGATCACGTCGCCGCTGCGCGCGTCGATCATCGTGACGCTTCCGCTCTCCTCGTTCGCGACGAACACCCGGCCGCGCGCGAACGCGACGGCTCGCGGTCCGCTTCCGACGCGGGTAGTGCCGCTCACGCTTCCGGAGCTCTCGTCGACGCGGGAAACCGTGCCGTCGAGGCCGTTAGCGACCCACACGGAACCCGCTCCGACCGCAACAGCGCTGGGGCCGTTGCCGACTTGCACGACGCGCACGATCCCGCCGGAGCGCGGATCGATCTTCGTCACGGTTCCGGCCGTCTCGCTCGTCACCCACACGGCGTCCTTCGTTACGACAATCCCTCGCAGGCCCGGTCCGGTCGGGATCTCCTTCGTCGTCTTGCCGGAGGAGGGATCGACGCGCCAGACGGTCCCGTCCACCGCGTGCGTGAGCCAGAGCGCCCCTGCCCCGTATGCCAGGGCCGACAAGCCATTGCCGGCCTGGATGGGCTCGCCGACCGCGCCTCCCGTCTTCGGGCTTATGCGCGAGACGTTGCGGGCGTCCGTGCTCGCCACCCAGATGAACGGCTCGGCGCGTCCCACGGTCCCCGACGCCACTGCGATCGGGCCCCGGCCGACGGAGATCGTCTCGATGCGGCCGTCCTTCCCGACGTGCGTGACACTTCGATCGATCGAGTTCGCCACCCAGATCCCGTCCGGGGCCGCGGCGATGCCGACCGGACGCCGCCGCACGGCGACGGTCGATTCGATGTCACCCGACTCCGCGTTGATCGCCGCGACCGAATCCGCGGGCACGAAGGACGCTCCGCCCCCGCTGAGCGTCACGTAGCCGATCGCCCCGGCGAGGAGCGCGAGCGCCGTTGCGGCAGCGACCACGACGCGGCGGCGACGCCACACGGGCATGGGCGGCTTGGCGATCTCCGCCTCGAGCAACGGAGGAAGATCCGCTTCGTTGTCGCGCGCGCGAGGCTCAACGGCGTATAGACGCCATCGTCCTTCGATGCCCTTCAGCGCCTGCTCACCGCGGTCGACGAACTTGAGCCCGGCCCCGGCGAGGATGTCGCGCACGGTGCTCGACACGAGCACCTCGTCGGCCCGTCCCTTGGCCCCGACCCGTGCACCGATGTGGACGGTGACGCCGCGCACCTTCCCGTCCGAGACGACGCACTCGCCCATGTGTACCCCGGCACGGATCCTCAAGCCCAGCCGGCGGACCGCGCGCGCCGACTCGAGTGCGCAGTCCACTGCTCTTACCGCAAGCCCGAACGTTGCGAAGAAGGCGTCCCCGGCAGTGTCGACCTCGCGCCCATCGAAGCGAGCGATCTGGGATCGGACCGCCGCGTCGTGCTGCTCGAGCAGCTCACGCCAGCGCTTGTCGCCGAACGCCGTCGCCAGCTCGGTGGAGCCCACGATGTCGGTGAACATCACGGCGAGCATCGCGCGCGGTGCGGCGGGATCCTCGACGAGCTCCTCCCAGGGCGCGCGTGGATCGGCGAGGCCCTCCGTCAGATCCTCGCCGCGCGCCGGCCCAGCGTCCCCCTCCATCAGCGCCAGTATCTGCCTGCCTCCGGGCCCGCGCAAGGATGCTGACATCGCGACGTGTGTTGCGGTTGCTCGCACCACCACGGTCGCCTTGCTTCCAAGATCGGTCCACGGAGTGTCACGGCGGATCGTGACGGAACGGTGTCACCGATGGTCGCACTCAGGTCGTTCCGGCATCCGCTCATCCGTTGGTGAATGGGTTGACGATCTTCACGCGAGCACTTTCGAAGTCGGCCTGGTTACGCGTGACGACTATCACGGCGGTACACGGCCACGCGACCGCGCGTCCTGAACCCGAGCCGCTCGTAAGTCGAGTACCCCATCGCGGTCGCCTGCAGGTACGCGACGTCGCACCCGGCCTCGCGACCGGCGTGCACCGCGACCTCGGTGAGCAGGCGCCCAAGACCGCGTCGTCTATGCGACTCCAGGGTCCCGACCATGTAGATCCCCGCGCACCCGTCGACCACCCAGCACATCGACTGGGAGACGTCGACGCCGTCGACCCTGCCCACGAACACGATCTCTTCCCCCGAGGCGATCGCGGACTCGGAAACGTAGTACGCGAATATGTCCGGCGTGCCTCCCATCGACGCGGCGGCAAGCCTCGATGCCGCGACCGCGTCCGGGCCCGGCTCGACCCTGCGGATCGTCACCCCATCGATCTGTGTCGGATGGGGGATCTGTTTGCTCTTCTGCATCAGACCGGCTTCATGGAGTCGCGCCAAGACTTGTGATGCGCGCGGTTGCGTCACGCCGACGATCTTCGCGTGCTGTGACCTGGTGTTTCGGGCGTTTTCCCAGGTCGCGGGCGTGCGGCGAGATCCCGTCGAGTCCGCTCAGACCCCTCTTGGCGCGCCGGTTTGCACCGCGATTACACCGGACCGCGGAGCTTGGGGCGGCTTGCGTTTTCCTTGCGCTTGCGTTTCCCTTGCGCTAAGCTCTGAGCCATGGGAACCGACCCGCTCCTGATCGATAAGCCCCTCGACGCCGCAGAGGCGGTCGAGGCGTTCGGCGCGGCTGAGGTGGCCATCTTCGAACGCGTCGTCGGGGACGCCGTGAAGGGAAAGCTGTCGGCCGTCCGCGACTACCTCGACGGCTGGCTCTCGCTGGAGCGTCGCCTGCTCCACCATGTCTTCGAGCAGACGCCCGACCTGTTGGTCGAGCAGGAAGGCCGGCTGCTCTTCGTCACGGCGAAGGGGGTCCCGTCGACGGTTCCGGGTGAGATCTTGGATCTGGAAGCCATCCACGCGCCTTTCTCGACCTGGGTCGCGCAGTTCGGTGTCGGCAAGGGCGTGGCGCTGCATCTTCTGGCCGAGATCCGGCGGTCCTTGCCGAAGCTTCATCCCCTCGTGCCCGAGACGGTCGCAGGGTTCCCCACGTGGGATATCAGCGAGCGCGAGTTCAATCGTTTCGCGCGGATCATCTATCTGACGCTCACCGAAGAGCAGCCACCGTTGCAACGCATCGCCGCGGCGTTCGACCTGTCGGTTACTGAGCTCGGCGCGCTCTTCGGCGTGACGCGCCAAGCAGCCTCTCAGTGGCTGGACGCCGGCGTACCCAGCTCGCGGCAGGCGCGTGTTCATGCGATCGCGTCGGTCGTCGGGCTTTTGGAGCGGAACCTGCAGCTGCAGGCGATACCGGGAGTTGTCCGAACGAAGGCGGATACCTACGGAGGTCGTTCGATCCTGGAGATGCTTGAGGAAGGGCAGGAACACATCGTCCGAGCCGAGCTCGAGCGAGTCTTCGACTGGGCAGCGACCGCGTGACGTTCCGTTTCCTTCAGCGCGGCGGCACGCACTATCGCGTTGCGGATCCCGATTGGGAGGAGCCTCTCGACGGATCGTACGCGCAAGCGTCGGGGGGACGGTGGAATGCGCCAGGGACGTTCCCGATCGTCTATCTGAACGCCACGGTTGAAGTAGCGCGCGCCAACGTGCTGCGTCGGTTCGCCGGTCAGCCGTTCGGTGTGCTCGACCTGCGCGATGACCGGCGTCCTGTGTTGATCGAGATGGACGTTGCGCAGGAAGAGCATGTCGATGTGGTCACGCCGGAAGGATGCGTTTCGGTGGGGCTCCCTTCGACATATCCACTGGAGGCGTCGAGTGCGATCGTCTCCTGGGGTGCGTGCCAACCGATCGGGCAGTCCGCGTGGGACGCCGATCACGCTGGGATCGCGGCGCGCAGTGCCGCGCTGCCGAATGATGTTGCGGCGGAAGAGCTTGCGTGGTTCCAGCGACCCGGATCGTCGCTTGCGGTCCGGGCTCGCCGATCGTTCGATGAGTGGTTCGCATGATTCGTCGCTTCCTCTCGCGCATCCGGCGTCGGTGGCTCGCATTGCGAGGGGGCTCCGAGGTGGAGCGCCTCGCCGCGGGCGAGCTCATCGTGCCATCGTCCTTTCCGCCCGATGACGTTCGGCCGGCGCCGCGTTCAGCCGAACTTGGACCCCGAGCAGAATTCGATGAACTGTTGGACAAGGCGCGGACGCAGTACCGCGCAGCCCTCGACGAGCTGAAGGATCGATGACCGAATGAAGGCTGCTCGAACGATCTCCGACACGTTCGCCGAGTACTTCGCCGAGCGAGACAAGCCGACGAAGGCGCGCCCGGTGGGATGCCGAGGTCGGCATCTTGGGATTCGCGATAGAGCTCGCGGCCAGAAACCCGCGATTTCTCGCGAGGTTTCGGGTTTCGGCAATCAGAAGCCGGCGGCGACGGTCCCCGGTGCTTCGCTGGGAAAGAGGTCAGAGTTGTTGATATTTCGCGGTCCGGTGACAACGTGACTCTGCACGTACAGAGACTGCGCGCCGAAGCTGATTTGGACTGCTGGCCCGATAGGTTCGCCGTGAATCCTGATCGCGATCGCTTTACGGATGAACTCTGATAGCGATTCACCGGCGATACCCGCCGACGATTCGAGTTCATCGAGCTCTGCGGTGGACAGGCGGAAGGAGACGACTTCCGTGGTCGTCTTGGCCACCGTGATCGCGGATGCTTTTTCACTCCACTCGCCCGCATCTCGACGATGTTCGTAAAGCTCTTGCTCTGCGGTCGGTTTCTTTCGCGTCTTGCTCATGATTGCCTCCGATACCAAGCCTCGTCCTCGGGCTCAGCTCTCCAACCAGTTATAGCTCGCCAGATCCCTTCGCGTGGAGTCTGCACGATACAGACCACCCACATCGCGCCCCCGCGATCGGGACCGATCATCTGGTGAGTCGCCGCCCGTCCCTTCAGGTTCTCCCTGAATCTCGGCGCCTCCTGCGCCACCTGAAGGACCGTCTGTCTTCCGAGGCCTCGGCCGCCGAGGTGGGAGAGGTTGTGATCGTCCCAGTCCCAGCCATCGATCTGCATGTCCCTTGACCCCGTGTATGACGGATGTATACTAGCGTATGACAGACGAGCGAGCAACCCTGGAGGCCGCGATGGAAATCGAGTTTCTGGCCCTGGCAAACCATGCTGAGGCGGTCAACGGACTCCTCTATCTAACCGGCGTTGGTTGGAACGAGGTCTCCGTGAATGCCCCCGCGGACCAACCGATACTGCATCACTTCGGGATCGGAGTTTCGATCCTAGTGGGGTGGAACGACACCAACCGCCCGATCCCTGTCGAGCTTCGCCTGGAAGGTGAGGACGGCCAACCGGAACTCGCCAAGGTAGAAGGTGAGGTCAACGTCGGACGAGCGCCTACGGTGAAGCCGGGAAGCGACCAGCGGGCTGTGCTCGCGCTCAACATCAACACCCAGTTCCCCGCTCGGGGCGGATATCGGGTGGTCTGCCGAGTCAACCGCGACGATCAGAAGATGCGCAGTTACAGCTTCGTCGTGAAGTAATGCGGTCTGGAGATCGTAGAGGGGGGATTTGAACGCGGGAAGATGTCTCGATGACGGAAGTCGACCTACGCGAGCCGCGCAACCGCGATGCCTCCGGCATCCCGGCGGGCCTTCGTGCTCGCACCTGGGAAGTCCTCCAGGCGTTCATAGGCGACCTTTGCAGGATCGATGCTCAGAGCCTGAGCGTCCTTATCTACCAGTTGCTCGATGACGCCCTTCGATGCGAGAACGGCTCCATCGTGTGCACACTCTGCGATGCGTGCGCATTCGTTCACGGCATCACCGAGTGCCGTAACTTCAAGCCTGCCTGCACTCACGAGCTGTCCCATGTAGACGTTTCCCCAGTGAAGGGCCACGTTCACTGGAACAGCCCCGGCCCCCGAACTCGATGCAAGTTCGTTCACCATCGATCCAAGGGAGGTCGCAACCTCGATCGCGGCTCGCGCAGCGGCGGACGCACTTCCGAGGTGGTCGGTTAAGAAGAAGGCTATGACTCCATCCCCCGCGTGCCGACCGACGATCCCTTCGTGCTCGATGATCTTGTGGTCAGAGCCCGAAGTTATCCGCGTGATCAGTTCGAAGAACGTGGCCGTCGAGAGTCGCCGGGCGAGCACCGTCGAGTCCTGTAGGTCGGCGCAGAGCACGACGACGTCGCGTCGAGCAGCGCGGGTAAGGATACGAAGGCGTTCGAGTGCCGCCGTATCGCCGCGCGCCAGCATCGGCACGTAACGGAACGGAACGGTGGTCCCGAACAGGTTGAGGTGTCCGACGTGTTTCCCGTTGCTCTCGTAGAGTCGAATCCCCACCCAGCTCATCCTTGCAGCTTCCATCCCGGGAGAGGGAATAACCTGAACTCCGCTCTTCCAAACCGGCATTGGATTCGGCTCGAGCCCATCGAGCAAGGAACGAGAGGCTTCGCCGAAGTGTGGCTTCAGCCACTCGGCCAACTCCAGTTTGCCTCCGGGAACGTCCGCCAGCATCGCCGACAGGATATCTAGGCCGGCGCGCATGAAGCTTCGTTCGGTGACGACTTCGCGGATCGGCGCCTTGAACAAGAAATCCACGTAGTTGCTGCCGATCAGATCACCCAGTTCGACGTTGAAAAAGGCGACAAACTCGCTCGAAAGCCAGAGGAGGCGCCATCCGTCGTCCATGAGAATCGCTGCGAGGCCAGCATCCTCTACGGCGCGGGCTACCGCGCCAAGAACGGGATCGTCAGGAAAT
>JBKKBZ010000055.1:0-38237 GCA_046713235.1 Actinomycetota bacterium | reverse complement strand
CCCCGTGATCCATGCCGCCGCCGCCCGGCATCATCGGCTTCTCCTTCTCGGGCTTCTCCGCCACGACCGCTTCGGTCGTGAGGAACAGTGCCGCGATGGAGGCCGCGTTCTGGAGTGCCGACCGCGTGACCTTCGCCGGGTCGATGACCCCGGCCTTGAACATGTCGACGTACTCGCCGGTGTCGGCATTCAGGCCCCAGCCGGTGTCGAGGCCGCGCACCTTCTCGACGATCACGCCGCCCTCGAGGCCGGCGTTGACCGCGATCTGCTTGAGCGGCTCCTCAAGCGACCGGCGCACGATGAGCGAGCCGGTGCGCTCGTCCCCGTCGAGCTCGAGCTTGTCCAGAGCAACCTGAGCCTGCAGCAGCGTTACGCCACCACCGGCCACGATGCCCTCCTCGACCGCAGCCTTGGTCGCCGAGACGGCGTCCTCGATGCGGTGCTTCTTCTCCTTCAGCTCGACTTCGGTTGCCGCGCCGACCTTGATCACCGCAACGCCGCCGGCCAGCTTCGCCAGCCGCTCCTGCAGCTTCTCGCGGTCGTAGTCGGAGTCGGTCTTCTCGATCTCGGTCTTGATCTGGTTGACGCGACCCTTGATCTCGTCGGCGTCGCCGGCACCCTCGACGAGCGTCGTCTCGTCCTTGGTCACGACGATCTTGCGTGCACGGCCGAGCATATCGATCGTGGTGTTGTCGAGCTTGAGTCCCACTTCCTCGCTGATGACCTGCGCGCCGGTCAGGATCGCGATGTCCTGCAGCATTGCCTTCCGGCGGTCACCGAAGCCGGGCGCCTTGACCGCCACACTGCGGAACGTGCCGCGGATCTTGTTCACGACGAGAGTCGCGAGAGCCTCACCCTCCACGTCCTCCGAGATGATCACGAGCGCCTTGCCGGACTGCATGACCTTCTCGAGGATCGGAAGGAGGTCCTTCACCGCGGAGATCTTCGAGTTCGCCACGAGGATGTAGGGGTCCTCGAGCACGGCCTCCATGCGCTCCGGATCGGTGATGAAGTACGGCGAGATGTAACCCTTGTCGAAGCGCATTCCCTCGACTAGCTCAAGCTCGAGGCCGAATGTCTGCGACTCCTCGACGGTGATGACCCCGTCCTTGCCGACGCGGTCCATCGACTCGGCGATCATCTGTCCGATCTCCGGGTCGTTGTTCGCGGAGATCGACGCGACGTGAGCGATCTCGTCCTTGTCCTCGATCTCGCGCGATACGTCCTTGATCGCCTCGATGACGCGGTCGACCGCCTTCTCGATACCCTTCTTCAGGCCCATCGGGTTGGCGCCGGCAGCGACGTTTCGCAGACCTTCCTTCACCATGGCCTGGGCCAGCACCGTGGCCGTCGTCGTACCGTCACCGGCCACATCGTTCGTCTTCTTGGCGACTTCTTTGACCAGCTCGGCTCCGATCCTCTCGAGTGGATCCTCGAGCTCGATCTCCTTGGCGATCGAGACGCCGTCGTTCGTGATTGTGGGTGCTCCCCACTTCTTCTCGATGACCACGTTTCGGCCCTTCGGGCCGAGCGTGATCTTGACGGCGCTGGCCAGGGTGTCCATCCCCCGCTCGAGCGCGCGTCGTGCCTCCTCATCGAAGGCAATGATCTTGGCTGGCATCTACATCCCTCCCTGTCGGCGACGGCCCGGCCGCCGCCCTTCCCGTGATTTCCCGGGTGAAGCCGGCTCCTGGCCCATTTCTGGCACTCTCAATGCCAGAGTGCTAACCCTCTTTATAGGAGGACGGGCGGCACGACGCAAGTCCGGAGCCGGTTCGCTCAGGCCTGGAGGTATTCCGAGATCGTATCGGCCAGCCGTTTGACGTCGAACGGCTTCTTCAAGACGCCGTCGAATCCGAATTTCCGGACCCTCTCGAGATCTTCGCTACCGATCGTAGCCGTGAACACCACGACCTTGGTGCCTTCCCGGAGGCCCTCTTCCTTGAGCTCTTCCATGGCCTCGATCCCGTCTTTTCCGGGCATGTGGTAGTCGAGCAGCACGAGATCGGGCCGCTCCCGGCGCACCGCTTCCGCGATGGTATCCCCGCGGTGAGCCTCGACAACCCGGAAGCCGGCCGGCTCCAAGGTCATCCGGACGAGCAGCCGGAGGGCGTCGTTGTCGTCGCAGACCAGAACGGTGACCACGAGTTAGTTGGCACGCCTCCCGATGGAGAGAACCGGCTGCAAAAGGGCGTGGCGAGAGACGATGTCGGCCAGCGTCGTCTGCTCGAACACCGATCGCACCGCAACTTCAACGCGCTCCCACAATTCCTGCAGCCCGCAATGATGTGTTTGGGGGCACGAGTCGTCGAGGGGCTCGAGACAGAACATGGCCGCCATCGGCCCTTCCAGGGTCTCGATCACGTCGGCGATCGTGATCTCGGCCGGGTCCCGCGCCAGCGAGCACCCTCCGCCGGCTCCGCGGAATGACTGGACGATGCCCGCCTTGTGGAGTGCGGCCAGCTGATGCTCCAGGAACCGGAGGGGGATGTTCTGGCGCCGGGCGATCTGGCGTGCCGGGACCGGAGACTCCCCCTGGTGGTGGGCAAGCTCCATGAGCGCTCTGATGCCGTATTCGGTGCGGAGCGAGAACCTCATCATTCGGCCACCCGGCTCGTCACGTTTTCGCAGGTCAAATGCTAGGCCGAAGGGAGACGAAGGGTCAACGCCGGGTCGTTCAGCCGGATGTTCAGCCCGGGCCGGGCTCGACCAGGGCCTCGAATTGCGAGAGCTTGGGGTCGATGGTGAAAGAGGGTCCGGCGCGGTCGCCGACGGCCTCGATCGTCTTCAGGCCGTCGCCCGTGATCAGGGCAACGACGCGCTCCTCCGGCCGGACGACCCCCGCCTCCACAAGCTTGCGAAGACACGCGATGGTCACACCTCCGGCCGTCTCTGCGAAGATTCCCTCGGTTCGTGCGAGAAGGCCCATGGCCTCTGCGATCTCCTCGTCCGTCGCGTCTTCGATCGCCCCGCCGGTCTCACGCGCCGTGCGTACCGCATAGACACCGTCGGCGGGATTGCCGATCGCGAGGGACTTGGCAATCGTGGACGGCCTGACCGGACGCACGGCTTCGGTCCCGCCCTTGAACGCGGTCGCGACCGGTGCGCAGCCGGCCGCCTGCGCGCCGCTGATTCTCGTGGGGTGCTCCTCAATCAGGCCGACCCGCGTGAACTCGTCCAGTCCGCGTTTGATCTTCGTAAGCAGGGATCCGCTCGCGATCGGTACGACGACGTGATCCGGGGCTCTCCAGCCAAACTGTTCGGCGATTTCGAACGCAAGCGTCTTCGATCCTTCCGCATAGAACGGCCTGACGTTGACGTTGACGAACGCCCAATCGTAAGAGTCGGCAATCTCGGCGCACAGTCTGTTCACGTCGTCGTAGTTGCCGTTCACGGCGACGAGGGTCGGACCGTAGATCGCGCTCATGACGATCTTGCCGCGCTCGAGGTCTGCCGGGATGAACACATACGCTCGGAGCCCGGCGGAGGCGGCGTGAGCCGCGACGGCGTTCGCGAGATTCCCGGTGGAGGCGCACGCGACGACCTCGAATCCAAACTCTCTGGCGACGGTGAGCGCCACCGAGACCACACGGTCCTTGAACGAATGCGTCGGGTTGGGGGTGTCGTTCTTAAGCCAGAGATCGGGAAGCCCAAGTTCCCGTCCCAGTCGCGGCGCCGGGAGGAGCGGTGTGAATCCGGCGCCGAGGTCCACGCGCTTGTCTCCGCCGGGAAGCAGTTCGCTGTAGCGCCAGATGGTTCTCGGTCCGGCAGCGATCTTGTCGCGACTGATCGTGCGGGCAATCTCATCGAAATCGAAGACCACCTCGAGCGACGCGAAGCAGAACTCGCATGCGTGAATGGGCTCGACGGCATATTCCCGTCCGCATTCGCGGCAGCGCAGCGCCTCGATTCGGCCCATCGAGAGACAAGGATAGGGGAAACCGCCAGATCCCGGCGCAAGGTTTCCTTCGGCCACCGCGGATAGCATGTCCCTTGCCATGGTGCCCCGCGAGCGCTTGCTGTCCCGCAATACCGAGCGAGTCCGCCGGATGGGTCCGAAGGTCGTCTACACGGACCTGGACGGGACCATGCTCGGTCGGGGCGGCGCATTCCTGCGCGACCCGCACGGCGCAGACTCTCTCGAGCCGGCGCGCGCGTTGCTGGAAGCCAGAGCTGCCGGTATCGACGTCGTTCCGTGTTCCGGGCGAGCGGTCCGCGGGCTCGTCGGTGATGCGCGTCTGCTGGGAATGGAGAACGTGATCGCCGAGATGGGAGCCGTCGTCGCCTACGAAGCCGGCCGCGAGGTCGTGAGGAATCTCGGGGCGTATCCGGGAGGGGATGTCCCGCCGGCGCGATACATGGAGGACTGCGGCGCGGTCGGCGTCCTCCTGGATCGCTACGCCGGAAAGATCGAGCTTCATACCCCGTGGTCCGCATTACGCGACTACACCCAACTGTTTCGCGGCCTCGTCGACCCCCCGGAGGTCAACGCCGCGCTGGCCGACGCCGGCCACGGGTGGCTCGAGCTGGTGGACAACGGACTGCTCCATTCGTCGTATCTCGATCTGGGCGTGGACACCGCTCACGCGTACCATCTCGTGCCGCGTGGCGTTTCCAAGGGAACGGCGATCGCGATCGATCAGCGCAAGCGAGTTTTGAAGCCCTCGGAGTGCGTGGCGATCGGGGATGCGGTGGCCGACCTCGAGATCGCAGCGGAGGTCGCGCTCCTGGTGCTCGTCCGAGACGCCGTCGAACGGGACCGTGGTCTCGCCGAGCGGGGACTCGGGCTCGGCAACGTCGTCGTCACCGACCGGCCGGGAAATCTCGGATGGGCCGACGCGCTGACGCTGCTGTCCCAAAGACCGTAGGGCCGCACTGAGCCGGGTCCCAAAGAAACACTTGATGGACGGCCACAGCCACCCTCTACTCCGCGGCCGTCTGTGGCTGGTGGATGACCCGGCCGCGATGTTCCCAAAGATAGCGTCCGAGGATCTTCACAACCGCGATCAGCGGCACCGCCATAAGCATTCCGGGAATTCCCACAAGCGTGCCGCCGGCGAGCAATCCCAGCATCACCGCGATCGGCGAAAGCTGAACCGTGCGTCCCATGACGTTGGGGCTGACGATGTGGTTGTCGATCTGCTGTACGACAGTCAGCACCAGCGCCGACTTCCACGCAAGAGACGGATCGCCCGACAGAAGTCCGATCAGCACAGCCGGGACGGCTCCGATGAACGGTCCGATCAGCGGGACGAGATTGAACACCCCGGAAATCATGCCGATGATCGCGGCAAATGGAAGACCCACGAGCGTGAGCCCGAGCGCCGAGGCGACACCTACGAACGAGGCGACGAGCAGTTGCCCCCGGAAGAATCCGCCCAGGGCCTTCGAAAGCTGCTCGCCGAGCGCCGAGAGTTCGTCTCTTCGCGGCGGAGGGATGAGGTTGCGCACCGCGCGCTGGATCTTGGGAAGGTCGACCAGCACGTAGAACGACAGCACGGCGGTAAGCAAGAAGGTGAGAACCACGTGAAGAACGCTGCTGCCGACCGCCCTCACCCGGCCGATGAACCCCGCCAGAGTATCTTCGTGGCCTTCCACGAATTTCACGATCTCCGCCTCTGAAACTCGAACGCGCAACGATGATCCACGAGCCTCGGCGAACTGGTTGATCTCCAGTGCTCCCTTTTTCACATATTCGGGGACCCGATCGATAAAACCGCTGACCTGCCGGCTCACAATGGGCGCGAGGTTTACCCCGATCGCGGTTATGACGCCCAGAAAAAGCAGATAAACGACCAGCGTTGCCAGTACCCGGGAACCAACCCGGCGGGCCAGAGTTGTGACCAGGGGATTCAGCAGGTACACGACGACCAGTGCAAGAACTAGCGGTGGAAACGCGCCGCGGGCTGGGTAAAACACAAACCGGATCAGGCCGCCCACCAACACGAGGATGCCGATTAGGGACCAAGCGAGGATGCCCATGCGTCGCAGCCGTCCTCCAAGGTCTTCTGCGTTGTCGAGACCGGCCATCGAGCCGATCATAACGGCGCGATGTCACGGGGGCCGATAAGGCACCGCCCGGCTCAACCGCTATTAGCCGGCGGACCCGGGGTAGAATCCCATCGATGGACCCCCTCTCGGTCCCAACTCCTGCCAAGTCGCTCGGGGACTACGCCGCCGTGGTGGGCCGCGATGTCGTGGCCGAGCTTCGCGAACGTGCTGCCGCCTTCAAGGGAGCCCGCATCCTTCACGTGAACTCCACTGCGTTCGGAGGAGGAGTAGCGGAGCTGCTCTACACATTAGTTCCTCTCATGCGCGACCTCGGGCTTGAGGCCGACTGGCGGCTCATGGCCGGGCACGACGACTTTTTCAAGGTCACGAAGGCCATGCACAACGCCCTGCAGGGAGCCGCGGTGCCCTGGGGACCGGAGATGGAAACAACGTACCGCAAGGTCATCGACGAAAACGTCGAGAGGTTCCCAACAGACTACGACTTCGTCGTGATTCACGACTCGCAACCCGCCGGCATCCTCGGGGAGCTCATCGAGAACCGGGGCCACCCGGGCGGCAAGTGGATCTGGCGCTGCCACATCGACCTGACGGAGACCTTCGATCCCGTGTGGGACTTCGTCCGCCCGATGATCGAACCCTACGACGACGCCATCTTCACCATGAAGGAATTCGTCAAGCCCGACCTCAGGGTCGGACGGGTTTCGATCATTCCGCCCTCGATCGACCCCCTGTCCATCAAGAACATCCCGATGGACGAATACATGGTCATGGAGGTAATGAGGCGGTACGGCATCGACCTCGACCGGCCGCTGGTCGTACAAGTCTCGCGGTTCGACCCCTGGAAGGATCCGACCGGCGTGATCGACGCCTACCGCATGGTTCGTGAGGAGATCCCCGGCGTGCAGCTGGCGCTGATCGCTTCCATGGCCAATGACGATCCCGAAGGCTGGGAGATGTACACCAAGGTAGAGGAGCACCGAGCCAACGATCCGGACATCCATTTGCTTTCGAACCTGCAAGAGGTAGGTGGACTTGCGGTCAACGCCTTCCAGCGCGCGGCAGACGTGGTCGTACAGAAATCTCTGCGGGAGGGATTCGGGCTCGTCGTCGCCGAGGCGATGTGGAAGCGCAGGCCGGTAGTCGGCGGAAATGTCGGAGGAATTACGCTGCAAATTCTCGACGGGCAAACCGGCTTCCTCGTCGACTCCGTCGAGCAATGCGCAGAGCGCATCACGCATCTGCTGCGCGACGTCGAGACCGCGAGGATCATGTCCGAGTGGGCCCACGGGCACGTGAAGGAGCACTTTCTCTCCACCCGGGATTTGATGGACTACCTGGATCTCTTCACCGTACTTTCCAGCTGATGACGCAGCTCTCCAGCGCATCCCTTGTCGTCGCTTCGAACCGCGGGCCGCTGTCCTACGAAGAGTCACCGGATGGATCACTGACGGCGAGCCGGGGCGCCGGCGGACTGGTCAGCGCCCTCGGTCCTGCCCTGCGGGGACGATCCGACGCCCTCTGGATTGCGGCCGCACTTAGCGATGAGGACAGGCGCGCCGCAGCCGAGGGAATCGATACCTCACACGACGTCCGGGTGCGGCTTCTCGACATCCCGCACGACGTTTACGACTCGTACTACAACGTCATCGCCAACCGCTACTTGTGGTTTGTATGCCATTACCTTTGGGACCCCTCGAGAACACCATCGGTCGGCCCGGAGGAGCGCGAAGCCTGGCACGCCTACGAAATAGTGAATCGCGCTTTCGCCGATGCGATCGCCGAGTCGGCTGCACATGCGGCGGCGGCAATGGTGCAGGACTACCACCTGGCGCTCGTCCCGGCGATGCTTCGTGCAGCCCGCCCCGATCTTCGTGTTGGGATGTTTTGGCACATTCCGTTTCCCCACGTGGATTATCTGCGCCTGCTTCCAGATCGATGGAGCCGAAGGATCATCTCGGGAATGCTCGGCGCCGACTTGGTGGGATTTCACGCCCGTCGCTGGTCCGACAATTTCGTGAGGTGCGCGAGCGAGCTCCTCGATGCGCCCACCACCAGCAACTGGGTGTCGAGTCAGGGACACCGCACGAGCGTCCGCCGGTATCCCATCGGGGTTGATGCCCGGGGACTAACCTCCGGAGCCGACCCGGACCGCGTGGCAGCCGAACGCGAGAGCCTTGCGGCCTGGATCGGCGACAGATCTCTGGTGCTCCGTGTCGATCGCGTCGAGCTTTCGAAAAACATCCTGCGTGGTCTGCGGGCGTTCGAGGCGGTCCTGGAGCGCCGAGCGGATCTTCACGGCACAGTGTCGCATCTCGCGCTGCTTACTCCATCGCGCGGGGCCATTCCGGAGTACCGCGAATACCTGGCGGAATGCGAGCGGACGGGAGCAGATATCGCGAAGCGGTTCGGGACGCCGGACTGGGAGCCGGTGCGTGTCGAGATCGCCGACCAATTCGCTCGAACGCTGGCCGCATACGAGCGCTACGACGTGCTCGTCGTCAACCCCGTTTTTGACGGCCTGAACCTGGTTGCACGCGAAGGGCCGGTGCTGAACCGGAGGGACGGCGTGCTCGTCCTCTCGCGCAACGCCGGTGTCTGGAGCGAGCTGGAACCGGCCGCGATCGGAGTGAACCCCTTCGACGTGGACGGCACCGCGGAAGCGATCGAGGCGGCACTCGACATGCCCAAGGACGAGCGCGGCTGGATGGCCCAATCGCTGAAGAGGCTTGCGCGCGGCCGATCTCCCGCCGGCTGGCTCGAGCGGCAGCTCCGCGACCTTCCCCAAGGCTGAGCGCGCACCTAGGATCAGGCAACCACAGATTGCAGCATTTCCACGAGCGCGGCCGGCGACTTCACGATCAGGTCGGCACGCTCGATGAGGTCCGGCGGCGCTTCCGCGCTGACCACAGCGATGCGTACCGCCAGCTCGAGACCATTCATAGCGGCAAAGGCCGGAAGATCGCCGATGTCGTCACCCGCGACGAGTCCTGCTTGGAGTTCGAACCGGGTGATGAGATCGCCCACAGCGCGACCCTTGTCGCCCCCGGAGGGCGGGCGCAGCTCCAGGATTCGCCGGCCCGGCACGACTACAAGGTCGTGGTCGGCAGCGACGGCATGCACGATCGGCGCGACGACGACATCGGCTTCATCGGGATCGGCTGCACGGCGAGTGTGCACGGCCAGGGCAAGGCCCTTGTGCTCGAGAGCAGCCCCCCGAATGCTCCGGAGCGCTCGCCGGAGCTCTGTCGCCGCGGCGTCGATGCGATGTCCGGCCGCCTCCGCTCCCGCTGCGACATGAACGATTCCTTCGTGGAGTTCCTCCATGCCGTGCAGGCCGATGAGATGAATGCCGCGCACGCGAACGCGCCGGGCCAGATCTCGCACCGCCCGGCCGGAGATCACCGCAACAACGGGGTAGCGCTCCACTAGGGCTCTCAATAGCCCCGTGGCGCCGGGCACGAGTCGCGCGCTCTCGGGATCGGGGACGATCTGCGAAAGGGTGCCGTCGAAGTCGAGAAACACCCCTGTTTGGGCGGCGCGCCCGGCAAGTTGAGCTAGTCGGTCGGCCACGACCGAATCGCCGACGTGTAGATTTCCTCGTACCGCGCCGCCATTGCGGCCGGAGAGAACCGTTCCCTTGCATCTGCGCGACATTGCCCCGGATTGATTGCTCCCCCTGCGATGCGCTCGACGGCGGCGACCATCGCGTCTTCGCCTTCGACGACGAAACCAGTTCGGCCGTCGATGACAACTTCCGGAACGGCGCCCCATCGCGTCGCCACGACGGGTGTACCACACGCCGCAGCCTCGATCATCACGAGTCCAAAGGGCTCCGGCCAGCGAATCGGAAAGAGCACGGCGCGGGCATGGGCAAGCAGCTCGCGTTTGCGCTCATCGCTCACCTCTCCTTCGAATCTCACCAGTTCACCGTCCACGCTGGGCAAGATCCTGCGATCGAAGTATGCCCGGTCCTCACCGGGGTCGATCTTGCCTGCGAGCACCAAGGGCATTCCGCAGCGGCGAGCCACCCCGATTGCGGCGTCCTGGCCCTTGTCGTGCGTGATTCGCCCGAGGCACAGCAGGTACTCGTCCTTCTCCTGGACGAACGGATACGACTCAACGTCCACAGCGTTCGGAACCACCGCCGCTACCGGCAAATCGGCCATGCCGGCGCGCTGGGCTTCGCTGATGGCTACATACGTCGCTCCTTCGGCTACGGCTTCGTAGAACCGGCGCATCTCATCCGTGAAGGCACCGTGAAGTGTGTGGACGATCGGAATCGGCATCAGCGGCGCCGCTGCGAGAGCGATGCAGGCAGAATGGTCGTGCAGGACGTGGAAAGCGCGGTCTGTTCCCGCCCGGACGGCAATCTCACGGAACGCAGCTGCGGCGTGGAGCGCGTCGGGCACGTTCTCGTGCATCCGCTCGGCAGGCGCGTCCTCGAAAACCGAAACCAGCTCGGCCTTTGTACGGGATCCTCCGCTGGCAAACAGCGTCACGTCGTGGCCGCGTTCGACAAGCTGGTCGGCGAGGAGCGCCACGACCCACTCGATTCCTCCGTATCCGTAGGGCGGGATCGGAATCCACGGTGGCGCAAGCAATGCGATGCGCAACAGATCCTCCCGTCGGCCGAGCGGGATTCGAAGCCTACGGGTAGTCGGCCCCAATCACCATCGTCAGCATGACATCGGTGGGAACGCCGGAACCGGCGGGTCGAATCTGCGTAAAGCCCGGGAACAGCTTTTGCAGCGCCTTGGCCTCCGCCTCAAATCCTCGCTTGTAGAGGATCGCGCTGCGTTCGGTCGCAGGCCCGTTTCCGACGCCGGATACCCGGTATCCCCGAGCAATGGCCTGATCGGCCGTCCGGCGCGCTAGTCCCGAGCGACCAGACCCGTTGAGGACCGACAGGGTCGTATCCTTCGGTTCGCGGACTCCAGGGGTGGGAGCAGGCTCCTGGGTGGGAGCAGGCTCCTGCGTGGGAGACTCAGACGGCGTGGGAGACGCCGTCGCAGAGGCGGTTCCTTCGACGGTGCCCACTGCGGAGGGGGGCTTGCTCCCGACGCTTCCCCGCCCCCCGAACGCCACGACGACGAGGAACGTGAGCGTTCCCAGAACGGCCAGGACACCACCGAGCGCGCGGCCCACCGAAAGGTAGAAGGACCGCGACGAGGCCGGAGCATGCTTTCCGGCCATGATTACTCGGGCAGCCCGAGCCTCCGGGCCTGACGGAGCCTCTGCCGCGAAGCGCGCATCCGCTGCAGCCGCTTGATCAGCATCGGATCCTCGGCCATTGCCTCCGGCGAGTCGAGCAACTGATTCAGGATTTGGTAATACCGGGTGGCGGAGATCGCGAACTGCTCGCGCACCGCGCGGTCCTTGGCGCCTGCGCGAAGGAACCATTCCCGCTCGAAGGCGAGGACCTCACGCTCTCGATCCGTTATGGCCATGGCAGGGCTATCCTGCCACAGCCTGTGGCTCCCCGGGCGGAGGCGCGGCGGCTATGGGTAGAGGCCGCGGACTCTGTGGGCCTCGGCGACCCGGCCGATGCCGATCGCGAGCGCGGCGAGCCGGAGGCGCACCCTGCGCTCATCCGACAGCGCGCGGCAGTTCTCGTACGCGCGCTCCATGACCCCCGTCATCCGTTTGTTGACCTCGTCCTCGGTCCAAAAGTACGCCTGGATGTCCTGCACCCACTCGAAGTAGGACACCGTCACCCCGCCGGCGTTGGCAAGGATGTCCGGCACGACCACGATGCCGCGATCGGCAAGGATGTGGTCGGCCGGGGTCGTCGTGGGTCCGTTGGCACCTTCGACGACGATCGGCGCTCGGATGCGATCGGCATTCGCCTCGGTGATCTGGTCCTCGATGGCTGCAGGCACCACGACATCGACGTCGAGCTCCAGCAACTCGTCGTTGCTGATCGAGTCGGCTCCCGGGTAGCCGGCCACGGTGTCGGCTTCCTGGCGATGCCGCATCAAGGCGCCGGGATTGAGCCCGCGCGGGTTGTAGACGCCGCCCTTGAAATCCGAGATGGCCACAACGTTGAATCCGTAATCGTGGAAGAGCTGCGCCGCGTGACCGCCCACCTTTCCGAAGCCCTGGATGGCGACGCTCAGCCCGTCCGGCGTCATATCTTTCTGGCGCAGCGCGCACAACGTGACAACGAGCACCCCGCGGCTGGTGGCGCCGGCGCGCCCCAGCGATCCGCCGATCGCGAGAGGCTTTCCGGTGACGATCCCCGGCACGGAGTAGCCCATGTTCACGGAATACGTGTCCATGATCCACGCCATGATTCGCTCGTCGGTGTTCATGTCCGGCGCGGGCACGTCACGCTCCGGGCCGATGAACGGCAGAATCTCGCTCGCGTATCGCCGGGTGAGTCGCTCCAATTCACCCTCAGACAGACGCCGCGGATCGACCGCCACACCCCCCTTGGCGCCGCCGTACGGAATATCAACGACGGCGCATTTCCACGCCATCCACATTGCGAGAGCTTTCACCTCGTCGATCGTCACGTCCGGGTGATAGCGGATGCCACCCTTCGCCGGCCCACGGGCAAGCGAGTGGTGAACGCGATAACCGGTGAAAACCTCGACGTCCCCGTCGTCCATGCGAACGGGTACCGCCACCGTCAGTATGCGCTTGGGCGTGCGAAACACTTCGAGTAGGGCGGGCTCGAGATTCATGAACTCCGCCGCCTCTTCGAGCTGGGAGACGGCAGACACCCAAGCGTTGCTCACGGGCGGTAGTGTAGCGAAGGGCTCGCGAGAACCGATAGAGCAGGCCCGATTGCTGGGGTAGCTCAGTCCGGCAGAGCAGCCGCCTTGTAAGCGGCAGGTCGCGGGTTCGATTCCCGCCCCCAGCTCAGACACCGCCCCACCCCACCGGCGCGATCACCGAGGCCCCCAAAACAGATCGGAGGCCTTGCGGCCTCCGAGGTCCCCCCTTGCAACGACTCTTCTAAACCGCCTCCAGACGCCGGCGCTCCATGTGCGCCTCGACCTTACGCTTGATGCGCTGGAGCGCGTTGTCGATCGACTTCACGTGGCGCTTCAGAGACTCCGCGATCTCCTGGTAGCTCTTGCCCTCGATGTACAGAGAGAGCACGTGAACCTCAAGCTCGGAGAGGATCTCACCGAAAGAAGTGTGCATCTGGCGCACTTCCTCGCTGGAGATCACCAACTCGACGGGATCTACGGTCGTCTGCGTCGCAAGGACATCGACGAGAACCCGGTCCGGCTCCCCCCCGTCCTCATGTGAGATCGGACGGTTCAGTGAAACGTAGGAGTTGAGCGGGATGTGCTTCTGGCGCGTTGCCGTCTTGATCGCCGTGATGATCTGACGGGTGATGCACAACTCTGCGAACGCGCGGAACGACGACTGCTTGTCGTCTTTGAAGTCGCGGATGGCCTTGTAGAGGCCGATCATGCCCTCTTGGACGATGTCATCCTTGTCGGCGCCTATCAGGAAATAAGAACGCGACTTCACTCGCGCAAAATTCTTGTATCGACCGAGGAGGTACTCGAGAGATCCCTCGTCGCCCGAGCGGGCACGCAAGACCAGTTCGTCATCGGTCGCGTCGAGAAGGTCCTGCGGGATCATTCCGGTTACTTCGGTGTCTAGATACATGCTCCCCCGCCGCTAGGAGAGATGGGTTCCCGATTGTCTTCCCACCAAAAACCGTACGCTCATCCGCCGGATGGGTCCGTCTGCCCGATGGACTCGGGCGCAGAATATAGCCCGTTGTGACTAGCAGTCAAGAGCATGATTTGGCCAAAACTAACTAGTTCTGGGAGCCGATCCCCCCAGAGGGGGACAATCAACCAGCGGTGCTTCGGCGGCTCCCTGCGGCCTCCTTCGCACGCCTCATCCGAAGCACCTCGAATAGCGCCACGGCGCCGGCGACGCCGGCGTTCAACGAGCCGATCCGTCCGGCCAGAGGTATCCGCACCCGAAGGTCGGCGCGCTCGCCGACGAGACGGGAGACCCCGGGGCCCTCTGCGCCTACGATCAATGCAAGTGGCTCCATGAGCAGGGAGTTATCAAAGAGGGAGTCCGTCGCTTTCGGATCGAGTGCAACCACCCACAGACCGGACGATCTAGCATCATCTATCCATCTCGCCAAATTAGAAACACGGTCGATGATCAAATGGGCCGCGGCGCCGGCGGCGGTTTTTTCAACAACGGCAGTGATGGGTGCAGCCCGGCGCGCCGGGAGCACGACCGCGTGGCATCCTGCTGCCTCGGCGCTGCGCAGGAGCGAGCCTAGGTTGCGCGGATCGGTCACCCCGTCGAGCCCGAGGACCAGCGGGGGCCCACCGAGTTCGGCCGCTTTCGAAAGCCCGAGACGCCAGGACCGGTAGACGAAGGGCTCGACCTCCGCCACCACTCCCTGGTGGCGCGTCCCTCCGGCCCGGGCATCGAGCGCCGCACGCGGCAGCCGGTCGACACGAACTCCGGCGGCACGGGCCGCCCGAATGAGACCCTCGGTCCCCCGCGTCCCCTCTGCAACGAGCAGCCGCCGCAGGCCGCGCCCGGCCTCGAGCGCCTCCCTGACCGCGTTGCGTCCGGCGAGAACATCACTGGGGTCGCCGTCGCCAGGGGTGGACATGGTTATCTCGCCAGGCGCCAGCGCGGCCCGCCGGTCCGGTCCTCCACCGCGATTCCGGCCGCGATCAACCGGCCGCGAATGAGGTCGGCGGTGGCAAAATCCCGATCCGCGCGAGCTTTCTCGCGCATCTCGAGCATCGCTTCGATAAGTGCCGCAACGACCTGCTCCCCGGCGACGGCGTGTGGCCACTGACCGATCGGATCGAGGCCGAGCACCGCCGAAAGCGAGCTAAAAGTCGAGAGGCAGGCCGCCAGGCCCGATGCGGCTTCTGCGTCGCCGCCCTCGGCGCCCTCGATGAGAGGATTGGCGTCCGACACGAGTTCGAAAAGGGCGGCGATTGCCGCAGGCGTATTGAAGTCGTCCTGCATCGCGGCGACGAAGGCCAGGCGGTGCCGGTCCGCAGGCGCGTCGACGGGTTCGAGGATCGTCGCCCTATTCGGCCCCCGGGCGGCAACGACCTCGGCCGCGTTTCGCGCAAACGTTTCGAGCCGGCGCCACGTTGCCGACGCCTCATCCAGCGCTCCGGCATGAAAATCGATCGGGCTCCGGTAGTGCGCCGAGACGAGCAACGTGCGCACCGCGGGCGCCGGATAGGCATCAAGCACATCGGACAGCGTCACGAAGTTCTTCAGCGACTTGCTCATCTTCTCGGAATCGATCGTCACGAAGCCGTTGTGAAGCCAGTAACGCGCAAACCGACGGCCGCTGGCCGCTTCGGATTGCGCGCGTTCGTTCTCATGGTGCGGGAAGATAAGGTCCTGACCGCCGCCGTGGATGTCGAACGTCTCACCGAGATACTTCATGCTCATGGCCGAGCATTCGATGTGCCAGCCCGGCCGGCCGGGCCCCCAGGGAGACGGCCAGGACGGCTCCCCGGGCTTGGCGCCCTTCCAAAGCGCAAAGTCGAGCGGACGGCGCTTCTTCGGATCCGGCTCGACACGTTCACCTGCGCGCATCTCGTCGAGGCTCCGGTTGGACAGCGCACCGTAGCCGGGGAACGAATCGACGCTGAAATAGACGTCACCTCCGATCGGGTACGCCACCCCGGATTCGATCAGGGCCCCGGTGAGATCGAGCATCTCGATGATGTGCCCCGTTGCCCGCGGCACGACGTCGGGCGGTAACACGCCGAGCGCTTTCATTCCGTCTTGATACGAGCGTGTGTACTCCTCCGCAACGGCCCACGGACTGCGCTTCTCTTCGGCGGACCTCGCGATGATCTTGTCGTCGACATCGGTGATGTTCTGCACGTATGTCACGTCGTATCCGAGCGCGACGAACGTTCTCCTGATCACGTCGAACCCAACGGCGGCGCGGGCGTGGCCGATGTGCGGATGGTCGTACACGGTGGGGCCGCAGACGTAGATGGAAACTCTGCCGGGCTCGAGCGGTTCGAACGGCTCCTTACGGCGCGTGAACGAATTCGTGACGGCCAGCCCCATAGGCGCCGAACTCTACCAGGGCACCTACCCATTGCCGTACCGGCCTGTCGCGCATATTCTTTCGGGTGTGAGGGAACGGCGACGCCTCATTCCGGCGCTACTGATCTTAGCCCTCGCGTGCACGGCCGCCCCGCAGGCAGCGAAAGAAGCGGCAGGCACGCCTGCCCAGTCGCCGCAGTTTCCGAGGCCGACTGCTCCCGTTCCGTACGACCCTCGTCCGGGCGCACTGTTGTTGCGGGTCTCCACAGGCCACGGAGGACTACGGTCGCCGTTTGCGGTGCATGTTCCGGACTTCAGTCTCTTCGGCGACGGACGAATCGTGGTGGAGAGTTCCGCGCGAGACGACACCACGTACCCTGAATCACTGCCCAACCTGGCCGAGCGCCGGACGGATGAAGACGGTATCCAAGAAATCCTTGCCGAAAGCGCTTCCCTTGGGCTCACAACCGGCCAGGGAACCATCGGGCGCGGTTCTTCCAGAGCGGGATGGGCGACATTCGTCTTGCGCACGGGCGGAGTCACCCGTACGACCACGGTTCGACCGTTCCCCTCGGGCGCGGAAAGCTCGCCCGTCCAGGTCCGCCTCGGAGCCTTCTTCGGACGACTCATGGACTCCAGCTTTCCGGCACCGCTCGTTGAGGCCGAGCGCCCCTACGCCTTCTTCAGAATCCGTGTCACCTCCAACAGCCTGTCCAGGAGCGGAACCCCGCAGAGAACCTGGCCGCTAGACGCGCTCACGCGCATCGACCAACGTAGGGTGCGTGGTGCGTGCGACATCGTCGAGGGTGGGCGGTTGAAGCGGTTGCTTGCGAGCTTGCAAGAAGTACACGACTACACCGAATGGGTCAGTGACGGGCGGCGTTACGTGGTCATGTTTCGTCCTCTTCTTCCAGACGAAGACGGCTGTACGGGGTAGGCCCCCTCATGACCCGTCCGGCAGGTCCAGCGTGACGACGGCCATTGCGGCGATTCCCTCTCCACGGCCGGCAAAACCCATGCGATCGGTGGTCGTGCCCTTGACCGAAACAGCCACAGCGTCGATGCCGAGGGCGTCGGCAATCGCGGCGCTCATCTTTCCCCGCAGCGAGGCGATGCGTGGCGCTTCACAGACCAGCACCGCATCAATCCAAGTAATGGAAGCGGGCGCGACCAGTCGCGCGGTCGCCGCGAGCAACGCCGAACCCCCGGCGCCGGCCCACTGCGGCTCCTCCGGAAACCGGTCGCCTAGGTCACCCAGCCCGGCGGCCCCGAGCACTGCGTCGCAGATCGCATGCGCGAGGACATCGCCGTCCGAATGCCCGGCAAGACCGCGGTCGTGATCGACGTGGATACACCCGAGCATGAGCGGCCGGCCCTCGCCGAACGCGTGTGCATCGAAGCCGATTCCGGTGCGGACGCTCACCCGAGTTGTCCTCCGAGAATCGCTTCGGCGAGACGAAGGTCGGAGTCCGAGGTCACCTTGAGGTTCGTCTCGTCTCCGGGGACGACCACGATGGCCACCCCGAGCCGCTGCACCAACGCGGCATCGTCGGTGCCGGCAAAATGCTCCTCCAGGGCCCGCTCGTGGGCTTCGAGAAGTACCGAGTACCGGAATCCCTGAGGGGTTTGTGCGCGCCATATGCCGTCACGCACCACGGTCTCAACGACGCGGTCTCTTTCAACCCGCTTGAGCGTGTCAGACACCGGCACCGCGGGGATCACGGCGTCGGCGTTATCAAGTGCGCTGCACACCCGCTCGACGACCTCAACCGTCACCAGTGGACGAGCGGCATCGTGGACGATGACGTGCTCGGCTCCGCCGCTGCGCAAGGCCTCGAGCGCGACACGCACGGAAACTTGGCGCGTCTCGCCTCCGTCGACGATGTCGATGCCGGAATCGGTCGCTCGTACGGCCGCGGCAGTCTCACCCGAGCACGCCACAACGATTCCGGAAACAGAAGGCGCCGCTCGAAGGGCCTCGATGGTCCACGAGATCAGCGGACGTCCCGCCAGAACACGCAGAGGCTTGGGTGGGCCTGCGCCGAGCCTGCTGCCCGGGCCGGCCGCCGGAACGACCGCCCACGCCTTCACCTCGCCTCCTCGGAGCCGGTCCGGCGCGCGAAGATCATCCGCCCGCCGGACGTTTGAACCACGCTGGTTACGGAGACCTTCGCATCGGCACCGACCAGCGCGCTCGCTCCTTCAACGACGACCATCGTTCCGTCGTCGAGATAGCCCACTCCCTGCCCGGCCTCGCGACCCTCCTTTTGAATTCGCACCCGCAACTGCTCGCCCGGCACCACCGGAACACGCATCGCCTCCGACAGGACATGAAGCGACAACACCTCGATTCCCTGCAGCTCCGCCACGCGCCCCAGAGCAACGTCGTTGGTCACGATGGCCCCTCCGCGTTCGCGCGCGAGCGCAACGACCTTCGCATCGACCTCCCTGTACTCGGGGAACGTGCGATCGTCGATCGGGCGCAGGTCCACCAATCCCTCACGCCCGAGAGCGGTCAGCATTTCCAGGGCCCGCCGCCCCCGAGTCCGGCGAAGGGGGTCACCCGCGTCGCTGATGGACTGAACCTCCTCCATGACGAAAGACGGCAAAAGCAGGGTTCCGCGGATGAAGCCTGCCCGGACGCAGTCGAGGAGCCTCGGGTCGAGGGCGGCGCTCGTATCGATCACCTTCAGGTCGGAAGCCCTCGTTCGCCAAGAGAGCCCGAACAGTTGCAGCAGGTCCTCGCGCTTCGCGAGGCCGATCCGCCAGCCGAGGAACGCCGACACCACGAGCACGAGGGCGAGCGCGGCGACGCCGACTTCGCGCGTGGGAAGGAACAGGAGCGGCCACGCAACGAGTCCGGCGGCAAAGGTTCCCGCGAGCAAAGAAAGCACTCCGGCGACGAGGTCGGCTCCCGCGACTTGGGCGACGCGACGCTCCACACCGTAGGCGAGACGTTCGACGGTCCTTCCGAGCATCCCGCCGGCGACGTAGCCGACACCACTCCCCACGATTGCTCCGAGAAGGATCCGCCCCGAATCGACCTCGACGATCGCGCGCGCGATCCGATAGCCGAGCGACGTGAAGGTGATTACCACGATCAGACGAACGGCCTCGACCGTGACCACCGAGCGGACGGGTTTTTCGTTCACGACCCTAGTTTCACCCACAACCGGGCCAACGGGGGAAAACAAAGAGCGCGGCCTCAGCCGCGCCCGGGTGAGGGGATCCCTCTAGGCCAGCACCTCGTCCAGCATCTCTTCGGCTCGCTCCTCTTTCACGTTGGCGGCGAAGATCAGCTCGGAGACCAGGATCTGACGAGCCTTGGCCAGCATCCGCTTCTCGCCGGCAGAGAGACCCTTTTCCTTGTCGCGGATGGACAGGTTCCGCACGACCTCGGCAACCTCGTAGATATCCCCGGAGCGCAACTTCTCGACGTGGTTCTTGAAGCGACGACTCCAGTTGGTGGGCGCCGGCCCCTGCTTCTTCGAGCGCAGCACCTTGAAGACCGACTCGATCTCGTTCTTGGGCACCACGTTGCGCAGACCCACCTGGTCGATCCCGTCGGTGGGAACCATGAGCGTCAGGTCCCCGTAGGACAGCCGGAGCACCAGGTATTCTTTCGACGTCCCTTCCATCTCGCGTTCGAGGACGTCCTCGATCACAGCCGCACCATGGTGCGGATAGACGACTTTGTCACCGACGCGAAAGGCTCTTCGACTCATTGAGGATTTCAATGATACCGCATGTTGAGCCCGGCGACAAACTTTAACGTAAACAGGCCAGCAAAATGCCGTCTCACTGGGACGACATAAGGAGGCCGGCCAACAAGATCTCCAATGGAATTGCTGGGGGGCGCAGCCGCGATACATCGGGTTGCGAATCAAGGCCGGGCGCTTGAGAAATCCCGCCGAAGCAGAAGGAACACGGGCGCTTACGTCGAATCCCACTGATGGAGGGTCACAATGGGCAGCGTACGAAATCACAGCACAACAGAGCCCCCTGAGTATCTTGGAGCGCTCCTCGACGGCAAGCAACGGCTCGTGCTCATCGAGGTCGACCCAAAGAAGCCCTGGGAAGCCGTGCGGCGCATGCGCGCATTCATGCGCCTTACCCGAGCAAGCCACGGGAAAGCGGCGGAGATCGACGTCTACGCGCCCGGTACCGACCTGCGCAACGAGGCCAAGGTCATTCCGCTCCACCCCCCGCGCACCTGACAGGAGCCCTTTAGCCGGCCTGGTCGCGGCGCGCACCTCCGGACAGATCCTTCGGCGATACTTCGGCTGATGGCAGACGAGCATGTGGTCGTCCGCAGTCTGGAGCACCTCTCCGGGAACCTCCAGCGGCCGGGCCTGGCCGTAGCGGTAGAAACACGTGACCGCCCCGGGCCCGCATACAAGGAGGGCGTCTTCTCCGACGACAGGGTGTGGATCCAGCTACGCGGCGGTCTGATGGTGGCCTCGGCGCGCGTGAAGATCGCCTGGCGCGGCGAGTACTCGCGCATCGACGAGATAAAGCAGCGCGCCCGCGCGCCTGCCTCGGAAACCTTCTGGCACGGGCGCCCAAGGGCCGGGTATGCGGTGGTCGCAGAATTAGAGCAGGAGTGGTGGATCGATCCCTACTGGGGCGGCCCGCGGACCTACGGATACGAGTGGATCGTGCTCGAAACCGATGCGAAGCGGCGCTCGTGGCTGGATCCAAGAGAACCGCCGCGAACGGGAAGCGGTCTCCGCAGCGCTTTCTTCAGCGCTCGCGAGTCCGGCTTCCCTTCAGCCGGCTAGAGGGACCATTCCGCCTCAGCCGACGACGTCGACGTTGATCCGCCGCTCCACCACGTTTCCGGCGCGATCCCGCACGATGATCGTAAGCCGTGTTGTGCGCGTCGCGCCCCCGACGTCGAACTCGAAAACGAAGGGAGCGGACCCCCGGGTCCAGCGCCGGCCTTCGAAGATGACCGTGACGCTGCCCACGCCGGCGAGGTCGTCGCTCGGCACGAGCGAGACGCACCCGGTCCTGGCAAAGGTCGGGCGGGCGCCGGCACTTGCGCTGCGCGTGGAGCATCCGATGTAAAGGACGCCCGGATCGGGGTCGCGCAATCCGACCTTCGGATCCGTATTGTCGACCGCCGCGGCGATCGCCCGCGTGACCGTGGGCGACGACAGCCCTCCGGTGTCGCTGGCCGTTATCCGCGCCGTATAGGAGCCTGCGCCTCCGAACGTGTGGGTTGCCGCCATCTCGGTTCCCGGGGACACCGTTCCGCTGGCGGGGACTCTGGTTGTCGAGCCGTCTCCCCAATCCACGACAAGGCTCACGCCGGCCGAGGAGTCCTTGACCGTGAACGAGCAGCGGAGGCTCACCCCGACGGCGGCCTCCGACGGGCAGACCGCCCGGCTGATGCTTGGAGCAGCGGGCCGGTCGATGTAGCGCACGACGCTCGACCCGAGGTTCCAGTGCCCGGCTAGATAGCTCCCGCCGGCGGGACGGGCATTGAAATAGTCGTTCTTGCCGCAGTCGAACACCGCCTGCGAGCACACCGACGTGGTGTACGAATCGGAGCGGGAGCCGCCGTCTCGGTAGCACATGACATCGAGACCGTCGGTGCAATGCCAGGCCTTGGTCGTGTGCGGAGCAGATTGCTGAACGGCGCCGAGCGTGTGGGCCAGCTCGTGCAGCATGACCGAGGCACTGAAGGTTCCCAACGTCACCGCGAAGAGCGGCGAGTCCGCGTTGCCGTTGTTGCGATTCGAGGCCGTCGGGCGGTCGTCCGGCAGCACGTGTGCCACGCCGGCGCAGGCGCAGCCGGCCGAATCGTCGTACCAAACCCAGTATTTCAGCTTCGGATTGGAATAGCCGAGGGTTCGGAGATCTTCGGTGATCGTGGAGAAAGAGGCGGCAGCCCTGGGTGTCGGCAAAACGGCGTTCGCGACGTCCACCTGTCCGCCCGCACACGCCACGATGAGCTTGGCTCCCGAACCGCCGGAAGACCGGGAGGCGGCGTCGATCATGCCGTTGGCGACGGCCACGATGTTGCGGATTGCGTCCACCGATCCTGCAAACCGGTCTGTGTCGTCGGCGGCGCGGGCATAGACAACGCGGACGTGATACGCGCCTTCACCTGGGGCCGTACACGCAACCGGTACGGCCGGCGCCTCGCCTGCCTGGGCAACGGAGGCGGCATCGGGCCCGTGGGTAAGGCCGAGGACCCCTCCGTGCTCGCCGAGCACGGCAAGCAGTCCGTCCGCCCGGCGACAGGTAAGACCGACACCGGGGATGCGTTTCGGCTCGCACGGCGCAACATCTGCGGGAAAGGCACTCGTGGCCTGCGCGATCCCGGATGCGAAAAGCAGGACGGCCAAGACCCGACGCATTGGAACCCCCTCGCTACGCCACCACCCGATGGCGGCGTCTCTGCGGGATTCGATGAACGGTTGTTCATCCCTCCTCGCGCAGAGAGATGCTTGTGCGCGCAGCGTGATTCAAGGCGAGCATGCGATCAGCCGCAAGGCTTTGACCAGCGAAAACGCCTTCAGGAGTTCGGCAGCCGGCGCCCGCGGACAAGCGAACGTTAAGGTTGCGCTTCCGGAGCTTGGTTAGGATCTGCCGTTTTCGGCCCGAATGCTCACGGCGCCAGGACTCTCACAGGTGTTGGGCGATCCGTCGCCGTGCCGTCGCCGAGCTGGCCCTCGGTGTTGCGTCCCCAGCAGCGGGCCTCTCCCCCGGCGACCAGGGCGCAGGTGTGGTTGCTGCCGACGGTGATCGCAGTGGCGCCGGGGAGGCCGCTCACGGGCACAGGGGTGGTGCGATCCCTCTTCGTGCCGTCGCCGAGCTGGCCGAAGGAGTTGGCTCCCCAGCAGCGAGCCTCGCCGCCGGAGACGAGAGCACAGGTGTGGTCGACGCCGGCGGCGATCGCGGTGGCGCCGGAGAGGCCGCTCACGGGCACAGAAGTGCTGCGATGCGTCGTCGTGCCGTCGCCGAGCTGGCCGACGTAGTTGGCTCCCCAGCAGCGGGCCTCGCCCCCGGCGACCAGGGCGCAGGTGTAGTACCTTCCGGCGTCGATCGCGGTGGCGCCGGAGAGGCCGCTCACGGGCACAGGGGCGCTGCGATTCGTCGTCGTGCCGTCGCCGACCTGGCCGCCGGAGTTCCATCCCCAGCAGCGAACCTCTCCCCCGGAGACGAGAGCACAGGTGTGTGACTCGCCGGCGGCGATCGCGGTGGCGCCGGACAGGCCGCTCACGGGCACAGGGGTGGTGCGATTCGTCGTCGTGCCGTCGCCGAGCTGGCCGTAGTAGTTGTCTCCCCAGCAGCGGACTTCGCCCCCGGCGACCAGGGCGCAGGTGTGGCCGGCGCCGGCGGCGATCGCGGTGGCGCCGGACAGGCCGCTCACCGCCACGGGGGTGGTGCGATTCGTCGTCGTGCCGTCGCCGACCTGGCCGCCGGAGTTCCATCCCCAGCAGCGAACCTCTCCCCCGGAGACCAGGGCACAGGTGTGGTAGGCACCGGCGGTGATCGCGGTGGCGCCGGACAGGCCGCTCACGGGCACGGGAGTGGTGCGATCCGTCGTGGTTCCGTCCCCGAGCTGGCCATAGTAGTTGTATCCCCAGCAGCGGGCCTCTCCCCCGGCGACTAGGGCGCAGGTGTAGCCCCAGCCGCCGGCGATGGCGGTGGCGCCGGAGAAGGGATTGAGAACGCGAACCTGGTGGATGACGCTGCGAGCCTCGGTCGGCTCTCCGCGGTCGGCCACGGCGAAGAGCCATCGGAGGCCTGTGGTGCCGAACACAAGGCGGGCCTTGTAGGCACCCTGGGAATCGGTGGTCACGGTGGCAAGGACCTGGCCGTTGCCTCGCAACAGGTACACCTGCTCGCCGGAGACGGGCAGCCCGGCAAGGGTCAGGGTCCCCGTGAATACCCCGCTGTATCTAACGCCCAGGACGCTCGGTCCCCCGAGGGTGAGCGTCAGCGGTGACACGGCGTGCGCCGGGCCTTGAACGACCATAGCCGTGAGCACCAGAAGCGGGATCCACGCCCGCCGCGTTCCTACGATCCTCATTGAAGCCCCCCCTTTTTATCTCCGTTTCCGGCCCGAGTGCTCATGGCGCCGGGACCGTATTTGGTGTGGTGCGATCCCACCTGGTTCCGTCGCCGAGCTGGCCGAAATAGTTCCATCCCCAGCAGCGGGCCTCTCCCCCGGAAACGAGGGCGCAGGTGTGGATCCCGCCGGCGTCGATCGCGGTGGCCCCGGAGAGGCCGCTCACGGGCACGGGGGTCAAGCGATCCGTGTTCGTGCCGTCGCCGAGCTGGCCGTTGAAGTTGCCTCCCCAGCAGCGGGCCTCTCCGCTGGCGACCAGGGCGCAGGTGTGGTAGGTGCCGGCGGCGATCGCGGTGGCACCGGAGAGGCCGCTCACGGGCACAGGGGTGGTGCGCCTCGTCGTGGTTCCGTCGCCGAGGTGGCCGTAGTGGTTGGCTCCCCAGCAGCGGGCCTCGCCCCCGGCGACCAGGGCACAGGTGTGGATCGCGCCGGCGGCGATCGCGGTGGCGCCGGAGAGGCCGCTCACGGGCACGGGGGTCAAGCGATCCGTGTCCTGCGTGCCGTCGCCGAGCTGGCCGTAGAAGTTGTTTCCCCAGCAGCGAGCCTCTCCCCCGGCGACCAGGGCGCAGGTGTGTGCCTCGCCGGCGGCGATCGCAGTGGCTCCGGAAAGGCCGCTCACGGGCACGGGGGTCAAGCGATTCGTGTACTGCGTGCCGTCGCCGAGCTGGCCGGAGCCGTTGGCACCCCAGCAGCGGGCCTCTCCCCCGGAGACCAGGGCGCAGGTGTGGGCGCCGGCGGCGGCGATCGCAGTGGCGCCGGAAAGGCCGCTCACGGGCACAGGGGTGGTGCGACTCGTCGTCGTGCCGTCGCCGAGCTGGCCGTAACGGTTGTAGCCCCAGCAGCGGGCCTCGCCCCCGGCCACCAGCGCGCAGGTGTGGTCGTCGCCGGCGGCGATCGCAGTGGCGCCGGACAGCCCGCTGACGGGCACAGGCGCTGTGCGATTCGTCGTCGTGCCGTCGCCGAGCTGGCCCCAAGTGTTGTCTCCCCAGCAGCGGGCCTCGCCGCCGGCTACCAGGGCGCAGGTGTAGCCCCAGCCGCCGGCGATGGCGGTGGCGCCGGAGAAGGGATTGACAACGCGAACCTGGCGGCCGCGGCTGCGAGCCTCGGTCGGCTCTCCGCGGTCGGCCACGGCGACGAGCCATCGGATCCCTGTGGTGGCGAACACAAGGCTGGCCTTGTAGACACCCTGGGAATCGGTGGTCACGGTGGCAAGGACCTGGCCGTTGCCGCGCGCCAGATCCACCTGCTCGCCGGAGACGGGCAGCCCGGCAAGGGTCAGGGTCCCCGTGAATACCCCGACGTCTCCGACGCCCAGGACGCTCGGTCCCCCGAGGGTTAGCGTCAGCGGTGACACGGCGTGCGCCGGGCCTTGAATGACCATAGCCATGAGCACCAGAAGCAGGATTGAAGACGCCCGCCGCGTTCCTACGATCCTCATTGAAGCCCCCCTTTGTCTCATGCCTCGTCGCTCAGACAGAGGCGCCAGCCTCCAGAAGTCTTCGAGGTGCGGCTCTTCCCTACCTTCCCATTCGGGAAGAAAGTCCTCCTGGGTTCAACCGCCCGGCTGCTCGCTCACGGCGACGAGAGGACTCTAACCGGAGTCGTGCGATGCGTCCTCGTGCCGTCACCGAGCTGGCCGGAGGTGTTATCACCCCAGCAGCGGGCCTCTCCCCCGGAGACGAGCGCGCAGGTGTGGCCGCCGCCGACCATGTCGCCTGCCAAGGGCGAACGTCTCACCCTCAAGCCGGGGAAGGTTTTTCGACTTCTGTACAGCTGGGGGCACCAATTCGCTGACCTGCGTAGACGCGAAACTTGAATGGACGGTGGTCGAATACCTTCCCCTAAGGTTCGACGCGCTTGATCGTCTTGACGCGATCGATCTGCCGATCGAAGGATGCGACTTGGTTCACGTCCGAGAGTTCCGCCAGGGCCGCAAGATATGCCTCAGAGTAGTCCAACCGCACCGTCTCGTAGAGCTCGAACGAGCGTAGAAGTAGATCGTGGTCGACGACCGCGATGGAAGGCAGCGCGAGCAAAGCGCGCGCCATCTCTGAGATCTCCCCTCGGGGTCTCTCGTAAAACGATTCGAGCACGTACACCATTTCCGCGAATACCAGGTCGGTGAGGATCAGTTCGTGACGGGCGCGCAGAAAGGCGGTCGCTCGTCGGGCTTGACCGGGCGGATCTCCGGTCAGATGCCGGACCAGGATGTTCGTATCGAGAAGAGCTCTCACCGTCTCGTGGCCGCGCGCCTGCGCCACGTCATCGCTTTGATGTCCGACCAGGAGGCGCCTCTCTTCGCTGGCGGCACGGGAACGGCTCCCGCCAGCTCGAGGAAGTCCGGCACCTTCGCAAGAACGGCACGGCCCTTCAGGACCCGGAAGAGCACCCGATCACCATCCTTGAGCCCGAGAGCTTCCCGTACCGACTTCGGCAGCGTCACCTGCCCTTTTGAGGTCACCGTCGCTGGAACATCCATACGCACTCCTTACTATCGGCTTACGGTAAGGATAGCGACCGACGCTCGGATGTCCAGCGGGAATATCGTCGCGTTCTTCCAGGCAGTGCGCGGGAGCCTTGCGAATGGGGGCCTCGCGGGGGCGCCCTGAAACCCGGTCAGCCCTCTTGAGAGCCGGCCAGCTCCTCGACCGGCGGAGCGTCCGGCGGCTTGGGTGCGCTCTCGAACACGATCTCCCCGTCCCGCGCGTCGGCGATGATCATCTGGCCGGGTCCGAACTCCTTCCAGAGAATCTTCTCGGACAAGGGATCCTCGATGAGCCTCTGGATCGTCCTCCGAAGCGGCCGGGCACCAAGGGCCTGGTCGTAGCCTGTTCCCGCGATCAGCTCCTTCGCGGCGTCGCTCAGAACGATCTCGATGTCCTTCGACTTCAACTGCTCTGTGACGCGGTTCATCATGAGGTCCACGATGAGCTTCACATCCGCAAGCGACAGCGGGTGGAAGACGATCACCTCGTCGATCCGGTTGATGAACTCGGGTCTGAACGTCCGTTTGAGTTCCTCGGAAACTCGCTCCTTCATCCGGTCGTAGGTCATCTTGTCGTCCGGTTTCGCAGCAAACCCGACGGCGCGCGCCTTCTCTAGATCCCGTGTTCCGAGGTTCGAGGTCATGATGATCACGGTGTTCTTGAAGTCCACCGCGTGGCCCTGGGCGTCGGTCAGCCGTCCGTCTTCCAGGATCTGCAGAAGCGTGTTGAAGACGTCCGGGTGCGCCTTCTCGATCTCGTCGAAGAGCACCACGCTGAACGGCCGCCGGCGCACCTGTTCGGTGAGCTGCCCGCCTTCCTCGTATCCGACGTAGCCCGGAGGCGACCCTATCAGGCGGCTCACCGTATGCTTTTCCATGTACTCGGACATGTCGAGCTGGATCAGCGCCTCTTCGTCTCCGAAAAGAAACTCCGCGAGCGTCTTGGCAAGCTCCGTCTTCCCGACGCCCGAAGGGCCGAGGAAGATGAACGAGCCGCTGGGGCGCTTGGGGTCCTTCAGGCCCGCGCGGGTACGCCGGATGGCTTGAGATACCGCCCGAATGGCGTCGTCCTGGCTGATGATTCGCTTGTGGAGCTCTTCCTCCATACGGATGAGCTTCTGTGTCTCTTCCTCGGTGAGCTTGTAGACGGGGATGCCGGTCCAGGTAGACAGAACCTCGGCGATTTCTTCCTCGGTCACCTCGGCGAGGACGTCCATCTCGCCCGCCTTCCACTCCTTCTCGCGGCGTGCCTTCTCGGCAAGAAGGGACTTCTCGTCGTCGCGGAAGCGAGCGGCCTTCTCGAAATCCTGCTCGTCGATCGCCGACTCCTTATCCCGGCGAGTGTTGGCGATCTTCTCGTCGAACTCTCGCAGGTCGGGAGGCGCCGTCATCCGGCGGATCCTCATCCGGCTCCCGGCCTCATCGATGAGGTCGATGGCCTTGTCGGGGAGGAACCGGTCCGAGATGTAGCGGTCGGCCAGGTTTGCGGACGCCACGACGGCATCGTCGGTGATCGTCACACGGTGGTGCGCCTCGTAGCGTTCGCGAAGCCCCTTGAGGATCTCGATCGTGTGCGCCACCGACGGCTCGTTTACATGGATAGGCTGAAACCGGCGCTCGAGCGCCGCGTCCTTTTCCAGGTGCTTGCGGTACTCGTCGAGCGTCGTCGCTCCGATCGTCTGCAATTCCCCGCGTGCAAGCATCGGCTTGAGAATGCTGGCGGCATCGATCGCGCCTTCGGCCGCGCCGGCGCCGACCAGGGTGTGCAACTCGTCGATGAACAGGATGATGTCGCCTCGCGTGCGGATCTCTTTCAGCACCTTCTTGAGACGCTCTTCGAAATCTCCGCGATATCGGGAACCGGCAACCAGCGCACCGAGGTCCAGCGTGTAGATTTGCTTGCCCTTCAGCGTCTCGGGAACCTCGCCCTTGGTGATCCGCTGCGCCAGGCCTTCCACCACGGCGGTCTTGCCGACGCCCGGCTCGCCGATGAGAACGGGATTGTTCTTCGTCCGGCGCGACAGCACTTGCATGACGCGCTCGATTTCCTTCTCGCGACCGATGACCGGGTCGAGCTTGGTCTCGCGCGCAAGTGCCGTAAGGTTGCGGCCGAACTGATCGAGGACGAGCGAGCCGGCCTGGCTCGGAGCCTCGCCCGGTTGTCCCGGCTCCTTGCCGCCGGAATACCCGGACAGAAGCTGAATGACCTGCTGCCGGACCTTGTTTAAGTCGGCGCCCAGCTTGACCAAGACCTGCGCGGCAACGCCTTCGCCTTCGCGGATCAAGCCCAAGAGAATGTGTTCGGTTCCGATGTAGTTGTGTCCGAGCTGCAGCGCCTCGCGCAACGACAACTCCAGCACCTTCTTCGCCCGGGGCGTGAAAGGAATGTGGCCGGTGGGCGGCGTTTGGCCCTGGCCGATGATCTCCTCAACCTGTTGTCTGACGCCTTCCAGGGAGATCCCGAGCGACTCCAGCGCCTTGGCGGCGACCCCTTCTCCCTCGTGGATGAGACCGAGAAGGATGTGCTCGGTTCCGATGTAATTGTGGTTGAGCATCCTCGCTTCTTCTTGTGCGAGGACGACAACCCGCCGCGCTCGGTCGGTGAACCGTTCGAACACCCTACTCGCCGCCTTTCCGGGATCGGTACACCGAAAGTATATCTTCGGCGACCCCGCCCTCTTGCTACGTCGATTTGCCGTACTTCCCGCAGCCACTATACCCCGGAGACGGGACGCGCAACGGCGCTACTAAGAAGGAGTTTCGGCGTTTGACGCCCCCGGCTGAACCGGCCACATCGCGCTACGACACGTAGCCGGGAATAACGATCGTGCGGCTAGGACTCCGGTCGCAGCAAGGGAAACAGAATCACGTCCCTGATGCTGGGAGCGTCGGCCACGATCATCGTGAATCGATCGATTCCGAAGCCGAGACCGCCGGTCGGGGGCATTCCGTGCTCCAGCGCTCTCAGGAAATCCTCGTCTACGCCCATGGCTTCCTCGTCCCCTTGTGCACGGAGCCGGGCCTGGTCCTCGAAACGCGACCTCTGATCGACGGGATCGGTCAGCTCCGAATACGCCGGGCCGATCTCCATTCCCGCAATGACCAGGTCGAAGTGCTCGGTAAAGCGAGGATCCTGCCTGTGCGGACGAGCCAGAGGCGAGGTCTCGCGCGGGAAATCGAGCACGAAGGTGGGCTCAAAGATGTCCGGTTCGACCAGCTTTTCATAAATCTCCAGCACGACTTTGCCGGCACCCCAGCTCGGGTCGCACACAACGCCGGCTTTTTCTGCAACGGCGATGAGCCCCGCCGCCGGGCGGTCGAGGTCGAGATCCTCTCCCACCGCTTCCGAGGCAAGCTCTACCAGCCGCCGCCGCGGGATGGGTCCACCCAGGGGCATCGGCCGTCCTTGATAGACCGCGTCGGTGGATCCGAGGACGCCCTCCGCCACCGAGGCGATCATCCCCTCCATCAGGTCCATCATCCCGAGGTAGTCGGTGTAGGCCTGATAGGCCTCGAGCATCGTGAACTCCGGGTTGTACTTGACGCTGACACCCTCGTTGCGAAAGTTGCGATTGATCTCGAACACGCGCTCGAGCCCGCCGATGATCAGACGCTTGAGGTACAGCTCGGGCGCAATGCGCAGATAGAGATCCAGATCGAGGGCGTTCATGTGCGTGACGAAGGGCTTTGCCAGCGCGCCGCCGGGCTGCGCTTGGAGCATCGGTGTCTCCACTTCGAGAAATCCTCGCGTCGCAAGGTATGTTCGGATCTCTTCGACGATACGAGATCGGATCCGCACGATCCTGCGCGCGTCGGGATTCACGGCGAGGTCCAGCTCCCGCTGCCGGTACCGCAGCTCGACGTCTTTCAGACCGTGCCACTTCTCCGGCGGAGGGCGCAACGCTTTCGAAAGCAGGGTCAGAGTGCCGGCGCGCACGCTGAGCTCGCCCCGGCGGGTCTTGACGATCTCCCCCTCGGCGCCGACCCAATCGCCGAGGTCGAGATCCTCCTCGAAGGCCGCGTAACGATCGCCGAGGGCCTCGGCGTCGCACATGATCTGCATGTCACCGCTGGCGTCGCGAAGCACACCGAAGGAGAGCTTGCCGTGCCCGCGCTTGAGAACGAGGCGCCCGGCGATTGCGGCCCGTTCGCCGGTGGCGGCGCCGGCCTCGATGTCGCCGTGGCGGTCGTGGATCTCCGCCGCGGAGTGCGTCCGGTCGAAGGCCACGGGATACGGATCGATTCCCGACGCCCGCAGCGCACGCGCCTTGCGCGCGCGCTGCTCCCTAATCTCGTCGAGTCGTTCCTCGGCCATCTCAGAGCGAGATTACACTTACTCTCAGGTGTTGCGGTCGTAGACGATCCGCAGGCCGATGAGGGTGAGCCACGGCTCCTCGTGCTGGATGGTGCGGCTGTGCTCGCGGACCACCGGCGCGAGCCCGCCGGTTGCGACGACGGCGGGTTCGCCGCCGAGCTCCTCGCGCATCCGCTCCACGATCGCGTCTACCTGGCCGGCGAAGCCGTAGATGACCCCGGCCTGGATAGCCTCGACGGTGGTCTTGCCGATCACCGACTTCGGCGCGAGGTACTCGACGCGCCGAAGCTGCGCACCGGCCGTAACCAACGCCGTCGTCGACACCTCGATGCCGGGAGCGATCGCACCGCCGAGGTACTCGCCGGCCGCGCTCACAGCGTCGAACGTCGTCGCCGTCCCGAAGTCGACGACGATGCACGGCGCACCGTAGATCTCGATCGCGGCGATGGCGTTGACGACCCGGTCGGCACCGACCTCGCGCGGGTTCTCGGTAAGGATCGGGAGACCGGTCTTGACGCCCGGCTCGACGACGACCGGCGAAAAGCGAAAGTAGCGCTCGGTCATCTCGCGGAGGCTCGCCGTCGCACTCGGCACGACGCTCGAGATGACGACACCGGTGATCTGGCGCGAGAACGATAGTCCAACCTGCCCTAGGAACCCTTGGTACACCAGCGCCAGCTCGTCTGCCGTGTGGCGCGCGCGCGTCGAGATGCGCCAGTGCTGCTCGAGCGCGTCGCGTTCGAAAACTCCGATCACGGTTTGGGTGTTACCGACGTCCACGGCGAGCAGCATCGTCAATCCTCCGGAGATCCGGCGACCTCGAGCGAGAAATCTACCGACGGCGCGGAATGGGTCAGCGCCCCCACGCTGACGGCGTCCACCCCGGTCGCCGCGATCTCGCGCACAGTCTCGATCGTGACACCGCCGCTGGCCTCGGTTCGCGCACGCCCCGCGACGAGCGCGACCGCCTCGCGCAACTGCGCCGGCGTCATGTTGTCGAGCAGCAGCTCGTCGGCGCCGAGATCGACTGCCTCGCGCACCTGGTCGAGGGTTTCACACTCGATCTGGACTCGGAGGTCGGGCCGGGCGGACCGCGCTGCCTCGATCGCCGGCCGTACCCCTCCGCACGCGGCGATGTGGTTGTCCTTGAGAAAAATCCCTTCGAAGAGCCCCATCCGGTGGTTGACCCCGCCCCCGGAACGCACGGCCGCCTTTTCCAGCGTGCGCAGACCCGGCGTCGTCTTCCTCGTATCTCGCACCTCGACCGACGGCGTGGCGGCCGCCTCGACGAAGCGCCGCGTCAGGGTCGCAACACCGCTGAGTCGCTGAAGGAAATTAAGTGCCGTTCTCTCCCCCGCAAGGATCGCCCGAAGCGGACCCGAGACCCGGGCGACGATCTGTCCGGCGCGCAATGGGTCGCCGTCTTTGGCCGTCCACGCGGTTTCGCAGCGTGAATCGAGCTCGGCGAACACAGCCTCGAAGGCTTCGCCGCCGGCAAGAACCGCATCCTGCCGGGCGACGAGCGTCGCGCGTCCCGCGGCATCGGCGGAGATCACGGCCAGCGTGGTGACGTCGCCGGCATCCCGAAGATCCTCGGCGAGAGCGAGACGAACGGCCTCGAGCGAGGCCCGGTCGAGCACCGCACTCAGCCGAGCAGTTGCTCGGATACGCCGGGCTCCAGCTCGTCGTAGCGCCGTCCGGACATGATGGCGCTCTCCACCGACAGCGGCCTGTTCGCATCGTCTACGAGCACGACCGTCGGGCGATAACCCTTTGCCTCGGCGTCGAGAACCTGCGCGTACGACATGATAATGATCATGTCGCCGGCGCGAATCAGACGCGCCGCGGCCCCGTTCATGCCGACCTCACCGGAGCCGGGCTCGCCTTCGATGGCGTAGGTCTCGAGCCGCACCCCGTTGTCGAGGTCCACGACGTGAACCTTCTCGTAGGGGAAGATGTCGGCGGCCTCGAGAAGCTCCGCGTCGATCGTGATCGAGCCGACGTAGCTGATATCCGCCTTCGTCACCGTGGCCCGGTGAATCTTTGACTTCAGCATCGTGCGGAACATCTATACCTCCTGGATCGCCGCCCCGTCAGGGGTCGCCGTCACGTTGTCGATGAGCCGCGCCTCCCCTACCCAAACCGCAAGTGCGAGAAGGACCGGGCCGCCGACCAGCCCCACATCCACCAGCGACTGCGGATCCACACACGCTGCGTAGTCGAGCCGGGCCAGCGACTCGGAGGATACCGCCGCCGCCATGGCCTGCGCCACCCCCAAACCCTCTCGCTCGCCCGAGGCCAGGGTCGAGAGGCCGGCCTGCAGAGCACGATTCAGCACGGTCGCCGCGCGTCGCTCATCATCGCCGAGATAGGCGTTGCGGCTCGACATCGCCAGGCCGTCGGGCTCGCGCACGGTTGGGCAAGGGACTACCTCGACGGGCATCGTCAGGTCGCGAACCATCGACTGCACCACCGCCACCTGCTGGGCGTCCTTGCGTCCGAAATACGCGCGGCAGGGCCCCACGGCCCCGAACAGCTTGGCCACAACCGTGGCCACGCCGTCGAAGTGACCGGGGCGAGTCCGGCCGCACAACGGCTCGCCGAGCGCCCCGGCGGTGACGCGGACCCGGGGCGCGCCGTCGGGGTACATGTCTGCGACTCCCGGCCGGAAGACGACGTCGACCTTTGCCTGCTCGCAGAGCGCCAGATCGGTCTCCCAACTTCGTGGGTACGCGTCGAAGTCTTCGTTCGGTCCGAACTGCAACGGGTTGACGAAGATGCTGACCACGACGACATCACATTCCGCGCGCGCGCGGCGTACCAGCGACAGGTGTCCCGCGTGCAGGGCACCCATCGTGGGGACGAAGCCGACCACAAGGCCGGCCGCTCGCTCGGCGTCGAGCCCGACTCGCAACTCCAGGATGGACTCGACGATGCGAATCATCGCCGGCCCTCCCCCAGCGCTTCTCGGATGGCCGTCGCCGCAACCTCGTCGATGCGGCCGGCCGCGAGCGCGCGAGCAAGAAGACGGCGGGAGTTCGCGACGTAGGCGTCGCGAAGCTCGGGAGCACTCGCGTCGATCGCCTCGAGGTGAGCCCGAATGGTTCCCGCGTCACCGCGTACCACCGGCCCGGTGAGCGCCGCGTCGGGACCGAATGCCTCGATGTTGTCGAGCGCCGCGCGAAGCAGCGGGACGACGATCTCGCTCTTGACCAGATCGATCGCGTCGCCGGCGAGACCAACGACGAAGTTGGAAGCGATGACGAGGGCGGCGTGGTAGAGAGCGCGGTCCTGCTCGGCGATGCGCACCGCGGTACCCCCAAGCTGTTCGACGAGCCACACGGCGGACGGCCAGAAATCGTCTGAGCAGGTCACGCCGAATCGGACGCCTCCGAGCGAGTCCGTCTCTCCGGCGATGGGCCGGGCCGGATGGATCGCCGCCACCCGGGAACCGCAAGGAGCAAGCACGGCAGCTCCGCTACGGCCGCTGGTGTGGATCACCGTGGTATCCACGCCGATCTCGGTCCCCACTCTTTCCACGACCTGGGCGAGGACGTCGTCGGGAACGGCGATCACGACCAGATCTACCTCGCGCACCGCCGCCTCGATGGTCGTCCCGGGGGCGTTCAGGTCCGCCGCGGCGCGCCTCGCACCCTCGAGCGAGCCGGCGGTCACGCCGGTGATCGTGTGGCCGTGGGCCACCAAGGCGCGCCCCACCGCCCTTCCCACCCGGCCGGCGCCGATCAGCGCGACGGCCATCGGCTCCCGGTCACTTGGTCGCTCACCCCGACCCGGGGGACGCGTGGAATCCTCCAACGGTGGGCCCTCCCCGTTCCGGTCCCCTCGACGAGGGGTACCGTTCGCCGCCCTTCAGCGAAGCCCAGTGTAGCGGTGCGTTGGCTCCCCTACTGGGCCACGTCGGGCGAACATATGGATGTCCCCACAAATCTGAAAGCGAGCTTCTCCGCAAAGCGGAAGGGCGATCTCCTTCTCGCAGGTTTGACGCCCGGCGACGGCGAATTCCTTAGCCGTGGTTGCGCTGGAGCGCCGGCGGACCTACCTTTTCATGTGCGAACCGGGCGGAGAGGCCTAAGGGGGCCATCAGCGACCCAACCAATCCGCCCTCGACCGGAGGTTGCCATGTTCGGACCACGCACTCGACGACTCACCGTCGCCCTAGCGGCGGCGGCCGTTCCTCTTGCCATGGCCGCGGTTGCGCCGGCACAGCCCTCGCCGGCTGCCGGCTGCCCGGCCGGATACCAGCCGCTCACGGCCGAGCGCGCAAGCACCTCGGGTAACCCGCGGCTCACCAAGGCTTTGAACGACCTCGATCGCACATCGGGGGCAGGCTCGCTCTGCGTCCGCGTCAAGCACCCCGAGTCGATGCGCGAGATCGCTCTGCGCGACGGCCAGATGCTGGCGTCGGAGGCCGCTCCCGCCGGCGCGAATCCTGCAGCGCTTTACCGGGCCGCCCTCGAGCAGCGTGCGGCCATGATCGCGGCGGCTCCGGCCGTCTCGGGGGCCGGCGGCGGTTGGCAGCCGGCCGGCAAGGGACCGCTGCTTTCAAATGACGAGCGCTTCGGCACCAGTGGTACGGGACTTGCCGAAGTTAGCGGCCGCGTGGACAGCCTCGACTACGACCCGGTCGGCAAGCGCCTGTTCGCCGCGCTCGGCACCAGCGGCGTGTGGATGTCCACCGACCTCGGAAAGAACTGGACTTCAATCAGCGACAGCCTGCCGGCGCCGGTAGTCGGCGCCGTAGCGTGGACCCCGGCCGACGGCGGCGCGCTCCTAGTGATCAGCGGGGAACCGCTGATGGCCGGCCTCTCGCGGACGGGAGTCGGCGCCTTCCGCACCACCGACCTCGGACGCACCTGGCAGAAAGCGCGCGGGGTTCCCGACGGCGCCCTCTCCTTCCGTGTCGCCGTGGACAACTCCAGCCCCAACATCGCGTACGCGGCGACGAGCAAGGGACTGTTCCGGACCGACGACGCCGGCAAGAGCTACACCAACGTGGCGCTGCCGACGGACGAGTGCACCGGCAAGACCGACAACGACCGCTGCATCTTTGCCAACATCGTGACCGACGTCGTCGTGCAGGAGCCGGGCGGCACCACCGACGCCGACGGCGGCAAGGTGCTGGCCGTCATCGGTTATCGCGCCGGGGCTCGCCCGTTCCCGCAGAACTCGAAGCTCAAGGAAGGACCCTGGAACGGACTCTACGCCTCCGACACCGGGAGACCGGGCACCTTCAAGAGGCTCGACGGCGACGGCTTCGCTCCGCAAAATCGGATTGGACGAACCGAATTCGGTGCAGCGGTGGGACCCGAGCAGAACCACGACATCGTGTACGCGATCGTTCAGGACGCGATCCTGTTCCGGGGCGGGCCCCCGACGATCGACGTTCCCGAAGAGGCCTGGCCGGGCGCCATGACCACGGTGATCAACGGCATCTACGTATCCGAGGACTTCGGCGCAACGTGGAGCGAGATGGCCAACACCGAGCAGATCGCCTACAACCCCACCACCGGAACGACGCTGCAGGGCCCTCTCGCGGCGGCGAGCCTGTACAACCCCGGCGCGCAGGCTTGGTACAACCAGTGGATCTCCCCGGACCCCACCCGCCAGGACGACAACGGCGTTCCAACACGTCTTCTGTTCGGCCTGGAAGAAGTGTGGCAGAACGAGTTCACCGACCAGGCGCAGAACGGCCGCTCGTCGTTCAAGGTCATCGGCCGGTACTTCGCCGGTGAGTCGTGCATGTTCATCAGCACCGGTCTGCCGTTCTGTCCGACGGGCCGTCCGGCCCTAGGTGCCCTGACGACCACGCACCCCGACCAGCACGCGGTCGAGTTCATCCCGGACGGGCAGGGCGGCGTCACGCTGGTAGTCGGCAACGACGGAGGCATCTACACCCAGCACGCGGCCGCCGGCGACGCCGAGTTCAACCAGGAAGACTGGGGTCTTGGATCGAACGACGGCTTCTACACACTGCTGCCTTACCACGCCCGGGCCGCGAAGGACGGAAAGATCTGGTTCGGCCTCCAGGACAACGGCACGGCGTTCATCGATCCGGCGACCGGCAAGCAGTACATGGCCTTCGGCGGCGACGGTTTCTACGTGGCCGTGGATCCGAACGACAGCAACATCGCCTGGGGAGAGACCCCGGGCGGTTCGATGCGCTCAACGTCCGACGGCGGCGTCACCTGGAGGGAGCAGACGCCGCCGATCTCGGCCGGGCAGTTCAGTAACCCGTTCGTCATGGACCCGACCGACGCCAACCACTTGATGACGGCCGGCCCCGAGGTCGTGGAGACCGAGAAAGGCGTGAACACGTGTACCTCGATCGATGCCCCCGGCGGCCTCGCATCCCAGACCCTGAGCTGCAGCTGGTTCGAGGTGTTCCACCTCGGCACCAGCGAGCGGCCGGGCCAGGGCCCGCCGGATGACCCATTGGAGGACTACCCCGGAGCCGTGCATCGGGCGACGGCGACGGAACTCCGCGGCGACTCCGCCTACATCGGGTACTGCGGACCGTGCAGCGTCATGAATACGTCTACCGTCTACGGAAGCGGCATCGCGACGAACGTGGGTGGAACCGAAGCACCCGAGAGGATGACCTCCAAGGGCTGGCACATCGCCGATGCGGTCGGTCTTCCCGAGCGCCAGGTCAGCGAGATCGTCATGGACCCGAGCGACCCCAAGACTATCTACGTCGCTCTCGGCGGGTATGAAAACCGCGAGTGGCGGCCACCGGGGTCCTTCGGCGACAAGAACACGAAGATCGGACGCGGCAACGTCTGGAAGTCCACAGACGCCGGCAAGACGTTCACGAGCATCTCCGGCAACCTGCCGGACACGCCGGCGTACGCGATCGAGCTTCGAGGAAGCCAGGTAATCGTGGCCACGAAGGTCGGCGTGTTCATGTCCAGGGACCAGAACGGCAGCACCTGGGCCGCACTCGACAAGGGATTGCCGGCGGTGCCGGTGCTGTCGGTTCAGCTCAAGCCCGGCGACCCGAACACCCTCATTGCAGCGACGTTCGGTCGTGGCGTACAGGCCTACCGCTTCTCGACATCGGGCGGCACCAACCCGGTGACCAAGCCGCGCACGGTCGTTCGCGGGGTGAGACTCCCGGCAACCGGTTTCGGCGGGGCCTTCCCCGCCGTGGCGATGCTCGCCATGTCGAGTGCGCTGACGGTGAGGATGCGCCGCAGGCGCGGATAGCACGCAACCGTTCGTCGGGCCGGGGGGGGGGGGGGGGGCACCGCCCCCCCCGCGAGAAGGGGTGGGGGGCGCCCCCCCCC